>NZ_CP061306.1:336540-673080 GCF_018687815.1 Polynucleobacter sp. JS-JIR-II-b4
CATTTTCAAAGCTTTACGACGGGGAGCGAGATTTTGAAACAATTGTGACTTTATTAAAAAAACATGGCTTTCGATTTATAAAACCTTTAAATTTTCATGTCTCCCCCAATACGGGGGAAATAATTGAAATGGATGCATTATTCGAATTAGAGTCAAAAGATTAATGACATCCAAAAACCTATATGAAGATATTGCTATACGGGATTAACTACGAGCCAGAATTAACGGGAGTCGGAAAATACACTGGTGAGATGGCGCGCTGGCTTGTTACTCGAGGCCATGATGTTCGGGTGGTAACAGCCATGCCGTATTATCCCCAGTGGAAAGTGAATGGTAAAAATTGGTATAGAAGAGAAATTTTGGGTGGTGTTCAAGTATGGCGTTGCCCACTTTATGTGCCACCTAACCCAAGTGGCTTAAAGAGGGTTTTAAATCTTGCAAGTTTTGCACTTACCAGCATACCTATTATGCTGCGACAGATTTTTTGGCGTCCTGATGTGGTTTGGGTCGTTGAGCCAGCCTTAATATGCACTCCAGGGGGATTGATAGTGGCCCTGCTTTCAGGGGCAAAGACTTGGTTACATATACAAGACTTTGAGGTAGATGGTGCTTTTGATTTAGGTTTGGTGAAATCGCATACGCTTAAGCGCATCGCCCTAGTTTGCGAACGATTGGTGATGAAGTGCTTTGATAGAGTTTCTACAATCTCAGATAATATGTTGTTGTTGCTGCAATCTAAGAGGGTAGCGACTCACAAAACTTATTTCTTCCCTAATTGGGTTGATACTGCATTTATTAAGCCTATTAGTATTCACGAATCAAAACACTCTTCCAATCGTGTGATAAGTTATCGCTCAGAATGGGGAATTCCTGATGAAGCAATCATTGCTCTATATTCAGGCAATATGGGAGAGAAGCAAGGCCTGGAAACTGTGATAGACGCAGCCCGGAAACTGCATGATGAGAAAAGTATTTTTTTTGTTATGTGCGGAGATGGTGCGGCATTTCCCCGCCTTCGCAAAATGGCGCTCGAATTAAAAAATATTCACTGGATTCCCTTGCAGCCTTTTAATTGTCTCAATGAGCTATTGAATGTTGCTGATATCCACTTGCTACCACAGTTGGCCGGTGCTGCGGATTTGGTAATGCCCTCCAAGCTAACTGGGATATTTGCAAGTGGTCGACCGGTAGTAGCAACAGCAGAGTATGGAACGGGTATTTATAAAACGGTGGCAAAAAGTGGGGGTGGCATTTTAGTTGCGCCCAATAACTCGGAAGACTTGGCATCAGCTATTATTGAGCTTGCTGATAATCCTGAAAAAAGACAACATCTTGGATCCTCAGCCCGGGATTATGCAATCAAACACTTTGATATTAATGAAATCCTTTCTCGTTTTGAATCGGAGTTGATGGGCTTGTAGTCTATGTTTTTAAGTATCTTCTTATGCATCAGATTTTAATTAATTATTTAAAGAGTATTTATGGATAAATCTAAGGAGCCTAGTGAGGCATTCCCTTATCAACCCCCAACTGACGAGATTCGAGCGAAATTTAAACATATCTTCGAATTAGGAGGTCCCTTACCTGGACGTTTTTGCAAAATATTTTTTGATAAGTTAATCGCCCTAATTTTTTTAGCACTTTCAATACCTGTATTTCTATTATTAAAATTTGCTTTTTTGATTGAGGGCTGGCTCATTCCAGAGAATTCCGGCCCTATGTTTTTCTATTACAACGCAGTAAGTGCTGGGCAAATAGTGCCAAAATATAAAATTCGGCTTATTAAGATGAAATACATTGACCCTGCGGGAGCGTCTCATGGGGACTGGAGGGCGTATTCTGCAGAGTGGTCAAATGAAAGCCGAACCCATATCGGTCGGTTTGTAAAGGCGTTTTATTTGGATGAATTGCCTCAGTTTTACAGTGTTCTCAAGGGGGATATGAGTCTTGTAGGCCCTAGACCATTAGCGGTAATTCACTATGACCGCGACTTGGCTCAGGGCAATGTGACTAGAAAACTTCTCAAGGGTGGCTTGTTAGGTTTGGGTCATATTAATAAAGGTACTTCCGAGCTCGGTAATCCTATTTATGAATATGAGTATGTGGACCAGTATTTAAAGCGATCTTCTTTTAGTTTATTGTGCCTCGATTTATGGATAATTTGGCGAGGTATGTTAGTTATTTCTAAAGGCGGAGGTCACTAAGCTTTCCATCACTATACTATGACGGTATAGATAATTAGAAAATATTTTTTATAACGTCATTAATGCTATTATTAAATAGAATCCACATTAATCTAGAAATAAATTTATAAAATTGAGCTCACTATTTAGTGACGCCAATCAAATTGAGGATCAAACGATCTCGAGTTTACGAATATTCCGAATCGAAAATAATACGTAAAATGAAAATTGCCTTTTTAACATTAGAAGATCCAAAGAATATTCTCGCTTGGTCTGGAATTCCTTTTTTCTTATCTCAAGCGCTCATAAGAAGAGGTCACGATCTTATTTTTCTGGGACCTCTTCAAAAAAAATACAATTTATTCACAGGCTTAAAATCAGTTATCTACAAATATTTACTAGGCAAAAAATATTTAAGAGATCGTGATGTGCTGCAAATAAACTCTTACTCTCAGCAAATTAGAAAAAAGCTAAAAGATATAGATTGCGATCTCATTTTATCTACAAGCACTCTTCCAGTCTCTAATCTGAATGCCCTGGATCAGCCGATAGTTACATGGTGCGATGCAACATTTTATGGAGTGCAGCAGTATTATCCAGAATTCACTAATTTATGTTCTGAAACAAGAAATTCAGGTAATAAATTAGAGTCCTCTGCATTAGAAAATGTTTCACTTGCGATTTTTTCATCGGCATGGGCTGCCCAATCGGCATTAGATGGATATGGTACACAGTCAAATAAAGTTAAAGTGATTCAATTTGGAGCAAATATTAATCAAAATAGAGATATTGAATTAATAAAAGACAATATATTTAATAAAAGAAAGGGTGTGTGTAAACTTCTTTTTATCGGCGTAGATTGGATTAGAAAAGGTGGAGATTTAGCTCTTAAAATCGCAGATAATCTAAATAGAATGGGTTTAGTAACAGAGTTACATATAGTTGGATGCACTCCACTTATTGACCACAATCCATCATTTTTAATAAAACATGGATTTTTAAACAAAAATATTCAGCAGGATAATCAGATCCTAGATGAGTTATTTCTTTGTTCTCATTTTCTGCTCGTTCCATCCATGGCCGAATGCTATGGACTTGTTTTTGCAGAGGCTAGCTCTTGGGGTTTGCCTTCCATTACAAGGCTTTCGGGGGGAATTGCTTCTGTTGTTAAGAGTGGTGTAAATGGCTATGCATTTGATCCTTCTGCCAGTATTGACGATTACTGTCAGTATATCTTTGATAAATTTAGTAATTCCCCAGAATACGAAGCATTATCTCTAAGCACTTTAAATCATTACGAGGATGTTTTAAATTGGGATGTTGCTATTAAAAAATTTGAATATCTCACCAATGAAATACTAAAAAAATAGATTTGATGATGTTATTAATGAGTTGTTGCAAGGACAACTCCTTCCCCATTCTCATTTACTAAAGTAGTGAAGTGCTCTTGGATGCCTTTACAAATTAATTACTTATTTGGGATCGAACGGGTTTCGAGATTAACCTCATCAGGCGACTTGCATTCCACAATAATTGAGCTGATATTGGTCTGGGTTACCGTGTAACCCCTTGTTGTACAGATCTCCCCGGCCTTCTGGTAGCAGTTACTCAGATCACCCGTCTCCAAAAAGCCTCCACACACTAATTGATAGCCTTCTTTTCCATGGGAGGTATAGGTTGGTGTGACTGGGGTGCTACAACCGCTAGTGAGAAGGATAAGACAAGAGATGGCGGTGGCGCCCAGAGTAAAACGCATTTTTTAAGTTCCATGTTCAAAACAATAAAAGTGATATTAATCACATTTATGCTAATATGCAACTCTTGATTTTGCCATAAAGATATGAAATGAAAGCATCTGCGCTGGGGGTTTTGCGGAACAACATCCCTAAAAATGAAATCACTGAAGCCTTACTTCAGTTTAAAAAAGCCTTTAGAAGTATTGGTATTTTCACAGCAATCATCAATTTGCTCATGCTTGTTCCCTCCATCTACATGATGCAGGTTTATGACCGAGTACTAGCCAGCAGAAACGATTTCACCCTATTCATGCTCAGCTTTATTGCCTTGGGCCTATATGGCTTGATTTCTGCTCTTGAGCATGTCAGAAGCATGATTGTGATTCGTATCGGCGCCAAAATTGATGCTTTTTTGAATCAACGTATCTACACCGCTGCTTTTGAGCAAAACTTGCGTGGAGCTGGTGTCAATGCTGGCCAGGCCCTGAATGACCTCACTACTATTCGTCAATTTGTGACTGGTAGCGGCATGTTTGCTTTCTTTGATGCCCCTTGGTTCCCTCTCTATTTATTAGTTATTTTTATCTTTAACCCTTGGGTTGGCCTATTCGCTTTAGTTTCAATCGTTATTTTGGTAGCTCTAGCTTGGTTAAACCAGTGGGTTTCTTCAGCAGCGCTCAATGAAGCAAGCGCCGTATCGATTCAATCTACCAGCATGGCAACCAACAACTTGCGAAATGCTGAAGTGATTGAAGCCATGGGAATGCTTCCTCAGATTCGCGAACGCTGGTTCTCGCTCCACAATCGTTTTTTGCATCTCCAGGCAGAAGCCAGTCGTAAGGCAGCTGTCATTACGGCCATCACAAAGTTTGTCAGAACCAGTGTGCAGTCCTTGATTTTGGGTGTTGCCGCTCTTTTGGTGATTAAGGGAGAGTTATCTGGTGGCGTCATGATTGCAGCTTCCATTCTTCTGGGGAGAACCTTAAGTCCAGTGGAGCAAATCATTGGAGTTTGGAAGCAGTGGCAGGGCGTAGTCAGTGCTTATAAAAGACTTGAAGACCTTCTGAAAAGACACCCGCCCAGAAAAGCAGGCATGAGCTTGCCGGATCCAGAGGGTAGTCTGAGGGTGGAGCAAGTGGCTGCTGCGCCGCCTGGGTCTAATAGAACCGTTGTTCGTAATATCAATTTTGAACTTCGTGCCGGTGAAATCATGGGCATGATTGGGGCGAGTGGCTCTGGCAAGTCAACCTTGGCCCGCTTACTCGTTGGAGTCTGGCCAGTGGCTATGGGAAGCGTTCGCATAGACGGAGCTGATGTTTTCCAATGGAGCAAGGATGAATTAGGCCCATTTATGGGATACCTACCGCAAGATATTGAACTCTTTGCGGGCACTATTGCTGAAAATATTGCGCGTTTTGGTGAGGTAGATTCATTTAAGGTTGTTGCAGCTGCCAAGCTTGCTGGTGTGCATGAATTAATCCTCCAAATGCCTGAGGGCTATGAAACTCGTGTGGGCGATGGTGGTGCTGGATTATCCGGTGGACAAAAGCAGCGCATCGGCTTGGCCCGTGCATTGTATGGAGATCCAGTCTTTATCGTCCTAGATGAGCCTAATTCCAACTTAGATGAGGCTGGCGAATTAGCGCTTGCACAATCGATTCTGGAGCTCAAGAAGCGCCAAAGAACGGTCATTATTATTAGCCACAGACCATCCATTATTCGAGTAACAGATAAATTGTTGGTACTTCAAAATGGAGCGGCAATTGCCTTTGGACCAACTGAGCAAGTTTTAGAAGCGATGGCTAAGGCACAAAATAAACCTCCGCTAGCTCAGGGCCCTAGCCCTGCCGCTCAATAAGACTGTAGGCATCATGAAAACTTTCCTTTTGAATTTGTTTCACTCCACTCTTCGAGTGTTGCATCTAGATACAAAGCCTGCAGAAGATGCGCCATCTCCTGATGCAAAAGATGAGGAGCACTATGCCCGTTTGGGATGGCTCATTTTGCTGATTGGCTTTGGCGGTTTTCTATTGTGGGCTACTTTCGCCCCCTTAGACAAAGGCGTTTCAGCTTCGGGTGTAGTGATAACCGACGGACAGCGCAAGGTTGTTCAGCCGATTGCTAATGGAGTGATTGACGAGATTTTGGTTAAGGACGGCGACCATGTCAAAGCGGGGCAAGTAATCATCAGGATGAATGACTTGCAAGCCGTTGCTCAGGCAGACGGAACACGCGACCAAATGCAAGGCGTGCAAGGACAAATTCGGGGGTTAGAGCTATCAATCTCTAGTCAAAAAGAGCAGCTTAATTACCTTAAAGCACAAAGTGCTGATCTGAGGACCTTAAGCAATGAGGGGTATATTCCGCGTAGTCGATATCTAGAGGTAGAGCGGACAAAGCAACAGGTGATGGGTCAATTGGCCGAGAATGAAGGCAATCTGATGCGTCAACGCAATTTATTGGCAGAGTTGGAAAAAAAATTACCTGCTTTTCAGTTTGATTTAGATAACGCCACTATTAAAGCCCCTGTGGATGGGCAAGTTATTAATCTGACGGTCTTTACTAAAGGACAGGTTGTCCAAGCGGGGGCGAAATTGATGGAGGTAGTCCCTGACGATCGCCCCTTGATTGTTGAAGCACGTGTGCCTGTTGTATTAATTGATAAGGTGCATATTGATTTACCAGTCCAAATGATTTTTTCTGCTCTCAATCAACGCGTTACCCCCCGAATTCCAGGGCGTGTCATGATGATCTCCTCGGATCGCACGACTGATGAGCGTACTGGCGAGCCCTATTACAAAATGCAGGCTCAAGTTACTGAAGCTGGTATGAAGCTATTAAAAGAAAATACCGTACGTGCCGGTATGCCAGTTGAAGTCTTTGTGGTGACTGGTGAGCGAAGCTTGATGAATTATTTATTGCGCCCTATTTTCGATCGTGCCAAAGGGTCTTTGATCGAGGAATGATCGTGCTTAAAAGACATTGCATTCTTTTCTTGTGTATCGCTAGCTTAGCGATGCCCGCATCTGCGCTCGATTTATTGACTGCATATGATGCCGCCTTAAGTAACGACCCTACCTTTAGGTCCGCTATTAAAGAAAATGAGGCGGGGCAGGCTAATCGGATGATCGGTCGATCCGCCTTGATGCCTAAAGTTTCAGGTACTTATACCCAACAAGCCAATGATAGTAAGGTCAATGGCCCTGCATATACCAATGGGCCATACACAACCTTCTCTGAAGCGTACCCTAGCACCAACGGCGGCGTTAATGTAACACTACCTCTCTTTAATTTGCAGGCTATTGCTCAATATCGTCAAGGCATGGCCCAGGCAAATCAAAGTCAAGCTAAGTTTCTCTATCAAACGCAAGACCTCTTAGTGCGCGTTGCGCAGGCATATACGGATCTGCTGTACGCCCAAGACCAACTGCGCTTTATACAGAAGCAAAAAGCTGCCTATCAAGAACAAATTAAGGTCAATACCCGTACGTTCGAGTTGGGCGAGGGGACGATTACAGATAAGTTGGAATCCTTGTCAGCCTATGAGTTGGCTGATGCGCAAGTGATTGAAGCGGAAAGTGATGTAGAAAATACCAAGCGCAAATTAGAGGCCATTATTGGGCAACCTATTTCTTCTGTGCAGACTGTTAAGAAATTGCAAACCGGATTTAAGCCGACCGCCTTAGATCCTACGGCATTTGATTTTTGGAAAGATATGGCTCTTGCCAGTAACCCTGAAATTATGATGGGTCAGTTTCAGATTGAGAGCGCTCGCCAAGAGTATTTAAAAAATAATTCAGCGCATTCTCCCACGGTTAACTTTATTGCTGGATGGAACGTACAAAAGTCGAATTTTGTGAGCTCTATATATCAAAACAGTAATACCACTTCTGCTGGTTTACAGCTTTCTTTGCCGATTTTCAGTGGTGGAGAGACTCAAGGCAGGGCAGCGCAGGCAGCCGCTAATTACGAAAAAAGCAAGGCTGACTTAGATATTGCCAAAGAACGGATTATTACCGAGGTTCGTAAGCAATACGATGCTGTTTCATCTGGACAGCGAAGAATTGCTGCACTGCAGCGTGCAGTGGAGTCAGCAACTGAGTTGACTCGCGCTATGAGAAGTAGTGTGCGTGGCGGAGTGCGTATTAATTTGGATATTTTGGTGGCAGAAAAAACCTTGGCCACGGCTCAGCGCGACCTAGCGCAAGCTAAGTATAACTTTGTGCTGGCCTACCTTAAGTTAAAGCAGCAGGCTGGTAACTTGACCTTAGAGGATTTAGAGAGAACTGCCTTAAATTTTCAGAAAGACTAAGGCTCATGGATCCCAAAGTTTCTGTATTGCATAGTCTTCCCTTGTTTAATCTGGTAGATACCCATCATTTGAGTGGTCTAGTAAGCAACTCCCAAATCATCAAAGTACCTAAAGGGGGGATCATTTACAAGGCAAATACTCGCTTTGAGCACTTAATCTATGTTGGTTCGGGCGCACTAAGATCGATAGAGCTTGGGAATGAGAGAAGGGTTAGCTCTGTAGCGAATATCCCGGCTGGTCAGCTGATTGGTCTGATGTACTTATTTGCAAAAAAATCACGATTAGATACCCTGCAGGCGCTTTCAGAGTCCCATATTTGGCTCTTAAATGCGGCGGAAGTTGAAAAGACCCTATTGCGCTCCCCTGCGGCAATGACTAAATATTGTCAAATTCTGATAGAAACAATGCACAAGATGCATAAGGAGCGGCTATTGCTCCTGATGGACAAGGCAGATGCCCGAATTTTGGGGATTTTATCCAAATACATCAAAATCCATAATAAAGTGATGTTCTTGGAGGATTTGCCAACCCAGCAAATGCTTGCTGACTTATCCAACACCTCTCGGGAAACGGTATCTAGAGCCATCAACAAGTGGTTCGTTGATGGCGTCTTGGCCAAAGAAAACGGTAAAATTTTGGTTAAAAGGGCCCAGGTTTTTAATTTTTTCATGTGATATCCGTCACATACTTTCCGCTTTTTCCCTGTAAAAATCATCACTAATTGCCATTTTTTAACGTTTGGATATAACGATGACCACTATTACTCCTGTAGCTACCGATTACCTTGTTTCTTCTGACTTGAGAAACATCACTTTGAAAGCCAATGCTGAACTGTTTTATGTCCGCCAAAGTGTTGTTAATGGGGTTGACTTTGGCTATGGCTCAGAGGAGTTTTTCCAGGTTCCAACGATGACGGCAGGGATGTATGCGAATTACTTTACGCTCGCATCCACTACAGATCTAACGCTATACCTATCTACAAACTCTTCGATTAAGTCCAATCTTCGGGCTGGTTACTCTGATGCAATTTTATTAGATGTTACTAATGGTTCTTTCCATGGCGAGTACTTAATTGTCAATACGAATTTAATTGCTGGTTTCCAAAGTGGCAGTGGTGGGGATTTGGTCATCTCCCTAACTGGCGCAACAAACCAAACGGACTTCAGCGTTTTGAATTTCACAACCGTGGCGTTCGGTACCGTACTCACATTGGATGATGCAATTGCATATAACGATGCTGGCGTACTTCCACCTGCTAATGCATACAGCATTACTGACTCTGCTGCTGCTATTGTGGCGGCCATAGATGAGGACTCTACCAGCGCAACTATTCTTCAGACAGCACGCGTTGTCTCAGCTGCTGGTCTGGCTTCCGCTTCGCAAGCCAATACCCTGCATAGCTTTAATTACTCAAACATTGTTTATAGTTTGGCTGACACTGCAGCTCATATTGTTTCCGCTAATGCTGGCGTAATCAATGCTGCATCAAGTGTTGCCGTAACTGATATCGCTACTACTTCACAGGTCGGCACAATCAGCGTGCAAGTTGCACAACCTGGCTCAACAACCTATGCTGGTATTACTGGAGCTGCAACTGATATCGTTGCTTTGATCTCTGGTGGATCTCCTGCAGTAGTTGCTGCGAATGTTGGTAGTATTTCTGCTACTGGCACAACTAGCGTTGCTAATTTCCACACCATTCAAGATCTGCATAGCAGCTCGAATTCTTTCGCTACGGTTGCTGGTGCTTATGTTGACATTACTGCTATCAGTAGCTTTAGTTCCATTGTTAATGTAACTATCAGTGATGACATATCTACCACCCAGGCGGTGTCTGTAATAAACAACCTAGGTAACAGCGGTACTACAACCGTTACTGGTGTTGTAGCTAGCACCTATGCTGACTTCTCTGACGCATTTGTTTCTGTTGTTTCTCATGTAGGCAACATCTTCGTTAGTGATTACCTAACGTCAGTACATGACGCTTCCATTGTTTTTGGCTATAGCAATACTGGTACAACTCGCTTTTTCGGAGTGCATGGCACTGCCGCAGAATTGGTTGGCGGCGGTTCGCTTATTGCTGACAGTGCTGTGTACATTAGCGTATCGGATTACGCAACGATTGCTCAGGTAGAGATATTGAATTCCTACAGCGCAGTACTGGCTGAAGTGACTTTGAAAGATACCGCTGACAATTTAGCGGGTGCTAGCGCTTCAGCCTTTGCGAATTCTGCAAGCGCTGTTGTTTCTACAGATGCCACAGTTGCTCAGTTGCAAATAATTAATAATCATGGCGCTGCAGTTGTTGCTGGCTATAGCCTTGCAGATACCGCTGCTCACATTGCTGACGCAGGAACTATTTCTGTATCTACTGATAGGGTAGTAGCTGACCAAGCTGTCGCATTGGGCGCGGCTACTGTTGACGTGACTACTGTTGCTACTACTGCTCAAGTACATGATATTGTTGCGGCAGGTGCGACCGCATCTATCACCACCTATACTGGTATTACTGGTGTTGCTACTGATATTTTGTCTTTAATTTCTGGTGGATCACCTGCGGTTTTAGCAAGTAACGTTGGCAGTATCGATGCTTCAGGCACCACAAGTGTTACTGATCTCCAAGCCATCCAGACTTTACATAGCAGCTCGAATTCCTTTGCCACAGTTGCTGGAACTTACATTGATATTACGGAAATTATCAGTTTCAGCGGAATTGTAAATGTAGCAGTCTCTGATAATGATTTATCAGTTAGCGATGCTGTCAATGCTATTAACAACCTAGGTAACAGCGGTACTACAACTGTTGCTGGTGTTGTAGCTAGCACCTATGCTGACTTCTCAGACGCATTTGTTTCTGCTGCCTCTCATGTAGGTAACATCTTCGTTAGTGATTACATGTTGTCAGTACATGACGCTGCAATCATCGAAGGCTATAGCAATACTGGTACAACTCGCTTTTTCGGAGTGCATGGCACTGCCGCAGAATTGGTTGGCGGTGGCGCTCTGATATCTGACCACTCTATTTACATTAGCGTATCTGATTACGCAACGATTGCTCAGGCAGAGATATTGAGTTCCTACAGCGCAGTACTGGCTGAAGTGACTTTGAAAGATACCGCTGACAATTTAGCGGGTGCTAGCGCTTCAGCCTTTGCGAATTCTGCAAGCGCTGTTGTTTCTACAGATGCCACAGTTGCTCAGTTGCAAATAATTAATAATCATGGCGCTGCAGTTGTTGCTGGCTATAGCCTTGCAGATACCGCTGCTCACATTGCTGACGCAGGAACTATTTCTGTATCTACTGATAGGGTAGTAGCTGACCAAGCTGTCGCATTGGGCGCGGCTACTGTTGACGTGACTACTGTTGCTACTACTGCTCAAGTACATGATATTGTTGCGGCAGGTGCGACCGCATCTATCACCACCTATACTGGTATTACTGGTGTTGCTACTGATATTTTGTCTTTAATTTCTGGTGGATCACCTGCGGTTTTAGCAAGTAACGTTGGCAGTATCGATGCTTCAGGCACCACAAGTGTTACTGATCTCCAAGCCATCCATTCCTTCGGAACCATCTCGGATAGCGCAAGCAGCCTAGCGGGCCTCGACTTCTCTGGCTATACCGCTAACTCCGTAGTAGCTACTGATGCGGCTACTATTGCCCAAGCTCAAACTTTAGATGGCTTTAAAACAGCTGGTGAAGTGACAACTGTAAGTTACAGTATTAGTGATAGCGCTTCAGCGCTGAGTGTTAGTATCATTTCACCTTACGATGGCAGTACCCACTACTCGCAAACGCATACGCAAGAGAGTATCGCTGGGGGCAGTTGGGTTGATTGGCGTGGAAATCTCGCTTGGTCAGCAGATTTTGGAGACCCAACATATAACATTAATACACTCCCACTTGACCTAAATGCCCCGGTAAACAACACTATTTTATATTTTGGCGGCGGTGGTTCGACTGGCGTCTATGGTGAAACCTTTACAGCACCAACATCGGTTCTCAATGGTTTTACATTCTTCATTAATTCACAAGATACTCAGGTTGTTAAGGCAGAAGTATTTGCATGGTCGGGACCATTGTCCGGATCCGATGCTGGCTACGCTACTGGTGAGCCCTTGGCTCTCATTGACGGAATTACACTCCTTGGCGACAGTCAGTACCACTTAGTGCAGGTCTCTACAGGCCTTGGCGGCATTGCCTTAACTCCGGGTGACCATTACGTAGTTATGCTTTTTAATAATAATTACTCAGACTACACTGTCGCGACTTGGGCTCAAGCGCCAGCTACAACATTGATTGACCAAGCTAGCCTCAATGCTGCTTACAACATCAATATCACTGATAACATTTATTTTGATTTGGCTGCTGCCAATCTAGTATTAACTGCCACTAATAGCGGCCAGACTGTTATTGATAGTGTAGAAGACACTGCCTACCATTTGGCGCAACTAACATTTGATTCAAACGATCACATTAATACCTTAACTGTGAATGATAATTGCGGCGGTCATTGGGCATCCCTGAGTGATGCAGCAACAATTGCAAGTTTTGAAGTTGCTGGTAAGGTTGGTAGCGCTCTCTATGATTTAGAGGACACTGGTTCAGCTTTTTATTCTGCTTCGATGCAGACGCTGAATCATGCGAGCAATATTCAGGTGGATGGCATTACAACTGCCTACGAAGCACAGTGGGTTGGAAGTATCACAGGAAATCTGCATATTGATAATATTTCCGACTTTTACACAAGCATTCAAGGGCTTTTGGCATCTGGCGGAGGACAGTACGCAGTCACAAACGCAGATTATGTTGCTGCTTATGGAGATAGCAATGCTAACTTTATGGATTTGGGCGCCTTCACAGGAAGTAACACTGTTAATCTACATGTATATACAGGGGCTGGCAACGATACTGTCTATACCGGAGCTGGTAACGACTTCGTACAGCAGTCAGATGGTGATTTCTATACAGTAGGAAATGATGTCATCCTCACTGGAGCAGGAAACGATACGATAACGGCAACCTTCGGTAACGATACGCTCACTGCCGGCACAGGCGCAGACACAATTTATGTCTCAGCTTCACGTAGCTATCAAAATACAATTTACCAAGGCCAGACAGACAGCCATATCGCATCAAGCTTTGACTTTTCCGAATCTGTTATCGGAGTGGGTGGTTCGATCGCCTTTAATGATGGCGTTGACGTTATTTATAATTTCAAAGCAGGCTTCGCTAATGACCAAGAAACTATCTTTACTGGCGATACTCTAAAAGTAGACTTCCACTATGCTCGCACCATTATTGGCGAGAGCACCTTCGATCTGACCCATTCTGGATATTTAGGTGTTAATTGGGATGGCTATGTATGGGTTGCCGTAGGTGAAGGAGAGTATTCGGATAGCACGATTATTTTGCAAGCGGGTGGTGGTGAGGGCAATACTTATCTAGGCTCCAATCTATCGATGGTCTTGTTGGAGGGTGTTAATCAGCTCGATCTGGTTAACGAGAACTTTGGTGGACGCAGCTTGACTGCTGCTTGGAACCGTACCGCTCAAACCTATACCGTCTATGGCGATGCCTTTACTGGCTTCTCAATGGACCAATATGGTGTGATGAATGTGCAAACCCGTTATCTCGGTGGCATCTTCAATGAATCTAGCGTGAAGTCGATTGACTTTAGCGGTGTTACTTTGCAAGAAACTTATGGTGGCTCGATTTATATTGATGTAGTTGGTAGCGTTTCATCACAACTTCAGGCCGTCACGGGCTCTGCGTATAATGACATTATCGTAGAAAGCTCTACTGATATTGGCGCGGACTATTCCTATATTGATGGTGGTGCAGGTGGCTACGACATCGTTGAGTTCCAAAGTTTTGATTCTGCTACCTTTGTTCTGCTCGGCAATGCTACATCAGGCTCACAAATCCAGATTGCCAATATCGACAGAATCACCCTCACTAACGGTACAACAGGAACGTTAACACTGGGCGATAGCGATCAACTGGATAACATTCAAGTTCGAAACTTAGCTTCTTATCAAGGCGCTTCTGTAGACCTAGGATCAGGTTACAACAATGGTTTTGTTGATTATGCATATTCTGAAACTATGGGCGGTGCTGCTGGTAATGAAATTTTCATGCGCGGAGAAAGTCAGTATGTTGATATCGCCCACGGTGACAATATCGTTAACTTACAATCGAATGTAAATTACTACGATTCAAGTATTAATTTTGGCGATGGCAACAATACGCTGAATGTCGAAACAGGCGACAGAATTGTTGAGACTTCAATCACCGTTAACAATGGTGGAACATGGGTTCTGAATCTGGCTGAAGGCGCCACTTTTTACACTGCAACCGACAAGTTGATTGGTGACTATGCGACAAGTGATATTACTGGCGGAGGTTCTGGCTCTGTAGCAAACGTCTATACAGGTTACGGCGCTCTAACAAATTACACCTTAGATGCCAATGTCCACTCTTGGGGAATTGGTTCATATATTAATGGCGATAACTGGGGTGGCAACAACAATGATGTAACCCTAGGGACATTGTTCCAAACCGTTGTTGCGGGCGATGGCAATGACACACTGCACGCGCTTGATTTCAATATCAATGGCGATATTGATTTGGGCGGCGGTCAAAACACGTTAATTTTGACTGGCAGCAACCAAGATATTTCATCTGCAGGCATCTCTGTAAGCGATAGCGGTACTACTGCTTTAGAAATTAATGCACAAAACTACCTCGTAACAGCAGTTGGCACTTGGTATATTGACTCCGGCGCTAATACAGCTGAAACAGACGCATACGAAGGCTACGTTTCTGTGATGGGTCAGAGCTTTTCGACTGTAAGCGATGCGACTTATCACGTTTCTTATCATGTAGATAACACTTACAGCAATCAAACTGGTGCAGCCCTAGCTATTGAAATTAATGGTGATGTAAAGCAGCTGAGCTACAACGTTGAAACCGGTGACTATAACTTTGACTTTATTGGCACTGGTTATGACAATATTGCTGTAGTTGGATTCGATATCCCTTCTGGTTTTTCTGTATCTAACTTCGTGATATCGGGTGAGGACAGTGGTTTTACTAATGGCAACTTTGCCGATGGCGATTTGCACTGGACTGACTATTCTCCAGAGGCTGTTCAATATCAATCTATCTTTACTGACTACTTTGCTAGTTTCACGCAAATGACTGTTGGTCAGTATGAAATCTTTGAAGATGCTGGACTGATCAATGCCCATGATCGTTTTTCTACGACCACCATCAGCTTCACAAACACATCAACCAATAGCGATGTGCTAGATGCCAATATTGGTAATTGGATCTTAGGTGGCGGAGAAGATGACTACAACACCTTTACTGTAGGTCAAGTGGAGCAAAGTGTTACTGGTAGCCAAGCAAACGATAGACTTATTCTCGATGATGCTGGTAGCTACTCCGGCACATTTGCCTTGCAGGCTGGTATCAACACCATGGTTTTGCATGATGGTGTGAGCATTATTGATGCAAGCATTTCTGCAGACAGCGGTAGCGGCAGCTGGACACTAGAAGTGGCCCAATTTTCTACTGCACAAGCGGCCTCTTATCAGCTGCAAGCTGCTGGGCATGCTTACTCTGTGGTAGGGGATGGCGCTGTTGGCGAGCAAAACCTAGATGTCAATACCGGCTACTACTATGGTGGCGCCTTAGGAGCATCAGGCGGCTATGATTCTTACGTCTTAGCAAGCTCCGTTGGAGATTGGGGTGTAGGTATTTCTTACTTTACTGGTGCGGATTTAGGTAACGGCGATAACCGAGTTACCTTAAGCACTGATACTGCTCCTAACAATGCTCAAAACGTTCGTTTTGGCTCTGGTGATGACACTCTGGATGTTTTGTCCTATGCCACATCAGGTTCATTCGATCTGGGTTATGGTTACAACATTATTCATGCCGATAATGGCGCAGATATTTCTGCCTCCACTGTTACTGCAGCAGGTAGCTGGATTCTGGAGTTTGGTCATGATGCTGGGGTAACAATCTCTACCGCTGAGGCTTACTCAATGCTAGAGATGGACACAATTTCTGGGTCAGTAATGACGACCGATGGTGTTAACACCCTAACCGTGAACACCACTGAAAACGCCTTACAGTATTACTATTTGGCTGCCAATGTGCCGAATTGGAATATTGGTGTCGATAGCGTAGGTAATGATCTAGGTGCGGGTGACAACGTAGTGGGACTGCGCTCTGATCCTATTGTTAGCTTAGACAATTACCAAAACGTCAACTTTGGTGGTGGTGACGATGAGCTTTATATCGGCCACTACATCACTCATGGCGACTTTAACCTTGGTGCCGGTACAAACACAATCTTCGCAGATAACGGTGCGAATATTGTTGACTCCTTTGTATATAGCTCTAATCGGGTTGAAGGTTCTGTGACGGCCGGTACTTGGACAATCTTGATTCAGGGAGAAGATTCTGTTGTAACAGTTGCTACTGATCATTTGATTTACATTTTGGATGCAAGCGATCATGCTTCTGGTATTGAAACGGAATATAGCTATCTCACCAGTAATGCTACAGTTGTAGTTGATACTAATGAGTATGGTGCGCTGACCAATTACAACTTAGACACAAGCGTGGCTAATTGGTATATCGGCATCGATACATCGTTTGCTTTATTAGGTCTTGGCGACAATAGCGTAGGCCTTGACCTAACAGAAGGTTCTAATAGTCAAAACGTATATTTTGGTTCTGGAACAGATACTATTACCCTCAATGCTGATGGTCAATATTCTGGCACGATTGATATGGGTCTTATTGATGCAGGTAGTGTTAATACCATCACTGCGAACGCTTCAGGCACCTATGACTTGAGGCTTGCTCAACTCTCCAATATCAATTTATTGAACACCGCATCTACAGGTGCCTTTGCATATGAATTAAGTGCAAATGACGTTTACAACATTGATCAAATTACCTTTAATGCTGATGAAGCAGCTACTCTGTATTTGACTAGCGGATTGTATGACTTTTCATCAACCGGAACTGGCTTAACCTTTGGTGCTTCCGGTTCAACATTGGATTTGGATACCTACGGCAATACTGATAACACTGATGTGACCCTAACAGGTGCAGAAGTTATTAATCTCAGCACTATTGTTGGCCAATCTGATGCTCTTGATTACGACACTACCCTGACCTTTGTTGATTCAGCTGATTTATCAGGCAAGACTGTTAGCGATGTTCAGACGGTAATTGAGAGTGGTTCGGCTGATACGCTTACCCTCGGTATTGATGGTTTCACAAGCAGTAATTACAACCATATCCACAACACAGGTTCTGCAGACAATCAATTGACCTTGTCAGGAACAATTGATGCTGACTTGACTAATACGTGGATTGAAGCATTTACCCAGATCAATACAGCGATGGGCGATCATTTAATTACTGTTGATAGCTCTACGATTACTGGTACAGATGGTGAAGTCTTAGGGGATTCTGTAACTTGGTCCGGTGATGCTGCTACTAACTTCCTGTTTACCCAGACTTATGATGCTTCAGCTTGGTCTCTGACTGAAGGTGACTTTGCAAACATTAATCTGAGTAGTGATGTCGATCTGATTGTGAGAGATACTTTCTTATCTAGCACTGTCATGTTCCAAGTTGGCTCTAACAATATCGTTACCATCAATTATGTGGGAGATAACGAGGGCCATCGTCAATACGTAGCAGCCGAAGGCACAACCAATGATGGCCAGGTCATCATTACTTCTGCAGACGAAGGTGCTCATGTTGATGTGAGTGCTGCTAGTGCATCCGACTCACTTTCAGGTGAGTGGACCATGGTTGGCGGAACAGGCAATGATTATTTCAAAGGTTCAAGCAATGGCCACACTACCTTTGAATTTGCATCTGGAGTGCTGAACAATAACGACTACGTTATTGGTGGCGGTAGCAGCAATCAAAATCGTATTCTGCTCACTACGCATGCAGACTACTATGGCGCTTCCACCGACATTGCTGATAGCGACTTTATTAACGTCGATAATGTCAACTACCTCTTTACAGTTGATGGTTGGGGTAGCCAGGGCGCTGGTGGCTGGTCATCTGATTCTATTCAACTTGCAACTTTTGCTCAAGAAGCTGGAATTAGAGTGCTCGATGCAAGCAATACGAACACAGGTGTGATTTTCTTGGCAGGTGGGTATATTAGTGCAGACTTGACGGTCGAACTATCTCAAAATACAACCACTTTCAATGCTGAGGGGGGTGGAGCTAGCCCTTATGGCTCTGCTTTCAACTCTAACTTAATTGTCAACTTTGATGGTCATGGCGACCCAAGTAATGGCACCAACATTTATACTGGTAATGGCGATGACACTGTAAACGCCGACTTGGGTGGAGAGAATATCCACACTGGTATTGGCGACGATGTCATTAACATGAGCTACGGTGCTAATTTATATGATACAAGTATTGATGGTGGATCCGACTACAACACATTAGTAGTCCATACTTACAACCCCAATTCAAGCAATATTAACGGCAGTGATTTGTACGATAGCTCCTTTAGCTACATGTCCAATCTGCAAGAATTGGTGCTCAATAACAATGGCGACTACCAAAACTATCAGTGGGTGCAGCTCGGTAGCCAGGCTAGTTCAGCCTTTGCCGAAAATGGCATGATTCTGACGGCTCAAGGCGTTGGCCAATTAGAAGTCCAAGGCGCAAGTCTGTCAGTGAACTTGACTGCTGGTGGTACTTATAACAACTCCTTTACCTACAATGACATTTACGACGAAACCATTGTTTCCGGTTCGGGTAGAGATACGATTTATGGAGCTGGTGCGTACAGCAGCATTACCGCTAACACCAATGCAGATACAGTCATTCTGGATCCATTGACATTTGATTACTCCAGCTACTATTCCAATGATGTTAACCAAGGTGAGCAGGACAGCTTGGTTGCAACCAGCATTGTTATTGCGGGTGAGGACAATGTGATTGCTGTTGGCGATACCCTTACCTTTGGTGAAGGTGTTGATATTGTCAATAACTTCCGTGCTGGTATTACTGACGTGGACTCCGGTAATGGTTATGCTGCCAACATTGATATCTTGTATACCAACCAATTCACAACGGTGCAGTATGTATTAGGTATGAATGCAAGCTCTCTGTCCCACGGTGGTATCTTGGCTGGTAACTTTGCTGGTGGTATCTTTACTGTAGCGGCTTATGATGATGCAGCGGCACTCGACACCTTGGTAATTCAATCTAGCGGTGGTGACAATTACAACCTTTCTACGAATAATTCGATGGTGGTCTTGACCGGTGTTAAAGCATCTGAATTGACTAGCTGGAACTTCGGTGGTCAAGGTATCGTTGCGAATTACACAAGCACTATCTACACCATTTG
This sequence comes from Polynucleobacter sp. JS-JIR-II-b4, assembly GCF_018687815.1. Lineage (NCBI taxonomy): Bacteria > Pseudomonadati > Pseudomonadota > Betaproteobacteria > Burkholderiales > Burkholderiaceae > Polynucleobacter > Polynucleobacter sp. JS-JIR-II-b4. The sequence goes on from NZ_CP061306.1 coordinate 356,189, forward strand.
GGGTAGCTCAACTGATGTAGTTGTGGTTGACACTGCTCTTGATGGACACAATGTGGAGTCATATGACGTCTTCTACATCAATTCCTATGTAGCTGCTGATGTCACTGTGATCTCAGCCACCAATTTATTCTATGATTTTGCAAATGAACGCTATGACGGCGGTAGCCCGGGCGTCACATTGCATATTGATGGCACAGTCACCACTAATCTTACGGAAGTAGACGGTACTCGCTATGGCGATAACACCTTTATTTTCGCTAATGAGACAATGGGATCCAGCTCAGGCTTCCAGTTGTATGGCGGCTATGAAGGTGCCGGATTTAACAAGCTTCAATTCACCACCTTTGCACAAGGCACCTTATCAGATTCAAACGCAGGACTTGGTAACCATATCTACGACATCCATGAGATTGATCTGATGAGTGGTACCACAGGGGATGGTTTGGTCTTAAACCAAACTACCAATGATTGGTATGGTTTGAATGGTATTGATGTCTATAACAAGAGCAATTTTGCTAATGTAACGGTTGATCTAGGCAATGCAACAAATGCCACGATGAATTCAAGCACCTCTGGTACAGTCAGAATTAATCTTGGAAACTATACTCAGTCAGCTTATTTATCTGGCGACTCTGGCAGTGATTATGTGTCGTTGACTGACACAACTGATTCTTACTATGGTGATATTCAGTTTGGTTCCAATGTTTCTGCATCAAATAACACCTTGTTCCTAAATGACGGGGTAAATATTGATCAAGCGCATATCACTGCAGCTTCAGAAGCTTGGACTTTGGAGGTTGCAGCGGACGCTTCAGTGCGTGTGAATGCATGGCAATTGGTAGGTCCTAATGAAGCTACTGTCGTAGTGGGTGGCAACATGAATACCACTATCTCGGTCAACACTGACGCAAATGCTGATTTTTCACATTGGCTCGTTGACTACAGCCTGGCCTATTCCGTTGGTAATTGGTATATCGGCATAACACCAGACAATGAATCCATTGGTTTGGGCAATAACTCAGTTACCCTTCGTTCTGAGAATGATTCAGTAGGCGGTAGCACTGGTCCAAACTCCCAGAGCGTATACATGGGTGGCGGTAATTCCTACATCAACAGTATTTATGTTCAAGCCTTTACGACCGATGGCGATTTCAGCTTCGGCAATTCCAATGGCACGATTATTGCGGATGATGGGGCTGACATTTCTCTCTCAGGCGTCAGCGCTAGTTACCGGTGGACTTTAGAATTCAATCAAACCGATGCCGCTGTTACCGTATCTTCGGATGAAGCGAATTCAGTCTATCAATACACTACTGATGGCGATAACACAGTTACCGTAAACACTGTTGACGGTCCACTAACCAATGCCTTTGGCTTAGCTTCTAACGTTCTTAACTGGAACATTGGTGCGACAGCAGCTGGAGATGATTTTGCTCCAGCAATTGACAACGCAAACTCAGTAGCCCTGGGCGCAGCAAATCAAAATGTTAAATTTGGTAGCGGCGACGATACCTTAAGTGTTGGCGGCTATTCCACTACTGGCGACTTCAATTTGCGTGCCGGTAATAATACGATCACGGCCTATGACGGCGCAAACATTGCAGGTTCTGCTGTGTTGGCTACTGGTGGTGATTGGACATTGGCAATTACAGGTGAAGATGCGGCTGTAACAGTCAATAGCTCCCAATTGCAATTGGATACTTCTGGTGGAGGAAATGTTAGTGATGTGCTGACTGACATTACAGCAACATTTGGTGATTCAGTTGTAGTTGACACCTCTGTTACTGGATTGAATGGTTATGCTCTAGATTACAGCGTTGAAAATTGGTTCATTGGTATCACAACAGCGCTTGATCCGTTGGGAATTAATGCCAGCTCCGTGAGTCTCCAATCAGAGTCAGGTAGCAGCAATTCACAAAATGTGACCTTTGCCGATCAAGGTGACACGCTAAATGTGGGTGCTTACACCACCTCGGGAACCTTTAGCATGCATGGCGGAGATAACATCATCCAAGCGGCTAACGGAGCTGATATTTCTGGTTCGTCTGTTACAACAACCGGTGCAGGAACTTGGGAACTTGAATTTACAGAAACTGATGCTGGTGTAACAATTTCTACAGCCGAAGCGAATTCAGTCCATCAATACACTAATGATGGCGACAACACAGTTACCGTAAACACTGCTGGCGGCCCATTAATCGATGCCTTTGTGTTAGCTTCTAATGTCCGTTACTGGAATATTGGGGCGACAGCAGGTGGAGTTGATTTTGCTCCAGCAATTGATAATGCAAACTCAGTAGCCCTGGGTGCAGATAATCAATTTGTAGACTTTGGTAGTGGCGATGACACTTTGGGTGTTGGCAACTACGCCACAAGTGGTAACTTCAATTTACGTGCTGGTGACAATACGATTACCGCAATTAATGGCGCTAACATTGCAGGTTCTACTGTGTTGGCTACTGAAGGCACTTGGACTTTGGCGATTGCCGAAGAATACGCAACCGTAACGGTGAATGTTTCCCAATTGCAATTTGTTGATGAAGCAGGAGCAAGTGATGTTGTAGATAACATTACTACGATGACTGGCGATATTGTCATCGTGAACACTGATGTCCATGGCCGCAGCTTAGTCGATTACGACTTGCTAAGCAATGTACTGAAATGGGGTATCGGCATTGAATACTGGGGCTCAGCATTAGGTTACGGTAATAACTCCGTCAATCTAACCAACTCCGATTTAAGCGTTGATAACTATCAAAGCGTTCATATGGATGGTGTTGGCGCCGTGAATAGCGTGAATGTAGGTGCTTTTACTACTTACGGTGAACTTTGCTTCGGCGCTAGTACGGCAACTGTTTTTGCTAGCGATACGGCAGATATTTCTCATTCATATATGTCTCAGTATGGCGATGGCACCTGGACGTTGGAATTTACCTCGGTAGATGCTGGTGTAACCATCTCTACCACTCAGGCAGAGTCTGTTTATGCCTATACCAACGATGGTACTTCTAACACCATTACCGTAAACACAAGCGTGGGCGGTGCATTGAATGATGGATCAGGCGGTGCTTTTGGCTTGGCGTCAAATGTGAAGAACTGGAATATTGGTGCTACTGCTGATGGAACTGATCTGGGTGCACAAAATAACTTTGTTCAGATTACTAGCGATGTGCTGTTGGCCAATGCCCAAAACGTTTCTTCTGGTAGCGGCAACGATACCTTAAGCGTTCTAAATTACACCACTTCTGGAAACTTCAATTTGCGCGGTGGCGACAATATAGTTTCTGCAATCGATGGTGCGAATATTGCTGGTTCAACAGTATTGGCTACTGGAGGCGGTTGGACTTTGGCTTTTGCAGCTACATCTGCAACTGTTACTGTGAATAGCTCACAATTACAGTCATCTGAGCTGGACGGCGCTAGTCAGGTACTGGCTGATATCACAACGATGTCTGGCGATATTCTCCAAGTAGATACAAGTATCTTCGGTGCTTTGACTGACTACAATTTGAACGCTAATGTTGCAAGCTGGTTCATTGGTACTGACTCTAGCTTAGCTAGCCTAGGTAACGGAGACAATACGGTCAACATCAATTCAATGGTTGCTGATTTAAACACCCAGTCTGTTACTTTTGGAGAGGGTTCTGATACTCTGAATTTGAATGCGGATGGTGCCTATACTGGCAATATCAATATGCGCGACGGCCTCAATACCTTGCATACAGATTACAACGCAGACGTTTCTGGAGCTACATTAGCTAAGATTCAAAATGTGACCATTGGTGATAGCACCTTAATTGTTAAGCAAAATCAATTTACTACGACTAACTTCTTGTCAGTTATTGGTAATGGTTCTACTTTGACAGTGATGAGCGATCTCGTATCATCCGTATTCGATCTAACCAACACGGCAATGAGTGGTTTAAGTCAACTGAATGTTTCAGATTTAGGCGCTCAAACTGTCTTGTTTGATGGGCTAAGTATTGATACTTCTGATGAAATTACTTTGGTTGGTGGCCAAAGCGCTGATAAGACAAATTTAGAGTTCTCTGAAACTTATGATGCGTCTAATTGGTCTTTGGTGAATCAAGAATTTGCTAATGTCACCCTGGATACTAGTGTTCATCTGACCGCTGATCAAAGCTTCTTATCAGACTCGAATACTTCAGTAACATTCTTGATTGGAAGTAACGTTGATGCAACTGCTCACTTAACCTTAAATAGTATTTCTAACTATGTAGCAACTAGTGGAACATCTAACTTTGGTACGGCCGATCTGAATACTGCTGGTACGAATTCTATTATTGATCTTCATAACGCTTATCAAGATACTGTTGATGGATTGACTAATGGTTGGAATATCACTGGCGGTAATGGTGCTGAGACAATCATCGGAAGTGCTGATAGCGATACGATTTTAATTACTGGAACAGGTAGTAAAGTAATTGAGGGTTATAAAGGTGCAGATACTATTAGTACCGCTGGCTTGACTCACTCAAGTGCTAATATTTTCTATCAACACTTTGATGACAGTATCGAGCAAACATTTGCACAATTAGGTGGTGCTGGTGTGAACGTAGGCAAGGTGGTTGTTGGTAACTTCCTTGACTTCGCAGCTGGTGTTGACATTATTAATGGATTCAATACTGGCATCGATCAGATTGGAATTAGTAACTACACACTCAATGAGAATGCCACTTCAATTTTGAACACCAGGATTGGTAACTCGGTACTCTTCTCCGCGGGTGGACTTTATAAGTTGGAAGGTAATTGGGATGCTTCTGCTATGCGATTTACTGTAACAGCAGATGGAGGTGGCTCTGATGGTGGCGGGCATACCTTTGCAACCGCGATTATCGAGGGTGTTAGTGGTACCAACTTACTGAACACTGCGTCTATTGTTCTCTTGGTGGGTGTGCATGATACGGCGCTGACTTCAGGTAACTTTAACGCGATCCCTGGATAAGCTTGAGGAATAGACCTACTAGAGTGATATACTTTCACACTAGTAGGTTGTTTTAACTATTAAAATTGATTTTAGGAGAGAAGTTTTGGCTAATGAAAATGTAACTATTGACGGCAAAGAGTATCCTTTAGAGGATTTATCTGATGTTGTGAAGCAGCAGCTCGCAAGCTTGCGCGCTACTGATATGGAAATTGCTCGCACTGAGGCAACTTTAGCAATGCTCAAAACTGCACGTGTTGCATATGCACGAGCAGCTAAATCTGAATTAGAAAAATAATTTTCTTTTCAGTTTCTAGTTAAAAGGGGCGCTATGCGCCCTTTTTAATTGGATCGTTTGAATGATCCATATCGTATGAAAATTCTATTCATCCATCAAAATTTCCCCGGTCAATTTAAGCACCTGGCTCCCGCCTTAAGCCAATTGGGCCATGATGTGCGCGCGCTGACGATGAATGATAGGCGGGTACCGGGTATTCAATCGACGAAGTATTCCGTCAAGCAGTCCACTAGTAAAACGATTTTTCCACTCGCGACAGATTTTGAAACTAAGCTGATTCGTGCTGAGGGATGCGCGCAAGCCTTAAAGAAATTATTGGAAAGCGGCTTTTACCCTGATCTGGTCATTGCCCACCCTGGCTGGGGTGAAACGATGTTTTTAAAAGATATCTTTCCAAATACCAAACAACTTCATTTCCTCGAGTTCTACTACAACAACACCGGTGGTGATGTTGGATTTGATCCTGAATTCGATAATATCTATACCGACGCTTCTTTCCGTGTAACCGTTAAAAATGCTCATGTTTTAATGGCTTTAAACGATATGGACAGAGCCTATGCCCCGACACAGTGGCAAAAGTCGCGCTATCCAAAAGCATTCCATTCAAAAATTGATGTGATTTTTGATGGTATTAATACCTCTGAGGTGAAGCCATCAACGAACTTTAATAGGTCTCAAGTCAGCCTAAAAAATGCTAACGGCCAGACTCGGACGCTGCATGAAGGCGATCAAGTAATTACTTTTGTTAACCGAAATCTTGAGCCGTATCGTGGCTATCATGTTTTTATGCGGGCCTTACCGCAAATTCTTAAGAAAAACCCCAAGGCAATTGTCATCATAGTTGGTGGTGATGCAACTTCATATGGTTCTGCGCCGCCGCCGGGAAAAACATGGAAGTCGGTTTATTTGGATGAAGTTAAAGATCGTCTGGATTTATCCAGAGTCTTTTTTTTAGGAAATTTGGCCTATGAACATTATCTTCATGTTTTAAGGCTCAGTGATTGCCATGTCTACTTAACTTATCCCTTTGTCTTGTCTTGGAGTTGTTTGGAGGCTATGAGCATGGAGTGTGTTGTGGTCGGATCTGATACACCCCCGGTGGCCGAAGTGATTGAGCATGGGCATAATGGATTGCTGGTAGATTTTTTTGATATTGAAAAATTATCAGATCAAATCACCAAAGTACTTGTTTCACCAAATGACTTCTTACAGATGCGTAAAAATGCTCGTCAAACAGTTGTGGAGCGCTATGATTTGCACGCAATGTCTTTGCCTAGACAATTGGCTATCGTTGAGGAAATGTTACAAGAAAGTAAGTAATCACTCACTTATTTTATCTTAAGAGCATTATTCATGTAGGATAGTTATCTTAGGTTTTAAATCGGCAAAAGAATCCATAAAGGAATATGCAATTGAATGATGCTAGTCAACGTCTAAAAGGCCTCTCTGTTTCTTATGTGCAAGATGAAGATCGCCTGCTCCTGGAGGTACTCATGGAGGGCTCCAGCAGACCCCTTTGGATTACGCGCCGCGCTGCACTGCGTTTGATTGATATCTTTAATCAACAATTGGCTGGTGGCATCAAAGAGAAAAAAAGTGCTCCCGAGCGGGATGGTAGTAAATATGCGGAGAATAAGCCTGTGGTGGAGGATCAAAAGAAGAGTGTTCAAGTGATCGATCAAACACCTGTTGAAAAAAAGGTTCCCGCGGACCTTAAAGCCCCGGTAGCGTTTGAGCGAGATATTGCTGCCACCAAGAATCCACCAAAACCAGGTGTGATGAAGTTGAATCTAGAAGAGGTACGAAGGGGAGAGGCGCGAGTTGGGGTATTAAAGACCATGCAGTTTGCACAGCTAGACGGCCAACCGGTTCTCTATCGCATTAACTTTGTAGATACCCATAATCAATCGATTGGCCTAAAGATGACTCGCGAACTTCTCTTGAACTTAGAGACGCTCATTATTCAGCAAATAGAGCGGGCTCAGTGGTAGAAAAATATTCCACTCATGAGATCCCCTTTAATCTTTTTTAATCCACAGGCAGCCCCTGCTTTGCTGCTACTAGAACAATTACGTGGCTTTCAAAAGCAAGATTTAGAGAGTCAAACAGCGGCTCAGTTACATCAACTGAAAGCATTACTTTCCCATGCTTATCAACATAGCCCATTTTGGAAGAAACGACTCGATGCGGTTGGGTACAGCGCTAACTCTGATATTGCCCAATTATTACAAACGCTAACTCCGCTCACTCGGCATGATATTCAAGATGAGTTTGATAATCTGCAGGCAAAGTGGCCGGGCTTAAATCAGGATGATATTTTTTCAGTGGCTTCTTCTGGCTCTACCGGTAAACCAGTGAGAGTCAATCGATTAAAGAGTATTCAGAATCCATTAGTGGGTGCCTATGCTTTATTGGAGGGTGAATGGCATAAAACAGATCCCAATCAAACCATCGCCTTCTTAGGTTTTAGCATTCAAAATAATGTCAATGCTAGTTGGGGTGGGATCTTCCAAGCGCTCAATTGTCGAGGGCGCTATATCACTCGGAGTGTTGCGGAAGCTAGCTTACAGTCCCACTTGGATTGGCTGATACGAGAAAAACCTAGTTATTTAAAAGCAAGTCCTTTTGTCGTTGCCCAGCTTGCACAGTTGGCGCTTGAGCAAAATATTGAAATTTCACTGAAAGCGGTAATATCCCAATCTGAAAAAGTATCAGCAACCCATCGTGCGCTCTGTTATGAAGCGTTCGGAGCTCGAATTATTGATCGGTATTCCAGCGAAGAAACGGGTTTGATTTCCTTGCAATGCCCTAAGCATGATCATCAGCATGTCATGGGGGCAAGTGTCATAGTAGAAATTGTGAATGAGCAAGGTCAACCATGTGCTGTTGGTGAAGTAGGGCGTGTCTTAGTAACGAATTTATTTAGTTATGCTATGCCCCTGATCCGCTATGACTTGGGAGACTTAGCATCTTGGGGGGTACCTTGTGATTGCGGCATTCACTTGCCAGTGATTTCCAAGCTTTGGGGGCGCGTCAGAAATGCGGTGATTCATGCTGATGGAAGTACGCACCCAATGGGTTTTTTGGGTGATGATATTGGATTAATGCCTAATATTCTGGAGTTTAGGGTAAGGCAATATATTGGTCGTGAACTGAGTTTAGAGCTTGTCTGCAAGCAAGCCTTGAGTTCAATTGAGATTGATACTATTCGAAAGATTTTTATTAAAGACGGCCTCGCCGGCTTATGGCTATACATTCAGCAACCCACTAACTTGCTACAAAAGGATAATCGGAAGCGGGAGGAATTTGAGCAAGTTCCACAGGAATGGTTTCCACCCGAAGATTGCATCAAAATTTTGATATGAATTATTTTCGCCCAACCATTTTTTTTGGACTGTTACTTTGCTTTTCACTGACGAGTTGGGGTGATGAGGGAGTCGACTCGGCTCGTATTAATGGAATACAAAAAACAGTATCCGTAGGTAGTGGATTTTTTATTTCTAATGATGGTTATGTACTCACTGCCAATCATGTGCTTGCTAAGCGCGAAAAAGTATTGGTCAGGCTTAGTGGGAACATCATTAAAAATGCTACCTTAATCAAATCCGACCCTGTTAGTGATCTAGCTTTATTAAAAATTGAAGGACCATCTACACCTCTAGCGATTGCTAATTGGTCCGATATACCTGTGGGCTTGGAGGTATATGTCATTGGGTTTCCATTGCCATCATCTACCAATATGGGAATTCGGATTACGGAAGGTTTGATTAACGGAGCTTTTGGTGTGGGTCCAAGACGCTTAGATCTTTTTCAATTAAGCGCACAAGTTCAAAAAGGCAATTCTGGTGGCCCAGTTCTAACGCCTGATGGTATGGTGGTCGGTATGGTCCAGGGAAAATTAGACGCTCTACAGGTGGCTGAAAAGACACATGACTTACCGCAAAATGTGAACTTTGCTGTGAAGTCCTCTGTTCTCATGCGCTTTCTGGAGAGCTCCGAAGTGAAGGTTCAGTATTCGTGGATAAACTTGTCTAAACGCTATCGCCCTTATGAGATTTTGCGCTTGAGTGAGCAGTCAATTGTTCAAGTTATTGGGGTAGATAATAAATAGTAGTCTTACCTAAATCCATTGATTTAGCACGATTGAGTCAATTTATAATAATTTTAAGTCACAAGAGCCTAAGGGCCTGCCATGAATATTTATCAAAAAATTATTAGCGCTGCCCAACGGAATCCAGCGGCACCGGCTTTTATATCCGCTCAAGGTTACCTCACTTACGGCCAGTTCATTTCTCTGATTGCATTTGCCTCACAAGAATTACATCGGCAAGGAGTGGTTAAAGGCGATGTGGTAGGGGTGATGCTCTCTCATATTCCGTTACATGCCGCAGTAGTGGTTGCGATTGCGCAGCTTGGAGGAATTTCCATTAGCCTAAATCAGGATATTCCTGCTCCTGAAATGGCTAAGCGGGTAAAACGCTTTTCCGTAAAGTATCTTGTACGTACGGCTGATATACCGCCAGCTATTGGAGTTAAAAATATTGAATTCACAAAAATTAATTTCGGAGCAGGACAGTATCACTTCGACTTAAGCAAGGAGGGCTTACCAGAGCCAAAGTCTGATGACCCAGCACGTTTTTTACTAACGTCTGGATCTACTGGAGATGGTCAAGCTATTTTGCATACCCAGCAATCGTGGGTAGAGAGAGTTAATAAAACAGTTGATGGAATTGAGTCAAGTTCTCGCATAGTTCTTCCAGATATCTATAGCACCTTAGGAAACATCTTTTTATTGGGTACTTTATTTTCCGGCGCTGCTTTGATTGTTAATAGAAGAGCTACGATACTTGAGTTGATAACCGATATTAATACGTACGCTGCAACCCATCTAATTTTCCCTCCCTATATTTTTCAGCGCATGCTTGAACATATTCCGGAAAAGGGCATTGCTTTTCCAACTGTTCAGCATTTGAGGCCTGTGGGATCGAGCTTGTCAAAACCCTTATTAGATGCTTTGCTAACTCGAGTGTCACCTAATGTCTACTATCCTTATGGCATCAGTGAAGTTGGTGCAATCAGCATAGCTACACCAGCTATGCTAAAAAAATACCCTCGCACTAGCGGCAAAATTAAGTCTTGGAGCAAGGCCGAGATAGTGGATGAAAATGAAATGATTGTAAAAGCTGGTGAGATTGGGCAAATACGGGTAAAAGTAGAAGGCATGACCAATCAGTACTATGAGGCCCCTGATGTTAGCAAGGCGAAATTTCGTGATGGGTGGTTTTATAGCAGTGACCATGGCTACATTAATGAAGAGGGCCTGCTCTTTATTCAAGGTCGCATGGATGATCTAATCAATTTAGATGGCAAGAAATTATTTCCTACGCAATTAGAGGAGCAAATCATTAACACGAGTCATATTGCTGATTGCGCATTTTTTACCATCAAGGCGAAAGAAGTGGACCAACTCTTTGGAGCATTTGTAGCGAGTAGGCATGATATTGATAGAGCCTTGGCAAACCATCCTCACCTGAAGTCTTTACTGGGCGATCGTTATTTTTCTGTGGCTTCTTTGCCACGCAATACAAATGGAAAAATTTTACGTAAAGATTTAGTCAGTATTTTTTCCAAGGAAATTTCTGAAATTTCGAAAACTTAGCCCTTTTAAGTGGTGCGAAAAAATGAATAACAATACTTAATTTCAATAATGAATATTTACCAAAAAGTGAAAGCTGGTGCTGAAATTAATTTAGCAGCCCCCGCATTCATCTCACCCCAAGGCTACCTTACGCATGGCCAATTTCTTGCGCTGATTGGATGGGCAGCAAAGCAGCTACACGCCCGCGGCGTTCGTAAGGGAAGCATCGTTGGCATCTCCCTTCCTCATTCTGCTTTGCATGCAGCCGTCTTGGTTGCGGTAGCGCAATTGGGGGCAGTTTCTGTTAGCTTGCAACATTTTTTTCCTCCCCTTGAAATTGCTGGGCGGATTAAACGATTTAAAGTGCAATATCTCATCCGAAATACAGATCTCAAAGAAGTGCCTGATGTCATCAATATTGAATTGGGAAAAATCGATATTAAAAAGAATGACCCACTTTTTGATCCAACAAAATTAGGTTTAGAAAACGCAACTTCAGATGATTCCGCTCGTTTTTTATTAACTTCGGGATCTACAGGCGAACCCCAAGCGGTGCTACATACTCATGCCTCCTGGATTGAAAGGGCGATTAGAACGGTAGATGCCATTGACTCAAGTTCAAGGGTGATATTGCCTGATATGTATGGAACCCTCGGGAATGTTTTTTTGCTGGGCACTTTATTTGCAGGTGGTGCTGTAGTGCTGGCAAGAATGGATAATTATCAAACCTTGATCAGTGATATTAATTGTTTTGCTGTTACCCATTTGATATTTCCTCCATACATATTCATGGCTATGATGCCTTTTCTTCCTAAGGATGGTGTTGCCTTTCCGACAGTTAAACATCTAAGGCCAGTAGGCTCAGGATTATCAACACCCTTTATCCAGGACTTAATCACCCGTTTTTCACCTCATGTTTGTTTTCCTTATGGCATTAGTGAGGTGGGCGCAATTAGTCTCGCCACTGCAGAGATGCTGCAACGCTATCCTGAAACTAGTGGAAAAATTAAGGATTGGAGTAAGGCTCAAGTGGTGGATGAGAATGATCAGGTCTTACCTTTTGGGCGGTCTGGACAGATTCGGGTTGCAGTAGCAGGGATGCCAAATGAGTATTACGGTGAGCCTGAATTATCTAAATTAAAGTTTCGTGATGGTTGGTTTTATAGCAGTGATCACGGCTATATCAACGAAGAGGGTTACTTATTTATCGAAGGGCGTTTGGATGATTTGATTAACTTTGATGGCAGCAAAATTAATCCTATCCGAATAGAGTCCTATGTTGTGAATAATACCCCCATCAAAGAGTGTGCCATTTTTGCCATAAAGGTTAATGGTAAAAATAGACTTTGTGGCGCATTCGTAGCTAGCAAAGAAACAGTTGCTAAATCTTTAGAAGATCACCCATCTATTCGTGACGTATTAAAGGGTTGTTACTTCTCGATAAATGCATTGCCCAGAAATGACAATGGCAAGGTCAGAAGAAAAGATTTAGCTAGCGTTTTTGCAAATGAGATTGCTCAATTCTCCAAAGCATAGAAATCCTCTTTCTTGCTCAAAGAGCTTAACATTGCTCACTATCTCTTGTAAATGATTTGAGGTTTGGTATAAAAATCTCGATTCCAACGCCCATGCTCTGGCATGCCAATGCCTGATTCTTTCCAGCCTAAAAACGGACCATTAACATTGAAGGGTGGTCTTGCTTTGTTAAGGGATAGCAGGCCTGCTTGTGCTTGCTGCATAAAATAATCTTGATTTGCTGGCATGGCTGAATAGAGCACTCCAAGTAAGCCTTGCTCTACACCATTGTGTAACGCAATTGCTTCTTCAAGATCCTGGCATTGACATATAGCAATGACTGGTCCAAAAAGTTCTTCAGTCCAAATGGGTGAGGTGATGCTGGGATTGATGAAAATGGTCGGCGTCATCCAATTGCCATTTTCAGAAAGGTCTTGTGGGGTCAATGCTATTGCTAGGGTTTTAGTTCCCTTGCTTTTCTCAAGCTCAATTTGATTTAATAAAAATGCTTTTTGCTCAGAGTTGATGATAGGCCCCATCTGAGTTTTGGAATCATGCGGACAGCCTATATTAAGTGCATCAATTGCATCCTTAAAAAGCAGAGAAAATTCGTCCGCTATAACTGATTCAACAATGATTCTTCGGATCGCAGTGCAGCGTTGTCCGGCAAAGCTAAAAATTGCACCCGCTAGATCCTGGGCGGCCTCCGATAAATTGGCATCACGTAATATGATTGCCGCATTATTTCCGCCCAGTTCAGCTTGCAGAGGTATCCCAAGCCGATGGGTAACGCTGGCTACTTTTTTCCCAACTACGAGGGATCCTGTAAATGAGATGGCTGTTGAGAATGGGGATTCAATGAGAGATTTACCCGTATGGGCCCCGCCCAAAATTAAGCCGATGAGGTGATCAAGATTGGCTTCTTTTAAGGAGTCCATCAACAATTCAGAAAGATGCGATGCAGGAAGGGCTGGCTTCCAGAGGGCAACATTGCCAAATCCAAGGGCGGGCCCTATTTTGCTGATAGGAATAGCAAAAGGATTATTCCAAGGGGTAATTAAAGTGACTAAACCAAGCGGATGGTAGCGCACATCGTGATTGGCAAAAGACTCTATATCGTCAAGAGTGGCGCAGATATTTTCAAGTAAATTAAACCCGTACTGGACTTCAGCGTTGGCATCATTGAGTGGCTTACCTAAATCAGTAATGAGTGTATCAACCCAAAGCTTCTCTTTATTCTTGAGAATACGAAGCCAATTTTTTAACTCTGCAGAACGAGTCTGAATGGATAATTTTTTCCAAGATGCTTGGGCATTGAGGACGTCTCTTCCAATAGCTTCAATTTGGAATGAGGTTTGTGGAATGACTTCAAACAAAACCTCTTCGACGTTACAGGGATTCAAGTGTTTCCAAGTCGAAGATGCATTCGCGAAGAGTGGAGTGCTCTCCCAATCCCGCATTAAATTTTTTGAGCTAGTGCAGACTGCCGCCCTTCCATCTAACCAATGCAATGTGGAATCCGCGTGCAGCGCATCATAAGATCCTACCGCATCTATAGGAATGATTACCTTTAGGCCTCTAGCATAGGCTCCCAGGGCTGCTTCTCTAATACATGCATGGGTGTATAGGCCCATCACTATTAAGGTGTGAATGCCAGCTAAATTGATGGCTTGATTTAATTCAGGTAGATCAAAAGCATTAAAGAATTGCTTTGTAAAGACGGGCTCATTTAAATGGGGTGCCAATAGTGGGGGAGGTTTTACTCCCACAGAGCCGAGTCGACAGGTTGATATAGAGTTGGTATGCCAATGCGGCATGGCATTTGAGCCGTCTTGGGCTACTACGGTATGGGTATGAAAAATAGGTATTGTGTTTTGACGTGCCCAATCAAGCAGAGCATGCATTGAAGCAATGATTTCAGACCTAGTGGGCATCAGATTAGGGTGATTGAAAAAATCCTCTTGAGCATCAATCACCAAAATTCCGAAACCCTTACTCATAGGGTTAGGCCTTGCAATTGCTGTCTTAAAGAGTGACCAACCTGTTCGCCAAATTCACGTGTGCCATAAGTTCCGCAGCCAGCAGGGGCAATATCTGAGGTGTAAATGCCTCTTTGTAATGTAGTCTTTACCGCTTGACGCAGAGCGTTATCGCCTTCGGGCCAATGGAAGCTCTCTCTCAGTAGCATTCCAAGAGAAAAGATTTGTCCTATGGGATTTGCAATATCTTTACCTGCGATATCTCGGGCAGCCCCATGACCTGTTTGGTATACACCATTACCAGCTGAATTAAAGTTGCCTGAATAGGATAGGCCCCGCGAGGCAAGTAAGAGTGAGGCGCAGTCTGCCAATACATCGCCGAATAAATTAGGGGAAACAACAACATCAAATTGAGACGGGTTTGCAATGAGTTGATAGACAGCGTTATCAATCTCATGTTGAAAGAGTGCAACATCTGAAAATTCAGCTTGCATCTGTTGCGCACATTCCCACCATAACTCAGAAATACTTGGAATCCCACCGGGTTTTAAAACCACATGAAGGCGTTGACGACGTTTATGTGCTAATTTAAACGCTACCTTCAAGATTTGCATAATTTGTGATTGTGTATAGGCAAAATTTTGGCTTGCAACGACTTCACCTTCATTTGTAATTGCTTTGGACCATTCGCCCTGATAAATTCCGGCCATGTTTTCTCGTACCATGATGATGTCAGTATTTCTCACTTGATTAGGGCGAATGGCACCTGATTCAATTAACTCAGGAAGGGGCTCAATAGGAGTGAACTTGCAGTAAAGTTCAAATTGTCTACGCATCTCATAGACAAAGCGTTCGCCGCCTGGGCCACAAAAAAGAGCGCCCTTTTGCAAAAAGATTGACTCACTAAAATCAATAATCTCACTCGACAAGCTAGAGCCATACTTTTCTTTGGCTGGGTACCCAATCAATCCACCCGTCTCTAGCTTAAACTCACGTTGCGTATGCAATTTCAAAATTTCAAGCAAACTGAGTGCCACTGAAACAACTTCGCTACCTACACCCTCGCCTATTAAAACTCCAATGACGTGTTTATTTTTAGGGTCAAACGAAGAAGGGGTGCCATCAATGCATTTTAATAGCTGACGATTTGATGTATGGCTAAACATGGCTATCACTTTTCATTAATATGCTGCCCAGGTTAATGGGTAAGATTCAATATTTTATCAGGACAGCTATTCCTATTCATTAGATTCACCAACTTTCGCTAATAGGGGCGTGTATTTAATGAGTTATTTTTATGGGGTTGGTATCAGCATGGCCTAAAAGTCGTGTCTTACAGGTAACTGATGAGTATCGATTACCAGTACGGCCAATAACTATAAGTTAAAAGATTTAACCTGCTGCCCACCAAATCAAATCCTTAAATACCACTTGAGGAAATCAATAGCGTGCGATGGCGACCTGTACACTTAATACAAAAGATAGGCAGTACAAAACTATTGGATTTCATCCCAAGGCTCAGAACTTTCAAGGACAGACTATGGTGGAAGGTGGTTATTACTGTGTCCCACAGTAAGGGATAAACGGTCGTTTGGAATACATTATGCAATCTTAAGTTTTGCCCAAACCAAAATGTTGATACTGGGATTAATAATCAGAGTAACTTGTTGGCAGCCTTAATGAGCCTTTGCTGGCGGATCAAAGCGATCGGTTTGGATTTTCGCTCACCCTTTTTAAAGTGTCTTTTGAACAAGATATCTTGACGTTGATAAATTTTGATGAACTGCTTCCAAAGAGGGAGCAGTACCCCTGGCTCAATTCCAGAAAATGCAGTGCAATAAATAGCCTCACCCTTGGCAACTAACTCATTGGTATAGGGGCTTCTGTCTTCGCGCAAACAATCTTCCTTTACTTTTGCGCTCACACCCATCCATAGCATGACTCCCAAAACCTTATTTTCACTAAGCAATAAGAGGTAATTATCGTTGCTGATACTGGCATAAAAAGTATGGATTTGCCGCATTGGCAACATCTGGTAACTTGGATCTCTGATTAATATCAACAGGATGATTCTTAGGGCTTCATCCTTGTTATTAAGACGAGCAAAGGTATAAGCAGGCAAATTTGAACTCACTTTAAGATGAGATATGGATTGAGTATTTAACTAAAGCAGTATATAAGTTAAGCTTACGTCAGTATTTGGTTCAACTTTGCATTTCTGAACTATGGCACCAAGCTCAGGAATAGGTATTCAAAGAAAATGATCAAATGAACCACCCCTTGTAAGCGGGTGGTTCTACCAATAGCTAGTGTGAGCGCACCAATAAAGAGGGTCAAGTACATCAGCGTCATATTGAGATCACTGATTCCTAGGCTCAAGGGTAAATTAAAGAAGATGGCAATCGCAGCAATCACTGGAATAGATAAGCCAATACTGGCTAGGGCTGAGCCGAGCGCTAAATTGAGGCTACTTTGCAAGCGGTTTGCTCGGGCTGCTCTGACTGCGGCTAAAGCCTCTGGTAGTAAGACTAATAGTGCAATAGCAATGCCTACAATCGTCTTGGGTGCTCCCGCAGCTTTCACGCCAGCTTCAATCGCAGGACTAAGTAACTCCGCTAAACCTACTACGACTATTAAAGACAAAATCAGCAGTGCAACGCTCACCGCCGTTTTGAGGTTGCTGGGCTTTAGCGCATGAAAATTAATATCTGTTTTTTTATCTTGCGCCTTAGGTAGGTAGTAGTCACGATGACTCACAGTTTGAAAAAATAAGAAGGCGATATACAGCACGAATGAGGCAATTCCAGCAAAGGCCAATTGACTCTTAGTAAAGTCTGGTCCTGGAGTGCTTGTAGTTACGATTGGCATTACCAAAATAAATGTTGCTAAAGCAGTTAGTACTGCTAAGGCAGAGTTAGCACCTTCATTGCGAAATGACATTTCATGGTGCTTAAGGCCGCCGATAAAAATACATAAACCAATCACGCCATTAATCACAATCATGACTGTTGCAAATACGGCATCGCGAGCAATGAATTCAGACCCGTCATGACCGGAAAGCATCATTGAAACAATGAGGGATACCTCAATAATAGTGACGCTGATAGCCAGCACTAATGCTCCATATGGCTCCCCAGTTTTATGTGCCACCACTTCAGCATGGTGAACTGCTGAAAGAACTCCACCGATGAGTATGACGCTCATTAGGACAATGAACCAAGTTTGGCCGCTAAGCTGGTGTAGAAGATTTAGCATAAGTATTTTGAATGAGGGATTTTAGAGAGTACTTAACGAGGTTGAGTGAAAAATATTGAATGCTATTAATATGTATCAGATTATCCATTTATTAAGACATCAAAAGGAAATTTAAAGAAAATGCAGGCAATTATCTTATTTGGTCATGGTGCACGTGATGTGCGTTGGCGTGAACCGTTTGATAGGCTAATCGATCTATGGCGACAACAACATGCAGGTATCCTTGTAGAGCTGGCTTTTCTAGAAATGATGCAACCCTCCCTAGAAGAGGCGGTCACAACCCTAGGAACTCAAGGGGCTACTGAAATTAAAGTAGTGCCGGTATTTTTTGGTCAGGGCGGTCATTTACGCAATGACTTTCCAGTATTGCTAGACGCTTGTAGAGACAAATTTCCCAATATTCATTTAAGCACGACGCCGGCTGTTGGGGAGGATTTGGCTGTCTTGCAAGCCATTGTTGACTTTGGGGCAAGAGCTCTTTGAATTGATGGCTGCGTCTTTAGTTTCGCTGCGCAGAGCTTCACCAACCATGATCAGTGCTGGTGAACTGCTATCAAACCAATCATCTGCTTTGCCGGCGGCTAATTGTGCAAGGGTACTGTCCCATAATCTTTCTCTAGATGTGCTCACCGCTTCTAATATTTTTACTGGCGTTTCTGGGCCATGGCTCTTGCCTAGGACAATCAACTGCCCAGCAATTTTGCTAGCATCTTTGCGCCCCATGTAATACACAAGGGTATCTGCGCTAGGATTTGAAATCGGCGTTCCAGCAACGAGATTTTCCCCTAATGACGCATTGGCTTGTGCCAGTGTTACGAAAGCAACGCTGCGAGAAATGCCACGTAAGGTGAGGGATTTCTCGATGCTTGCTGCGCCCGCTAGCGCTGCTGTAATACCGGGAACAACAGCTACTTCAATCCCAGCTTCTTTAAGACTATTGAGTTCTTCATCAGCCCTTCCAAAGAGCATTGGATCCCCACCTTTAAGACGCACAATAATTTTGTATTTTTGAGCTGCATCGATGAGGCGCTTGTTAATGAATTGCTGGGCTGAAGATAATTTGCCACAACGTTTTCCAACCGCCACTAAAACAGCTTGAGGACATAAATCTAGCATCTCAGGCTCTACCAAAGCATCATGAAATACGATATCTGCATCCGCTAACAGTTTGGCGCCCCGAATGGTAATGAGGTCAGCGGCGCCAGGGCCAGCGCCAACCAAATACACTTTACCGAGGATGGGTGGAGTTGTCATGATCTAGAAGTTCTGAGGTTTTTCAGTGCGAGGATGCAAATCACTGTGTTTGGTCAAGTAAAGTTCTTTTGTCGCGCCAACTATTTTGGGTGGTTACTGAATACAAATCAAATTGCTTGAGTGCTACCCCGAGATCTTGGTCGTTGCGTAGTGCAAAGCTATCAAAACCTACGCGTGCGCCTTGTAAAAGTTGATCAATCAGTACATCGCCAATCATACGAATTTCTTTTGTCCAACCCAAACGTTCGCGTAGAAGAGCGGCAGTACTAAAACTTCTGCCATCCCTGAAGAGTGGGAAATAGGCTGCGACCAAAGGCCAATATTGCTTACCCGCTTCGATCAGTTCAGCGTGTTTCAAAATATCATCGTCAGCTGCAAACCAAACACCAATCTGACCATTTTTTGCTTTAGCGATCACATCCATTTCATGGTGATGCTCAATCCACCAGACCAGGGGAACTAATACACCATGACTTACCAAATCAAGAGCAGGCAGGCCACCTTCATCTTGAGAGCCGTTCCATACTTGCCATTTATTTGAAGTAAGACTGGGATTGCCACCCTTAGGAAAAACTAAGACCTCATCATGGGATTGCACTAGGCTGGATGGGGTCGAATTAGCGTCACTCATCACACTGACTCCCCGGCCGATTTAGCATCTGCTTTTTCTTTCTTCTTGGCATTCTGATAAGCCGCCTCTTTGAAAGGAGCAACACCAAGGCGACGATAGGCCTGTATAAAGGACTCATCTTCGCTACGATGATTTACATAGGTATTAATCACATTCGTAATGACATCAGGAATTTCATCGGCGTAGAAGGAAGGTCCAATGACTTTACCTATCGAGGTATCGTTACCTTGCTCACCGCCTAAAGTAATTTGATACCACTCTTCACCATCTTTATCGACGCCTAACACGCCAATATTGCCTACGTGATGATGACCGCAGGAATTAATGCAGCCGGAGATGTTTAAGCTGATATCACCCAAGTCAAATAAGTAGTCCAAATCATCAAAGCGCTCCTGAATTGCTTTGGCAATAGGTAAGGACTTTGCATTGGCCAGAGAACAGAAATCGCCGCCAGGGCAAGCGATGATATCGGTTAATAAGCCAACATTGGGAAGGGCTACATTTTGCTTCTTAGCTTGTTGCCAAAGCTCATAAAGCTCAGCTTGCTCAACGTCGGCAAGCACCAAGTTTTGTTCGTGAGTGGAGCGTAATTCTCCAAAGCTAAATTTATCGGCTAAATCAGCAATCGCATTCATCTGTGCTGTAGTCGCATCACCAGGTGCAACGGTGCCATGAGGCTTGAGGGAAAGGATCACACTAGCATAGCCTGGCACCTGATGTGGCTTGACGTTGCGTTCTAACCAACGAGTGAATGCAGTTGCTTCCGCCTCAGAAACATTTTCTAAAATATGCTCAGTAGTCAGCATGGGCAGAGTCTTATAGGGAGGTTTAGTAAAGTGTTTGGCAACACGATCCCATTCAACTTGTGTGAAATTATCATCACTATTTTGAAGATGTAGCCACTCACCCTCAACCTGACGTGAAAATTCTTCTGGACCTAAGGCTTTTACTAAGATCTTAATACGGGCCTTATAAAGATTATCTCTTCTACCAAAACGGTTATATACGCGTAATAGAGCGGTGAGATAACTCGGCAAAAGCTGCCACGGCAATTCCGTTTTAATCAGCGAGCCCAAAATAGGGGTGCGACCCATGCCACCACCTGCATAAATATTGGCAGTTAATTCTCCAACAACATTTTTCTTGAGTTCGATACCAACATCATGGCACAGCATTACTGTGCGGTCTTCCTTAGCGCCATTAACTGCAAACTTAAATTTACGCGGCAAATGCGCGAATTCAGGATGTAGGGTTGACCATTGACGAAGTAGTTCACATATGGGGCGAGTGTCTACGTATTCATCTGCAGCCACTCCAGCAAATGCATCACTCGTAATATTACGAATACAGTTACCCGAAGTTTGAATAGCATGCATTTCAACTTTGGCAAGATCAGCCAAGATATCTGGTGTATCTTCCAGAGTTACCCAGTTGTATTGAATATTTTGGCGCGTTGTGAAATGACCATAACCTCGGTCATATTTCTCAGAGATGTTTGCTAGCGTCCTCAGTTGTTTTGAATTAAACAATCCGTAAGGAATAGCAACACGCAACATGTAAGCGTGGCGCTGATGGTACAGACCGTTTTGTAGTCGTAATGGGCGAAATGCCTCCTCCGTTAAAGTGCCATTGAGGCGCCGAGTAACTTGGTCACGAAATTGGGCAACCCGTTGATCTACAAGGGTTTTGTCAATATTGTCATATTTATACATAGCTTATGATTGTCTTAGATTTTCAATATTCCTTCAACTACTCAAAAGTCTGTTCTATATATCTAATACGATATAAAAGAATCAAATCCCAGTCTTTTTATAAAAAGTCTGCTTCAATAGCCTTAGAGGGGTAAAACCTCCAGGGTTTGAATTAAAAAACAATAGTGGAGACAAGAATGAAAAAATTACAGGCAATCAGCCTCGTTGCTAGTTTATTAGTCAGTACAACTCTATTTGCCGCCGATAGTGTAAAAGCACCATTGCCGCTTAGCGCAACTCCTGGGCAAGGATTTAGCCAAGCAGGTCTCAAGCGAATTGATGCATTTTTTGCTGATCAGATTGCCGCCAATAATATGGCTGGGGCTGTACTAGCGGTCACTAAAAACGGTAAGCTCACTATTTTCAAGCCGTATGGATATTTAGATAAGGCAAATAACAGACCTATGACGACCGATGCCATCTTTAATTTGGCATCGATGACTAAAGTCATGACTTCAGTGAGCGCCTTAACCTTCTACGAGGAGGGTAAGTTACCCTTAAATGCACCCATTTCCAATTGGTTGCCTCAGTTTAAGGAGATGAAGGTGGGACAAGTGGATGCTGATGGAAAATTAAGTGTAGTGCCAGCTAAAAATCCTATCACCGTGCAAGATCTCATGCGTCACACTAATGGCTTAACGTATGGTGGACGGGGTGCCACTCCTGTGCACAAATTGTATCCAGCTGGATCAGCACCAGCTGCAGTTCAATATACCGCCCAAGAATTTATCGATAAATTAGCTAGTAATCCACTTTTATATGAACCAGGAACTGCTTGGGATTATGGTTTTGGGCTTGATGTACTAGGGATTATTGAAGAAAAAATTGCTGGTAAACCTTTGGGTGCAGTGATGCAAGAACGTATCTGGAATAAAGTTGGCATGCCCAATACCACTTTTGAACTTGCTGAAAAAGATCGTATTCGTTTAGCGCAGCCTTTACCGCTAGACCCATTCACTGGCAAACCACAGAAGGTTGACATTCATACGCAGAAAGTGAAATTTGATTGTGGTGGCTCATGCGCCTACTCCACAGCTGGCGATTACATTCGCTTTGGTCAAATGTTGCTCAATGGTGGAAGTCTAGAAGGTAAAAGCGTCTTGGGGCCAGAGACAGTGGCTTTTATGACATCAAACCATCTTAATAAAGATATTAAAAACAATGTAAGCGGTACTGAGCCCGGTCGTGTAGGTTATGGATTTGGTTTGGGTGTAGCAGTTCGAACTGATAGAGGTTTGGCAGCAATTAACGGTAACGTTGGAGACTACACTTGGAATGGCGCTTATGGAACGATATTTTGGGCCGATCCTAAAGAGCAGATGGTAGTGGTAATGATGGGTGTGGCACCGGGAGAGATTCGGAAAGTGCACCGTGAGCAATTGAATGCCGTGATTTATGGCGCCTTAGAAAGATAAACTATTTGTCATGAACCTAAAAAAGTTTGTTAAGTCATGATGAGATGGTCTTAATTGAGTTTTGCTTTAGTCAGCGGACGTCTATCGAAAGACGTGTTGCATTCAGAATTAACTAGCCTTTGCATGCTAAGGCATACTAAGATCAGAATGTAGAATTTATGATTAATAAGCTTAATAGAATTAATAAATATTTTACCTAAAACCATCATGTTAGAGCTCGAAAATATTGAAGGATTTGAATTTGCTAGTAAAAAAACATCCTTAACTGCTGCTGATGGCACGCCTTTGTTATCGCCTATTGAGGGATTGATATTTCGGCCCATGAGAGCTGTTTCTCATGATAAGGGGTACCTTACTGAAATCTATAGAACGGATTGGGGTGTTACGGATCTTCCCTTGGTTCAAATTAATTCAACAACCACTTTTCCTGGGCAAGTGCGGGCTTGGGGCATACATCAAAATATCACTGATAGGCTGTTCGCATTGTCTGGCTCACTATGTGTGGCGGTTTTTGATGGCCGTAAGCACTCAAAGACCTATGGATGTGTAAACGAATTTTTTATAGGCGAGCACTCTCAAGGGCTAGTGCTCATACCTCCAGGCCTCTGGCATGGATGGAAAAATATCGGTAACGCCGAAGCCACTATCATTAGTATGCCGAGCGATCTATACAACTATGACGACCCCGATCGATGGGAATTACCATGGGATTCCTTAAAAGCAGAGCAAGCTATTCCATACCGATGGCCTGTTGGGGCTAACTCATAACGCTCTGCTTTGAAACAGCTGAATGCACTCTCGCAATCTATCGATCAAGAGGTCAATATACCTCTGGTTACGGTCATACTTTCAACTTACAACTGGAGTGCAGTTCTACCATATTCAATTGGAACGGTTTTAAATCAAACCTTTGTTAATTTTGAGCTCTTAGTAATAGGTGATGGCTGCACAGATGATTCGAAGCAAGTTGTAGAGAGCTTTCAAGACTCGCGTGTGCGATGGATAAATTTAACGAGAAATTCTGGTAGCCAATCAGGTCCAAACAATGAGGGATTGAGACAGGCTAGAGGCAAATTAATTGCATATCTTGGTCATGATGATTTATGGTCACAATATCATCTTGAATCATTGATTTCATTTTGTCGAGAAAAAGAAGATGTATTTGCATCAGCCGCAATCATCTGGTTTGAGGAGGATTGCAAAGTGCGATTTATCGGTGCTCTCAATGAGCTCATGGATAAGCCTAACTACGCCAATACAAGCGCAATCATGCATAGTCGATCTTTAATAGATCAAGTTGGTTTTTGGAAGGAATATAGTTCAGGGCAAAACTTTTATCCGGACTTAGAATTTTTCGCACGAATGAAGATAATTCAGCCAAAATTCATGATCGGATCTGTAAGTGTTGCAAAAGTTCCCGCGTCCTGGAGAAAAAATATATATAAGAGACTAGATATCACGCCTCAAAAGATTTTATTTGATGCGTTGGTTGAAAATCCCTTATTTCTTCGAGAGACTGCATTGGCTTTTTATGCGGCAAAAGATAACAGGCTTATTAATGCAGATGCTCTATGGCGAATGGTTAAACGACCTTTAGAATTTGTTAGACACACCATTGAAAATCTTCAATTACGTTATGTTCAGCAGCGCGCTGGGTACTCATCCCAAGATGAGGCCACAACTCGAAATCACTACGAAGAGTACCGCCGCTTTAAAGGCCTTGAATAAAGGGGGTTAACTAGGCGCTGTTTTAATGCCACCTTAGCTAGAGCTCAGAGAATTTTTTTAAGGCCGCAATCAACTTATTTTTGTTATGAATAAATTGGGAGTTTGCAACATTTGAATCATTAAGATTTTCAATAAAATTTAATAGCTTTGGCCATCTATCAAACGGATTTATTTTTGGAGAAAAACCATTTCCCTCAGAGCCCATAAAGAAATTATCTTGATGGATGCGATAAATTGCTAAAGTTTGGTGTAGGTAGCTAATTTTTTGATTTATCAGAAAAGCCCCCCAGACTAAAGGATTGTCGGCTCCTCGTTTCCATTCATTAGGCGATATTTGATCTAAAAGTAGGCCAATGATGCTGGAGTGAAAAATAAGGCCGCATGGGACTGTGAAAGGGTAGGTGGATACAAAATCATTGATCGTAGAACTATCGTTTTGTATTAAGTGTTTATTAAACCATTGCTCGGAGTACCCAGTTTCTTGATTCCACATTTTCAGATCGTGGCATAAGAATAAATCAACATCTATTTTTTTATTAATAAATAGTGCCAGTGTCTTCAGTTTATCGCGAAAAAAAATATCATCTGAGTCTAGCAAGCATATCCAGTTATGCTTGGCTGACTCAATGCCTGATTTGAAGGCAGCATATTGACCATCATTTTTTTTATGGAAGATCGCGGAAAAATTTGCGTGATGTTTGAAGCTATCTATTATGGATCTTGAATGGTCTGAAGATCCATCATCAACGGTAATGACTTCAAAATGACTGATGGGATAATCTTGATTAAGGGCGCTAAAAATTGCATCGCTAACAAAATCGGCGTAGTTAAAATTACAGACAATGATTGAGAATGTCGGTTCAGTATTTACATTTCGCACAATAGTTCTTGCAGAAAATTAATTACAGCTAGTTTGGGCGATTCAGGGCGGTTGCAATGCTATCTAGACTGATCTTGTCATTAGGCAAAGAAATCATTTCCCATATCTTTAAATGCACAATTGACATCGCCTCTTCAAAATCTAATTGATTATTCAGGTCTTTTTGAGATAAAAATTCTACATTCCAGTTAATTAATTTTACGGAATCGTTGGGTAATGCAGGCATTTCCTCTGAACTATCTTCACAAAGATTTACGGCATAGTCAAAATTTATTTCCTCATTAATTTTGTACTCTTTTAAATGATTGCAGAGCATATGCCCATTTGAATAGCCCAATTCATCAACGATTTTTTGCAAATGTGGATTAAATGTTGTTGCTTGTTGCTCAATCATTGAGTATCCAATGAATTTACGATTGCTGAGTGTTGAAGCAAATAAGTTTGCCATATCGCATAAGACCGAATTCCTTTTGCTAACAAAAAGAATCTTGTAGAAATGGAGGTAATCTAGCGGCCGAAAACCTAATTTCTCACTGCACTCAGAATTTCCATCCTTGGATCTAAGAAAATTTAGCGCTGGTATAAATTCACTTTCACTCTTAAGATTTAAAGGGGGCGCAGAGTTTAAATTGAAATAATGCGATAGATACTTACTCCTAAATGCAACTGTACGCAGTTTGGTAGAGCAAAAGCGATATTTTTTATTTTTAATGGCCGAAAAGAAAATAACATCACATATTGGACCTAAAATCTTTGGCATATCGAGCCATATCTGCAATAAATCAAAGCACGATTTATGTAAAAAAAAGCAGCTGGTATCCACATGATCAAGAGAGTTTTCTGTAGCTTCTTCAATGTAGAGATTCTCACCATTTTCATGATGAAAGGTCCTGAAGGAACAGATCACTGGGAAATGAGTTTCCTTCCATTTGGTGAACATGGTTTGTAAGTGATTTTCATAATACCAATTATCGGCATCAAGATAGGCGATAAAGTCATATCCTTCAATCTTTGCCAGTAAGCCCCCGAGACCACGTGGTGTATTGCCATTATCATCGTGAGCAGTTGGCAAGACGATATGTTTCGCATTCCAAGAATCAATCTCCTGCTGAGGGTAACCGTCAGCAATTAAAAAATGTGTGAATTCAATATCGATATTTTGATTGATTACGCTGAGGTGACATTGCCTAAGAGTCTCGATGGATTCCTGATAGTAGGGGGTAATTACAGCGATTTTCATAATGCTTCAGTTGATAATTGAATATTCAGTGTTTGAATTTGAAGTGTTGTAAATTGTAGATGATGGTCAGCAAGGTCTGGCGCTACCCGTTTATTACGCTTGTTTTACATATTCCCACATGATACTTGTAATATATCGGTGGAGTCCCAAATGTAAAATGATTTACGGAAGACATCCGCATCTGTTGGTTTTAAGAAGTTTTTAAACGCCAACGCAAAACTCTAATATTCATCATATAAGGCTAAAGTTGTCCGCAGATCTAAACGCAACTACTATTGAATTAAATTTGAGGCCAGTTGCAGGATACTGTTATGGCTCGACGCAGAAAAGTTGCCTAGGTTATATGATGGTCAATAAATTTTCTGCGGATTATATTAGTCGCATAACTCCCCATTTAAAAGAATACTTTTCTACTAATTTTCTTGAAGAAATTGAAAAGTCACCAATCACAAATGAATTGGATTTGTTGAATTGTTTCATGCGACTTGGAATCGAAGTTCAAAGGAAGTATGGCATCCCTGCATCTGATCAAGGCATGATTTTAAGGAAAATCACTACTAAATCTGGGCCCAATAAGTTTTTCGTATCTTTCCCTTACTGCAATCTGGTTGCCTTAGAGAAAACACTTAAATGGCTCTTAATGTTCTTTAATAAAGCCGCCAATATCTGCTTTTCTAATAAAGATGGACAGTCAATTAATGAAGCCTATTTAGATTTGGCTTTAAACCTGAAGCGACTAGTGAGTACTGGTCAAAATCATCCTTACATTATCGAGGCTGCTGTGCAATTGCGGCTTCCCATACTAAAAGATCTCCATGACTGGACAAGGATTGGAATTGGAGCTAAAGGCACTGATTTTTTTAGCTCAATCACTATGCATACTTCCTCAATAGGAGTGAGGTTGGTTAAAAATAAAATAAGAGCAGGGCAATGTTTAAGAGAAATGGGTTTTCCTTGTCCTGAGCATGTAATAGTTAAAGATGAATTGGCTGCCTGTGAGATGGCAAATAAAATGGGTTACCCAGTGGTGATCAAGCCAGTCGATCAAGATGCTGGTCTAGGAGTTTCTGCTGATATTAGCTCTGATGATATGGTCAAAATTGCATTTCAACATGCATCAAAGCATTCAAATTCGATTATGGTCGAAAAGCACTTTAATGGCCTTGGCCATCGATTACTTGTATTGCGTGGTAACGTAATTAAGGTGACTCAAAAACTTCCTTGGGGGGTAGTTGGAGATGGCAAAAGCTCAATTGAACAATTAGTAAAGTTTGATTTTGATGAAAGATACGGAAAAGAGGCTTTAAAAGGAAAGGTAACCTCAACCGACTCTTTTCCCACCCTAGATGAAGAAGCATTAAGTCTGCTGACTCAGTATGGACTTTCACCAAACTCTATCTTGGAGAGTCAACGTTTTTTTGCGCTAAAAAGAAAGAACAATGCTTCATCAGGTGGCAGTGTTGAAGTGATTCCCGTTGCAAATGTTCATCCAGACAATATTCATTTATGCGTCCGAGTAGCCTTGCTGTTTGGGTTAGATATCTGTGGAGTTGACCTTATCTTGCCGGATATTAAAAGATCCTGGCTAGAGGGCGGTGCCGTTATATGTGATGTTAATGCCCAGCCCCAGACAGATCCGCAAACTATCGTCAGTATTTTGGAGTCAATCATTGAGGACAATGGCAGAGTGCCAATGCATTTACTTCTGTATGAAGAGGCCGCCTTGCCTGATAGCGAACTTGACGCTTGCTTAAAAAAAATAAGTAATGAATTGAGTTGCAATGGAGTTTCCTCAAGACAAGCTGTTTATATCAATGGCTCGAAAGTGGCCATCAATTTGCGATCTAGTTTTCATGCAGCACGGATATTGATGCTTGATCGACAACTTTTGTCTGGGCTATGCGCTATTCCTTTTGGAGAATTGGTGAAGTTTGGTTTGCCAATCGATAGATTTGAAACCATCAGGATATTAAAAGCTGGTACCGATAATCTGTTGGGGGACGCCAATAACTCGGGTGATCGAAATGCATATACCCTCTCTCAGGTTATATCGATGATTAAACCCCATACCTCAAGCTTAATGATGTTGGGTTGAGCGATCTCTTTAGAAGCTCCATGCAGTGATATGTTTTAATATCCGATTTGAGATATTGGATTGGAGTTATAAAGTGAATGAGTGGATAGATAACTTATTTAGATATCCCGAACTGCAATCCATGGGGCATTGTCAGGACGCGGGGAATAGAGATTTAGGCTTGGGATGGTTGTACTATTCCCAAATCAGGCTGTTAAAGCCCAAGACTGTAGTGTGCATCGGATCCTGGCGTGGCTTTGTACCTCTGATTTTGGCTAAGGGACTTTTAGATAATGCCAACGGAGGAAAGCTGCACTTTATTGATCCATCCTTGGCGGATGATTTTTGGGTTGATCGAGCTAAGACCTTAAAGTGGTTTGAAAATTTTGGGTTGAATAATGTCGAACATTATCTTGCAACTACGCAAGATTTTATTGAAATGCCAGCGTATAAGCGGATTAAAAAAGTGAAGTTACTTTTTATTGATGGCTATCACAGCGCTAAGCAGGCAAAAATCGACTATGAGGCGTTCGAGAAAGTTTTGACACCTGATTCATCAGTGTTTTTTCATGACAGCATTAGAAAATTTGCTTCTGGAATTTATGGTGAGGATAAGGTGTACAACCATTCTGTCTATTCTTATATTCGCAAGCTAAAGAAAAGGCATGATTTGCAATGCATGGATTTTGATTTTGGGTCTGGAGTCACTTTAGTTAGGAAGGTTCCGACTCCTTAAGAAAAATCAAAGACTATGCGCCGCGAAACTTGGCGCATGTTTGCACACATACTGTTATTATTAGCTCCTAAAGCCGATGTGTTTATAGGTATCTATGACGGTTTGCGCCAGAAATTCAGAATCTAAATTCCCGATAGTGCCTATATAAGTTGGCAATGGAGGAAAATCCTAGAACAACAATTAGCACTGCAAATAGATATTCTGTATTGAGATAAGTGAATACGCTGAAACGAATCAAAATCACTGCGCCAATGAAAGTTGTGATTGATCCAAAAACAACCAGCTTGAAATTAGGGATAAATGCGCCCAGGGTAATGGCTATAAATACTAAATAGAGCTCCGAGACTAATTGGTCAGCTGTATTAAAAACCGTATTAGTAAATTCTGGATTAGTGAATTTGCCCAATACAGCTAACGCCAAAATACTTGCCAAAATAGCAAAGTTGAGCTTTGCCTTGACTAGAATTACTTTGAGTTGCTCGTTCATTTTTAAGAGCCGTTGCTATTAAATACAAGACTGATGCCTAGCCAAAGTATTACAAAGGCAACTAAAACAGTTGAACCAATTTTTTTCAGAAAATATTCTAGGGTATCCATATAGGCTTCATCACCTCTTCCAAAGTAATGATCAAAACGTTTCCAGAAAAGACGACCTACAACTAGCGGCAAGAGCATCGCAACTATTCCTAAAATAACGGTGAGTGTATTGTCCATATTAATTTCTAATCTCTCTTGCTAAATTCATAAATGTAGACCCGCCACTTAGGGAGTGGGGTCTTCTAGCTTTTGAGGGCCGGAAAGTCATACAGGATACAGGGGTTATTGATCAATATCGAATTTCTGAGATCAGCGTCTTGAACCCAGGAACCTAGAAGGTCGCAAAGATCGGCATCGTGTGGCATTTGCTTCTTGACCATGACGTGTGGCCAGTCACTTCCCCAAATCAAGCGATTCGGATTTGCCTCAATGACAGCATCGCTAAATGGGCGCATATCAACATAAGGAAGATCGTCATCACAAATGCGATAAGGTCCCGTCATCTTGACCCAGGCACGTTTATGCTTCATTAAATCGAGAAGCCCCTGAAATCCCTTATCGGCAACACCATACTTTACATGGGTATAACCAAAGTGACCGAATACTAAATCTACTGGAAAATCTTCGAAGGTCTTAGCAAGATCGGGATATTCATTCACGTGCATCAATAACTCTAGATGCCAGCCAAATGGTTGAATTCGTTTTGCTAGGTTTTTTAGTTGTTCAATTGGGAGTCCGGCAGATTTATCAGCGATATCGACAATATTGCAACGCAGCCCTCTTACTCCGGCCGCATGCAAGTCAGCAAGATCTTGATCCTTTACTTTATGGGGATCGTTAGAGATAACTGCAACACCTCTCAATTGCTGGGGGTTGGATTTCAGCGCAGCCAGCATCGCACGGTTGTCGGTGCCATACACGCTGGGTTGCACTAAAACAGCTCGATCCACTCCTAACATTTTTAAAAGCGTTTGATAGCTTTCAAGGGTGGCATCAGGCGGTGTATATATGCGCTCTTGTGCGTACGGAAATTGCGTAGCAAGACCACATACATGAGCATGGCAGTCCACAGACCCTGCCGGGAAATGGATCAGGGGTGAGCGTACTTCACTGCTCGGAGCTTGGCAAAGAGGCGCCAAATTACTGGGGTTCAATGGCTGCTTCTTTGGCGATCTTTTGATATTTACTCATTTCTTCGCGAACAAACTTTGTAAATTCTGCGGGACTCATTGGGGTTGCCTTGATACCTTTGCTTTCATAGGCGTTTTTGACTTCAGGGTCCTGCATTGCTTGATTAATATCTTGATTAATCTTTTTCACGATTGAAGGTGGTGTGGCTGCTGGCGCCCACACACCAAACCATAAGCCAATTTCAAAATTGGCATAGCCTTGTTCAGCAACACTCGGAATATCGGGAACTGCAGCATTACGTGTCTTGCTGGTGACTCCCAGGGCGCGCAATTTGCCGCCTTTGAGTTGACCAATGGCGGTATCCAAAGGAGCCATATAAAAAGCGGTGCGCCCAGACATCGTGTCCTGAATGGCTTCAGGCGATCCCTTGTAGGGAACGTGAATGAGTTTGATTCCCATGACTTGATTGAAATACTCAGCAGCTAGGTGGGTTGAACTGCCAACACCAGCAGATGCAAAAGTAATTTCATTGGGTTTGGATTTGGCTGCAATGACAAGTTCGCGAATAGATTGATAGGGACCATCTGCGGCGGTAATCATCACATAAGGTGTTTGCCCCAAAATGGCTACATCGACCAAACTCTTTAGTGGGTCGTATGGCAACTTCTTGTAGATTGCGGGATTGGCAGCATAAGAGGCTGATTGAACTAATAAGGTGTAACCATCGGGTTCAGAGTTCACAACCACTCCAGTGCCAATGAGTCCTCCAGCACCAGGCCGGTTTTCAACAATGACGGGTTGTTTCCAGGTTTCAGTGAGGCTTTTTGCTACGACCCGACCTGCAATATCGGCACCTGAGCCTGTAGTTAGGGGTACGATCATTTTTACGGAGCGGTTGGGGTAGCTTTGCGCGTTGGCAAGGCTCAGCCCAAAAGCAAGGCATAACGCAAGGATAAGATTATTGCGCTTATGGGTGCCTCTCCCGCACTTGGGTGTTGTAAACATCTTGTCTCCTTAGTATTTTTATAGTTTCATTGGATAATCTAACATGCTCTGACAAATAGATAAATAGAACTTGAGATAGGGTGGAAATAAATGACTCAAATGCAGGATCAGAAAATCATTAAGGTAAATGGTGTCGATGTTGCCTATAGCTTTGATGGCCCCAAAGACGGCCCCGTTTTATTGGTCGCCAATAGTTTGATGGCTAATGGCAGCATGTGGGATGGCAATGTTCCTGCACTAGCAGATCGCTATCGCGTATTGCGCTATGATAAAAGAGGACATGGGGGCTCTGGTCTTAGCGCTGGTCCTTACACCATTGCTCAATTGGCGGATGATGCTATCGGATTGCTAGATGCTCTTGGCATTCAGAAAGTGCACTTCATGGGTTTATCGATTGGCGGCATGATCGGTCAGCAGCTAGGAGCTCGCTTTCCTGACCGCATCCTTTCGTTGTCACTTTGTAATACCGCCTCAGAAATGCCACCACGTAGTTTGTGGGAGGAGCGTTTTGAAATTGCGCGCTCACAAGGGATTGCTGGATTGGTGGAGGGCACGATTAAGCGCTGGTTTACCGCTCCATTTATTGAGCGTGCCCCTCAAGAAATTGAGAAGGTGCGCCAAATGATTTTGGGTACCAACGTTGAGGGCTATATGGCTTGCGGTAGTGCGGTACGAGATATGGCGCAAAGTACAATGTTGCTTAAGATTAAGACACCCACCCTAGTGCTGTCAGGGCGCGATGATCCAGCTTGTACAGTTGATCAAGGTATTGTTTTGCATCGCTTAATAGATCACTCCAAAATGGTGATACTAGAAGAGGCGGCACATTTATCGAATATTGAGCAGCCAGAAGCTTTTAACAAAACGGTGCGTCAATTTATAGATTCTGTTGAAGACACTTTGTAATTGCTTAGCATTATTTAGATTTTATTAATAACATTCATTTAAAAAAGGTACCTTTATGGCCGAACTATCAAATGCTCAGATTCAAGAGCTCCGTGCAAAAGTATTGGGTGCAGCAGCAAAAATTCCCGGCGCATTAATTGGCCTTGGAATTTTATTTATCGTATTAGGCATGATTGGCATTGCAGGCCAAACCTTGTTTTCTTTTATCTCGGTTAATGTCTTGGGAATTTTCTTGTTCGCGGGCGGTATTCTCCAAGGTGCGCACGCTCTTAAATCACAAGGTTGGAAAAGCGTAGGCATTCAACTGATCTTGGCAGCGCTTTATATTGCTGCAGCAATCTTTACCTGGGCGTTTCCAATTCCAGCACTTGAGGCAATTACTTTATGGCTAGCTGCAATCTTTTTTGTGACTGGTGTACTGCGCTTGATCTCAGCATTTCAGCATCGTCATTTTCGCGAATGGTTCTGGTTGGTTTTGTCATCAGCAATTTCCATCTTGATGGGCGTTCTCATCATGAACGGCTATCCCGACTCTAGCCTTTGGCTTCCAGGCATGTTGATTGCGATTGAATTGCTGTTGCAAGGTTGGTCATTGTTGTTTATTGGTTTGGCAGCACGCTCACTCACGAAATAACTAACCAAGCAAGTAATTTGATCAAGAACAGGAGACCTTCATCATGACAATGAAAAAAACAGATCTCTATAAAAACTTGGCTTTGAAAACTGCGCAGGGAATGAAAAACGCTGCTAAGAATCCTAAGTTGGGTGCAGATGAGAAGGCAAAATCCAAAAAAGAACTAGCAAGCGCCAATCCCTTGCTAGCTTCTCTGATGGGCAAGACTAAGTCTAAGTAGTTGCCTGCTTAGTTATCTGAAATGCGTCAAGGGACACTCTCCAGTTTTTGTCTTTTGACGCTTATTTTGCTCGTTCCGCAGTATGGGGCGATTGCACAAGTTGCGCCACCTCCGGATTACGATCAAAAGCTCAGTGATGTTGTTGTCAATGCAACGCGTTCAGGTACTCCGCTTGATCAGATGTCCTTAAATACTACCATCCTGACTAAGGAGGTTTTAGAGGCCTCTCCTGACCAAACAATTGACCAAGTACTTAAGAATGTCCCTGGAGTTTTTCTAAATGATGTGCCCTACTATCAAAAAGATCCAACAGGGCAGAGTATTAATGTGCGCGGCTTGGGTTACGGTCGCACTCTTGTCTTAATAGATGGCCTGCCTGCGAATGATGCCTTTTATGGAACGGTTCAATGGAATTTAGTTCCCATGTCCTCAATTGAATCTGTGGAATTTGTGCGTGGTGGCGTTTCTAGTTTGTGGGGTAACTATGGCATGGGCGGTGTCATTAATATTAATACTAAGACACCCAAAAATAGCTCCCAAGATGTATCTGCTAGCTACGGATCATTTGCCACCGGCAATGTTGCAGCATCAAAAGATTTAATTGTTTCGGATGCCATGCAGATGCGTTTCTCGGCAGACTACTTCTCGAGCGAAGGTTTTCAGAATTACGCCACGATTTCACCGGGATCGCCAGGTAATATTAAAAATGGTATGGGTACAGATGCCGTCAAGAATTCGAATATCCGGTTGCAAAATTACTTCAAACCCACTCAAGATACGAATGCCTTTTTGAGATTAGGCTATAGCACGATGGCAGATTTAAGTAATAACTATGCGATTGCCCCTAATTTGATTCAGATGGCAGATGTAGCGGGAGGCTCTACTACTAATCTGGATGTCAATAAAAAAGTGCAGGTCAATGTTTACTACCAAGCAACTAATTTCTATAAGCAAACTGCCAACAATTTAGCGGCGCCATCATATAAACCATACATCAATGCTAATTACACGGATCCTTATTCCACGGTAGGTGCATCAGCGCAATATACGCATGATCTAAATTTTGCTGGAATAGACCAATACATCGTAGGGCTTGATGCCAGAAATATTTCCGCATCCAATCAGACGAATAATCTTGCTTCATCGGGTGCTGTGAACTCTGTAAGTTATGCTCAGGGTCAGCAAAACTTTTATGGATTATTGGGCCAGATTAAATCCAGTGCAAGTGCAATTCCTCTTGAGGCAACTCTAGGTGCGCGCGTGGATGCTTGGAACAGCCAAACCCCAACCTCATACAACACTGGCGCCAATGGCGTAAACCCTTTGTACCAAGCTATACCTAACCAGAGTAAAACGCAATTGAGTCCATCTTTGGGCTTACTCTACAAGGCAACGTCAAATTGGGATTTGCGCGGCGCTGCTTATCAAGCCTTCCATGCGCCCAGTATGAATAACACTCTACGCAGTTATGGTAACTCTGTGAGCGGCTATTCGTTAGCAAATCCGAATTTAACGCCTGAAACGATGACGGGTTATGAAGTTGGAACGGACTATCGATGGAAGAGTGGCTTTGCGCAATTAACTGCTTTTAATAACTACATTCAAAATGCAATTGCCAGTTATAAGATCACCAATGCAAATGTAGCTTTTGCAACTGGTCTATGTGCAGCGGTAGGTATTTCGGGTTGTAGTGCGAGTACGGGTGGCTTCACAAACGTCAGCTACTACACAAACCAGCAAAATTTATTAAGTCGTGGTATTGAGCTGCAGTATCACCACGATGTAAATGCGCAGTGGGCTTTGGATGGTGGTTATAGCTACACCAACACCATCCTGACTTGGAGTGCTACAACTGACCCTATTAATACCCAGGTTGGCGGTGTTCCAAAAAATATGGCTAATGCTGGCATTACTTATTACCCAGTTCCGCAAGCCAGCCTCACCACAACAGTTCGATATGTCGGTAATTCTTGGATGTCTACGGGCTCACTGCCGGTACCTGCTTATGCGGTTGTAGGTATGAGAGCCAACTATCAAGTAACACAGCAGGCCTCTGTTTATGCTTCAGTGGTTAACTTATTTAATCGGCAGTACGTGACATTTAATATCGCCTCTCAAGCATCAGCCTATCAGGCGGGTATGCCGCAAGCAATTACTGTGGGTGCTCGACTTCAGTTTTAAGTTGTTATTTTGTTGCGCTGCAGTAGATTGAATGGGTTAAATTAGATACACAAAAATGCTATAGCATTGCTTTATCCAAAAAATAAACAAAATCATGGGAGATTCAGAATGAAGTACAGCACAAAGAACAGCGCTCTTCACGCATTAATGCTTGCTGCCGGTTTGGCAGTTGTTAGCATTGCGGGCGCGCAGGCTCCGGCCGCTCCACCAGCTAGCGGTATTCCGCCAACCTGGGCCCAAGGTAGAACGGCTGATGGTATGAATCCTTCATTGGCGCCTAATCCTCCTGGTATCTCTGCGATGCCTGCGGATGAGATCCCTGTTAGCAAGCTCAAAGTTCCTGCGGGCTTTAAGGTAGAGCTGTGGGCATCGGGCATGCCTAATGGCCGCTCCATGACTGAGTCTCCAAGTGGCACTGTTTATGTGGGCACTCGCTTTACTGGAAATGTCTATGCGGTAGTGACAAAAGATGGCAAACGCGAAGTGAAGACAATTGCCAAAGGCTTGCATCGTCCTAATGGCGTTGCATTTGTGAATGGCTCGCTTTATGTTGCTGAACTCTCACGCATTATTCGCTATGACAATATTGAAAAGAACTTAGATAATCCACCGGCACCAGTGGTGGTATTCGATGCACTCCCTAAAGACGAGCCGCATGGTTGGAAGTTCATGACATTAAGCCCTGACGGACAGTATTTGTATTTCCAGATCGGTACACCAGCTAATATTGTTGTACCGCCATCTACTCATGCTGCGATAGTACGCTTGAACTTAAAAACTAATATTTTGGAATACGTGGCTACTGGTGTTCGTAATAGCGTTGGCATGGATTTCCAAAAGGGTACGAAAGAGCTTTGGTTTACCAATAATGGCCGTGATTGGGTAGATGAGAGCCTACCAAACGACACCTTAAATCGATTGGCTCATAAAGGGATGAACTTCGGCTATCCGTTCTGCCATCAAGGCGACTTCTTGGATCCTGAGTTCGGTAAGGGCCGTTCATGCGATGAGTTTGATAAGCCAGAAATGAAACTAGGTGCTCACGTTGCTGCTTTGGGTATGCGTTTTTATAACGGCAATATGTTCCCAGCAGAATACAAAGGCAACATCTTTATTGCTGAGCATGGCTCTTGGAATAAAACGAAGAAATCCGGCTATCAAGTGGTACGCGTAGTTTTGGATGGCAAGAACAAACCAGTCAAGCTAGAGCCATTCATTACCGGTTGGCTTGAGGGTGAAAATTTCTGGGGTCGTCCAGTAGATGTACAAATGCTTAAAGACGGATCGATGCTGGTATCGGATGATGAGACTGGTGCAATCTTCCGCGTGTCATACGGCAAATGAAATTCGTAATTAGCACTAAGGCCATCCTCGTGGTGGCCTTTTTTAATCTCTCTTTTCTGTCGTTGAATGCATCTGCTGCGCCACCTGATGCTGCTGCAGGTAAAGTCAAAGCACAAAGCTGCTTTGCTTGTCATGGTGAAAATGGCATTGGCATCTCTCCAGAGATTCCGAATCTTGCTGCACAACCGCCCCTCTCAATAACGTATCAACTGATTCAGTTTAGGGGGCAGCAGCGTAATGGTGGGGCAATGGCAGCGCTTGCGGCCGGCTTAAGCGACCAGGACATGCGCGATATTGCTGCTTACTATGCTAGCTTGCCTGCGCCGCCTGCAAAATCAGGTAACGCCGATCAAATTGCCAAAGGGCAACAAATCTCTAGTACCCAGTATTGCAACTCCTGTCATGGTCCGCAGTTTCAGGGTCAGAAACACATTGCACGATTGGCTGGGCAATCCAAGGAATACCTCGTTACTCAACTGAAGAATATTCGATCTGGTGTGCGAATTGATATGGATGGCACAATGGGAAGTGCGGCACGTGGCCTCAGCGATGATGATATTGATGCCTTGGCTGCATATGCTGCTTCTTTGAAGTAGTTCTAGCAATCCCTAATCAACTCTTTACTCAATATTCTCATTGCAGTCCAAAAACCATTTTCTTCTCGTCGATTTTTTAAAGACCTTCGCAGCCTTAATCATCATCCTGCATCATTTCTCGAGTTATGGGCAAATTGCAGAAGATGCACGGCTGCTACTCCCGGTGGCAATGACTTGGTTATTTGAGTATGGTCGGTACGCAGTGCAAATCTTTTTAGTGATGGGCGGCTATTTGGCAGCCCAATCATTGACTCGTTCCACTGACCTGAAGAATGTCCGCAATGTGTTGAAGGTAATCTTTAATCGTTACCTGCGATTGTTTGCACCCTATGTAGTAGCGCTGATTCTAACGATTTTGTGTGCCTGGATTGCGCGCTTTTGGGTTCAAGATGAATTTGTTGGTGAATCAGAAACACTGGGGCAGTTCTTAGCCCATTTATTTTTTCTACAAGGGATCTTAGGTTTAGATTCGATTTCTGCTGGCGTTTGGTATGTGGCAATTGATTGGCAGCTTTATGCCATTCTGGCAATCATGTTGAGCATGTTCTCCAGTTTTCGTTCCCTGATATGGATTCTGTTGGTGCTCTGCGTAGCATCCTTACTATTTTTTAATCGCTCTGGTGCTTATGAAAACTATTTCATTTACTTTATGGGAGCTTATGGACTTGGGGTACTGGCACAGCTTTGTAAAAACTATCCTGACCCTAAAGTAAATCGATTTGCCAAAATGATGTTTGTAGGGATTGGTGTAGTTATCGTTGTTTCAAGCTTTCACCAATTTTGGCTCAGAAATATATTGGCCTACATAGTGGCCATTGCCCTTATCCTATGGGGGGACTCGGCTTACAAAGATCAGAAGCAAGATCAGAAGCGTCCTCAACATCAGTCTAGAAAACATAAGCTAGTAAATGTCATTCTCTGGGGAAGCAGAAGATCGTACTGTGCTTTCTTGGTTCATTTCTCGTTTGTATTACTGGCAAATACGCTATATATCGCCTGGGGAATGAGTCGCCCTCATGATGGTGTCATGGCGCTTGCTTTGATGTTGGTTGCTGTAGTAGCTAGTTGGTTAGCAGCAACCTATCTTTATCGCTGGGTGGAAGTACCAGCCCGCAAGATTAGACTTTAAAGACCCATATCTTTAAGAACGCGGAAAATTTCGCGGTAGGCCTTAGGTGGCTTGTTTAGTTCTTTCTCACGACGCGCATTGCGAATTAAAGTGCGCATATTCTGAATATCCATATCGGGATATTGTTCAATCATCTTGGTGAAGGCTTCATCGTTTGCAATGAGTCTATCGCGATAGCTCTCTAAAAAATGTAACTTAGCGGTCTCAGCTTTACTAACACCCTGAATCGCATCCAAACGTTTCTGAATCGCATCTAATTCTTCATCATCCAAAAAACGCATGAGTTTGCCAAGATATTGCTTATGACGACGAATCGCCTCAAAACTCTTAATCTTA
Source organism: Polynucleobacter sp. JS-JIR-II-b4 (assembly GCF_018687815.1). Lineage (NCBI taxonomy): Bacteria > Pseudomonadati > Pseudomonadota > Betaproteobacteria > Burkholderiales > Burkholderiaceae > Polynucleobacter > Polynucleobacter sp. JS-JIR-II-b4. The sequence continues at coordinate 395,547 of NZ_CP061306.1, forward strand.
TTTGTCTCGGCAATAGCGGTTTTAATTGCCTCATCCAAGGGGATGCTCTTTAAGGCGTCGCTACTCAGGGCAGCCAAAACTTCCGCCAATTTCTGGCGCTCTGTCATTTGGCGCTTTAGCTCAGACTTGCTGGGCCCTTCATCAGCCTCAACTAGCTTGGGAGTGCGATTTTTCTCATTAATATGCATACCCTCATTTTAGACTGCTATTTGCAGCGCCTATAGGGATGCCTAATTTGCAAGATTGGTAAATAATAGGCGCTCAGGGCGAGGAATCCTGCGAACCATTGAATAACGCCTTATTAGACGCATACAACATGACTCAAGCAAATACTTACGACTACATCATTATTGGGGCAGGCAGTGCTGGCTGCATGTTGGCTAAGCGTTTAACTGAAAATCCCAACAAGAAGGTCTTGTTGATTGAGGCTGGCAAAAACGATAACTACATCTGGATTCATATTCCAGTGGGGTATTTGTATTGCATTGATAACCCAAGGGCAGATTGGCGCTTTAAAACAGCTGCTGAAAAAGGTTTGAATGGTCGCTCGTTGTTGTATCCCCGCGGGCGCGTTTTAGGTGGATGCTCATCTATTAATGGCATGATTTATATGCGCGGCCAGGCGGGTGATTATGAGTCTTGGGTGCAAGCAACTGGCGATGAGTCTTGGTCTTGGGAAAACGCACTGAAGCGCTACAAATCCTTTGAGGATTACCACAGCGCTGCAAATGAGTGGCATGGCAAAAGTGGTGAGTGGACTGTTTCTAAGCAGCGCTTACGTTGGCCCATCATGGATCGATTTAAGGATGCTGCAGTTCAGGCGGGCATTCCAGCCTCGGAAGACTTCAATCGTGGCGATAACTTTGGCGTAGGCTACTTTGACGTGAGTCAGCGCGCTGGTTGGCGCTTAAATACTTCCAAGGCTTTTTTAAGAGATGCTGCCAAGCGCAGTAATCTCACTGTTATTACTGAAGCCATAGTGACTAAACTCAAAATTGATCCTGTTACTAAAAATTGTCTTGGGGTTGAGTATTTAAAGAATGGGATTGCCACTGAGGCTCTCTGTGCAATCGAGCAGGGTGGTGAAGTATTGCTCAGTGCTGGTGCAATTGGTAGCGTGCAAATTCTAGAGCGCTCCGGTGTTGGCGCGTCTGCACATTTAAAGCAATTGGGTATCCCCGTCATTGCTGATCTCCCTGGAGTTGGTGAGAATCTCCAAGACCATCTTCAGTTACGCATGGTTTACAAAGTGAATGGGATTAAGACCTTAAATACCAAAGCCAATACGCTATGGGGCAAGATGATGATTGGCTTGGAGTATGTACTCAAGCGCTCCGGACCAATGTCGATGGCACCATCCCAGCTCGGTGCATTTGCTTATAGTTCGCCAGAACAAAAGCGCGCCAATGTGGAATATCACGTGCAACCTTTGTCATTGGAAAAGTTTGGTGAAGACTTGCATTCGTTTAATGCATTTACTGCGAGTGTCTGTAACTTGCGTCCGACTTCGCGCGGTAGTGTGCACATCAACTCAATTAACCCAGAAGCGCCACCAGTAATTAGCCCCAATTATTTATCAACAGAGGAAGACCGTAAGGTAGCAGCAGAATCTTTGCGCCTTACTCGCAAGATTGTGGAACAGGCTGCGTTGGGACCATACACGCCAGAAGAATATAAGCCTGGTGCGCAATATCAAACTGATGCGCAATTAATCAAAGCGGCTGGTGATATAGGAACCACCATCTTTCATCCAGTTGGCACTTGCAAAATGGGTCGTGATGACGACTCCATGGCAGTGCTTGACTCAGAATTACGCGTGAGGGGCATTCATCATCTACGCGTAGTGGATGCTTCAGCCATGCCAACAATTACCTCGGGTAATACCGCCGCACCTACGATGATGATTGCGCAGCGTGTCGCAGAATTACTGACGCGTGCCTAAGACTTCACAGAAAAGCTATTCATTACCCGCTAGTCATTTATTGCTAGCGTTGGCTATTGTGGCGGTATGGGGCACGAACTTTGTAGTCATTAAATTGTCACTCGCAGCTTTTCCACCATTTTTGTTCGCTGCACTGAGGTATACCTTTGCATTTCTTCCGTTGGTCTTCTTTGTGCCAAGACCCAAAACATCTTGGGTCAATCTTTGTATTTATGGTTTGGCAGTAGGTGTGGGACAGTTCGGAGTTCTGTACTTTGCGATCGATGGCCGAATCTCCCCGGGCCTAGCTTCTCTGGTGATCCAAACTCAGGTATTTTTTACTATCGGCTTTGCAATGTTTTTTGCCAAAGAGCGTTTGCGTACTTACCAAATGCTGGCGGTATTAGTTGCTATGACTGGTTTGGGAATTATTGCGCTGCACACAGATGCCACAACCACCTTCTTGGGTCTTGCCTTGGTGGTATTCACTGGCTTTTCTTGGGGGGTTGCCAATACGGTTAGTCGAAGGGCAGGTTCCATCAATATGCTGGCCTACGTGGTTTGGGCGAGCGCTTTTGCGATTCCTCCCTTATTTGCAATTTCCTTCCTTTTTGAGGGCGGGTGGGAGCATATGAGCACTTCTTTAACCTCAGCACCAGTAGGGGCATGGGCTGGTGTTCTTTGGCAGTCTTGGGGAAACACCATCTTTGGTTATTCGGCTTGGGCCTGGCTTCTTTCCAAGCATCCAGCGGCAGTGGTGGCACCTGCGCCTTTGCTGGTGCCTGTTTTTGGCATGGGGGCAGCAGCCTATTTCCTGGGGGAGTCTTTGCCTCTCTGGAAGATCCTGGCAGCAGGCTTGGTGATCGTTGGGCTAATCATCAACCTTTTTTGGCCAAACATTGAACGCAGCCTGAAACGGCAATTTTTATAAGCCTCTAGAGCTAATGTAAAACCCTAATACAAAGCCCTTTTTTTGCCTTTGTATTAACAGTAAGATAACTGTTCGTTTCGGTTTTACCTATAAAAAAGTATTTATTAATTAGCAATTTTTAGTCATGGAGACTTTATGAACATTCGTCATCACATTTTTGCAGTAGCCGCTGCTGCAATGCTTACAACCGGCGCTTATGCTGCCGATATCAAACTTGGTGTTGCAGGTCCGTTTACTGGTGGTTCATCCTCAATGGGTGTCAGTATGCGTGACGGTGTTCGCCTTGCTGCAAAAGAAATTAATGCTGCTGGTGGTATCAACGGCAACAAAATCGTTTTGGTTGAGCGCGATGATGAAGCGAAAAACGAGCGTGGTGTTCAAATTGCACAAGAATTGATTAACAACGAGAAAGTAGTTGCTACTTTGGGTTACATCAATACCGGTGTTGCATTGGCTTCACAACGATTTTATCAAGAAGCAAAGATTCCAGTATTCAACAACGTTGCAACAGGTACATTGATTACTCATCAGTTTCCAAATGCTGCTGAAAACTATGTTTTCCGTAATGCTGCAGCTGACAATATTCAAGCACCAATGATCGCTAAAGAAGCGGTTGAGAAGCGCGGCTTGAAAAAAGTGGCAATTTTGGCTGACTCAACAAACTACGGCCAGTTAGGCCGCGAGGACTTAGAGAAGGCATTGAAAGGTTACGGCGTAACTCCAGTTGCAACTGAAAAGTTCAATATTGGTGACGTCGATATGACTTCACAGTTGCTCAAAGCAAAAAATGCTGGTGCTGATGTTGTTTTGACATACGCAATTGGACCAGAGTTGGCACAAATTGCTAACGGTATGGCGAAGTTGGGTTGGAAAAAACCAATGATCGGTAGCTGGACATTATCTATGGCTAGCTTTATTGATACAGCCGGTAAAAATGGTGATGGCGCAACAATGCCAGAAACTTTCATTCAACAGCCTGCAACAACTCCAAAGCGCAAAGCTTTCGTTGAGGCTTACTTGAAAGACTTCAAACCTAAGAATGGCATCATTGCTTCCCCAGTTTCTGCTGCCCAAGGGTATGACTCTGTTTATTTGTTGGCTGCCGCTATCAAGCAGGCAAACAGCACAGAGGGACCAAAGATTTTGGCAGCATTGCAAGATCTCAAGACTCCAGTTGAAGGCGTTGTGATTACTTACAACAAGCCATTTACTGCAACTGACCATGATGCTATTAAGGCAAAAGACGTGGTTATGGGCGTAGTTGAAAGCGGTCGCGTCCAGTTCTTGAATGCTGAAGACGCAACAGCGAAAAAGAAGTAATTTAAGCTCTAGGGCAGGTAATCTAAATAATTATTTTGCACTGCAGCATTAGATAAAGCAAAACGCCGCCTACAAGCGGCGTTTTGCTTACAATGTCGGATTCGTTAATAAAACAGTTTTTAGAATATTTAGGCCAATAACATGGACATGTTTGCACAAATCCTCTCGAGCGGCATAGCGGTGGGGATGATCTACGCGGTCATCGCTTTCGGCTTTCAGCTCACATTTGCCACATCTGGCACCTTGAACTTCGGTCAGGGTGAGGCGCTGATGTTAGGTGCTCTTGTAGGTTTAACTTGCGTAGATACCTTTGGCATGAACTACTGGGTGATGATTCCAGTCGTTTGCTTATTCGGAATGATTCAAGGTAGCTTTGTTGAGCTGATCGGTGTGCGTCCTGCAATCAAGATTAAATCTGAGTTTGGTTGGATTATGTCTACTATCGCGCTCGGTATTATTTTCAAGAACGTGGCTGAAAATATTTGGGGTCGTGATGCATTGCCATTTCCATCGCCACTACCAATGGAGCCAATGAGTTTCTTGGGCGCAAATATTCTCCCAATGGAAATCTTGGTTGTCGTTGGTGCGTTAGTGATGATGTTGTTGGTGGAGTTCTTTAACCGCAAAACTATTTACGGTAAGGCGGTTGTTGCTACAGCAAACGACCGTGATGCTGCTGGCTTGATGGGTATTAATACCAGCGTAGTAATTACCTTCTCCTATGCACTTTCTTCTTTAACTGCAGCGTTTGCAGGCGTATTGATTGCGCCGTTAACTTTGACTGGCGCAACCATGGGTGGTGCGTTAGGTTTGAAGGCTTTTGCTGTAGCGATTATTGGCGGCTTATCTAGCGGCCTTGGCATTATTGTTGGTGGCTTGATTCTCGGAATCGTAGAAACAGCAACTGGTTTTTATATCTCTACTGGTTACAAAGATGTGCCTGGTTTGATTTTGTTATTGCTCGTGTTGGCGTACAAACCATCTGGTCTCTTCGGCAAATCTGCGATTAAGAAAGTTTAATGATGAAATTGAAGTCTCTAGTACCTATATTGATTGCGATTGCGGGCCTGATTTGTTTGCCCCTCTTTGTTCATAACCCTTACTACATTCACTTAGTTGAAACAATTCTGATCTACACCATTTTGTTATATGGTTTGGATATCGTTGTAGGTTATGTTGGTCAAGTTTCATTGGGGCATGCAGCCTTATTCGGAATTGGATCGTATACCGCTGGTGTTTTGTATTTCCACTTTGGCATGCCAATCTGGGTCAATATCCCAGCCGCCATTATTGTTACCGCAATCTTCGGTGGAATCCTAGCGCTACCAGCCTTGAAAGTCATTGGCCCTTATTTGGCGATGGTGACCTTGGCGTTCGGTACGATTGCGCAGATTCTAATCAATGAGATGACTTGGTTAACCGAAGGTCCTTTGGGCATCAAGATTCCAAAGCCAGAGTTAATGGGTATTCCAATGACTAAGGCCGAATTCTTCTGGTTAGTTTCCGCAGTTTTGATCATTTCTCTGATCGTAGTCGATCGTTTTGTGAAGTCCCAAATTGGCCGAGCATTCGAAGCATTGCGTGATAGCCCAATTGCTTGTGACTGTATGGGGGTATCTGTATATCGCTTTAAGGTGATCGCATTTGTGATTAGCGCTGGCTTTGCTGGTTTGGCTGGTTGCCTATATGCCTATTCAGAGCAATACATTTCACCAAACACTTATAACAATGAATTGGCTGTTCTCTTCTTACTCGGCATCATCATGGGCGGACGTAAGTCTCGCTTGGGTGCATTGCTTGGTGCTGCCATCATCGTTTTGTTGCCAAAACTCTTGGACGATATCAATCTATTCCGCATCGTTGCCTCGATTATTGCTGTTGTGGTGGTGGTAGGTGCTGGTATGGCTTTGTCTAAACAGGTAACTACTCCAAGGCGTGTAGCTGTTCCGATTGCTGGTGTAGTCGGTTTGGCAGCATTTTCATTCTGGTTGAATAGCATCTCTGATTGGCGCCTCAGTATTTTTGGCTTTATGATTTTGTTGGTGGTGTACTACTTGCAAAACGGTATCGTTGGTTTTGCGAAGAGCTTCTATCAATCTATTGTTGGCAAAGCAAAAACTACTCGTGGCGGTGACGCTGAAGTGGTGGATGATTCCATTAGCTTCATTAGTACCGTTGCTAATCAAAATACGGGCGCTGAGCTCCTGAAAGTCGACTCTGTATTAATGCAGTTCGGTGGCTTAAAGGCATTGAACAATGTTGATCTCAGCATCAAGCGCGGCACTATTCATGGTCTGATCGGTCCTAATGGATCTGGTAAGAGCACGATGATGAACGTATTGACTGGTATTTACGTACCTACGGCTGGTAACGTTCTTTACTCTGGCGAAAGTGTTGTTGGTAAGACTTCTTCTGACATCGCACTATCAGGTATCGCACGTACTTTCCAAAACGTTCAGCTCTTCGGTGAGATGACTGCTATCCAAAACATTTTAGTTGGCTTGCATCACACTTTTAAATCAAACATGGTTGAGATTGCTTTGCATCTACCGCGTTACAAGAAGGAAGAGGCTGAAGCGCACGCTCGTGCGATGGCATTGCTCAAGTTCGTTGGCTTGGATGATTTGGCGAATGAAGAGGCGCGTAACTTGCCTTACGGCAAACAGCGTTTACTCGAGATTGCCCGTGCCTTGGCGTTAGATCCTGAGTTGCTCCTCTTGGATGAGCCAGCTGCAGGTTTGACAGCTCCTGATATTAAAGAGCTCTTGCGCATTATTCGTAAGATCCGCGATAGCGGTATTACCTTCATCCTGATTGAGCATCATATGGATGTGGTGATGTCAGTTTGCGATACCGTTTCTGTATTGGACTTTGGTCAGAAGATTGCAGAAGGTAAACCAGCTGAAGTTCAGGCAGACGAGAAGGTGATTCATGCCTACTTGGGTACTTAATCACTAGAACATATTGAATCGGTAAATACCATGTTATCTATTAAGAATCTTGAAGCAGGCTACGGCAAAGTTAAAGTCCTCCATGGCATCAATATTGATGTTCCTAAAGGGCAAGTGATTACCTTGATTGGCTCAAATGGCGCTGGTAAAACTACCACCATGCGCGCTATTACCGGCATGATTAAGCCAACAGCTGGCGAAGTCACATTAGGCGGCGAAAAAATTGACGGCTACGACTCTCATAAAATCGCCCGCCTAGGTTTGGCTCACAGCCCTGAGGGTCGCCGCGTGTTTACAACGATGTCCGTAACTGACAACTTGTTGCTTGGCGCGTTTCCACGCTTCACAGGTAGCCGCCCAAAAGGTGACATCAAGCATGACTTAGAAAAGTCTCTTGAAATGTTCCCACGTCTCAAGGAACGTCGCAATCAATTGGCTGGTACTTTGTCTGGTGGTGAGCAGCAAATGTTGGCAATGGCTCGTGCCGTGATGCTGAACCCAGAGATCATTCTTTTGGATGAGCCATCTATGGGCCTAGCCCCAATCTTAGTTGAGGAAGTATTTAGAATTATTTCTAACCTCAAGTCACAAGGCGTCACCATGTTGCTAGTTGAACAGTTTGCTGCTGCTGCTTTAAATGTAGCTGACTACGGTTATGTTCTAGAGAACGGCAAGATCGCTACTCACGGACCTGCTGCAAAGCTCAAGGACGATCCTGCTGTGAAAGCGGCTTACTTGGGTGGTGCTGGTGGTCACTAAGTAGTTTTCGAAGTTGAAGAAAATAAAAAAGCCCTTAGCAATAAGGGCTTTTTCTTCTGGAGATGTAAGCTACCCCGATTTAGTTTGATAAGCGCTTTATAGCCTCTCAAATCTTTAAGCACCGAGGCTGGAGGTCTTTTGAGTGCCGCCAAAATATGGCATCAATGATTTATTGTCTTGATCATTAAGCTCACGGCAATGATTAATGTAAAGACTGCAAATATTTGCTGAATTCTAGGGCCGCTTATTTTTTTCTCCAATACTTTTCCTAGCAGGAGTCCCAATAGTGAACCGCAGGCAAAAGGAATTGCAATGGTCGTATTCAGGGTTCCAGATGCAAGGGAGATAAAGGCGCCCCCAGCAGAAACAATTGCGAGCACACCAAGTGAGGTGGCAACAATTGATTTCATCGGCAAGTCAGTGAATTTATTTAAAGCAGGAACTAGAATAAACCCCCCGCCAACACCTAGTAGACCCGATAGAAATCCAGCAGTGGCCCCAGATATCATTAGTGCACGCGCACACGGTACTGTCCAAATCAGTTTTCCGATCGATGAGTCCAGTTGACAGGGCGGACTTTTAATTTGTGGAAGGGGTTTTCCAGAAAGATTTCTGGCTACCTGTAAAAGCATCCGAATAGAAACGTACATCAACACCAGGCTAAAGAGTATTAGTAGCGGAGTGTTCGGTACCTTCTGGGCTAGCCATAAACCAACCGGGGATAAGGCCAAGCCAAAAATCGCCATCAACATAGCTGCTTTATAGCGAAGTGCTTTGGCCTTGAATCCAATAACAGCGCCTGCAAAAGCCGAAATAGTAATTGCTGTTAATGCTATCGGCCCTGCCTCTGCCATTGGCAGATGCAGAAGAAACACCAGTAAGGGTACTGATAAGATGCCGCCCCCAGCTCCCGTCAGGCCCATTAAGACACCAACAAATGCACCAATTGCTAAGGTTAGGTAGGGCAAAAAGTCCATCAATTAATTTTCAAATGGACGCGCTAACCACTCTCTTCCCTTGAGCATTGCATTCCAGTAAAGCCAAGGAAGAACATCTTTCTTTAGAATCCAAGCGAGTCTTGTGGCTTTAAGTGGATTAATGAGCCAAGGAAAAGTGGGTAAGAGTTTTCCACCAAAACCAAACTCTGCCAAAACAATTTTTCCGTTTTCTACCGTCAGTGGGCATGAGCCATAACCATCGTATTTAGTTGGCAGTGGTTTGTTGTGTTTTGCTGCTAATAAGTTCTCTGCGACGACCACAATTTGTTTTCTGGCTGCAGCAGCAGTTTTAGAGTTTGGCGACGAACAGCAATCACCAAGTCCAAAGATATTCGGGTAGCGAGTATGTTGAAGGGTAAATTGGTCTACATCTACAAAGCCATCGGCATTGGAAACGGGGCTTCCCTTGAGGCAATCTTGAGGGCCTTGTGGGGGTACTACATGTAGCATGTCAAACGATTTTTCAACCTGCGTAACATTTCCATCTGCACCTTTGACTGCAAAAATCGCTTTTTTAGATGGACCATCTACGGAAATAAGATTGGTATTGAAATTGAGTTTGGCATTGTATTTTTTGACATATTCCATAAGCGGCGGGACAAAGTCGGCTACACCAAAGAGTGCGGCACCCGCATTGTCTAATTCAACCTCAATATTTTTTAGGCTACCTTGTTGCTGCCATTCATAACAGGATAGATACATTGCCTTCTGAGGTGCTCCAGGACACTTGATTGGCATAGGAGGTTGAGTAAAAATCGCTTTTCCAGACTTCAGGCCTTGAACAAGCTCCCAGGTATACGGAGAGTACTCATAACTATAGTTAGAGGTCACCCCATTTTTACCAAGTGTTTCCTTGAGCCCGGGTATAGCATCCCAGTTTGTCTTAATGCCTGTTGCAATTGCTAGTTGCTTATATTTAACTGCAGCACCATTACTAACCAGAACTTCATTGGCCTCTGGATTGAAGCCCACAATCTTCTCTTTAATCCAGCGCACTCCTGATGGAATGAGATCTTTAGTTTGACGACGACTATTTTTGACGTTAAATGCACCGCCGCCCACTAGCGTCCAAGAGGGTTGGTAATAGTGCTCTTCAGAGGGCTCAATGATTGCGATATTTAGAGAGTGGTCTCTGGATTTCAGGCTAGCAGCTAAGCCTATGCCAGCAGCGCCACCGCCTGCAATTACTACGTCAAATACATTGGAACTCGAGTTTGCTGAAGTCATGCTATCTCCACCTCTATGTTTTATTAGATCTAGGTCAATAAAATAGCTTGAATTATAGTGATTGGCTATCAGGGTTTATGATTAGTCTACATTTTTATATAGTATTTATCATAAAATAAATTATTTACAGCCAACTGGACAAATACATGAAACCGATTGTTAAGGGATTTTTTGACCCGGATACCTGGACCGTAACTTATGTGGTTTATGAGAAACCGGGTTCACCATGTTTAATCATTGATTCAGTGCTTAATTATGACCATAAGTCAGGGCGTACTAAAACGAAATCAGCCGATGAAGTGATTGAGTTCGTCAAGGCTAATAACCTAGCTACAGAATGGATTTTAGAAACCCACGCACATGCAGATCATGTTTCAGCAGCACCGTATCTAAAATCGAAATTAGGCGGCAAGATTGCCATAGGTGATCATATCTCGGTGGTGCAGGGGGTATTTAAAAAAGTGTTTAATTTGGAAGAGGCATTTAAAGCGGACGGCTCTCAGTTTGATGACTTGCTTAAAGATGGGGAAGAAATTCACTTTGGAAATCTAAGCTTTAAGTCCCTCTTTGTTCCCGGTCATACGCCAGCCTGCATGGCATATCAAGTAGGTGATGCCATTTTTGTAGGCGATACCATGTTTATGCCTGACGTTGGAACTGCCCGATGTGATTTTCCAGGCGGTGATGCACACACGCTTTATAAGTCGATGCAAAGGATTTTGAGTTTTCCTGGTGCGACTAGATTATTTATGTGCCACGACTATCCGCCAAATGGGCGTCCAGTAAATTACGAAACAACAGTGACCGAGCAGAAGAAATCGAATATACATATGCATGATGGTATTACTGAGGATGAGTTTGTTCAGATGCGCAGTAAGCGTGACGCCACATTAGATATGCCGGTACTTATTTTGCCTTCGATCCAAATTAACATTCGCGCAGGTGATATGCCTCCGAAGGAAAGCAACGGGATTTCATATTTAAAGATTCCCCTTAACGCACTGTAATTTTCATGTTGAGCGAAAAAAAGCGAATTGCTGAGCTTAAGAAGATGCAGTCTTCTGCCACAAAGGCTTGCGAGTTCTTAAAAGTACTTTCAAACCCGAGTCGACTGATGTTGTTGTGTGAAATCGCTGTTGAGGAGCGGTGCGTTGGGGACCTGGAGGAATCAACCGGAATACATCAACCAACCTTATCGCAACAGCTGACAGTACTACGTACTAAAAAGTTGGTTAAGACACGCAGAGACGGTAAGCAAATTTATTATTCTCTTTCCAGTGACATAACGTTATCGGTCATGAACTTGCTCTACAGTCATTATTGTAAAAAATAAACCTGTTTTTACCGCTCTCACAATTTAGTTAACAATTGTTTTTGGCTTCCTAATGGCGGTTAGGTGTAATAAAAAGATAACAGCGAACAGCAGGCCAATAATCCAGTGGGTGCTAATTACTCCATCGCGGATTTCCTCTGGCCCGTAATAAAGCATTCCGCCGGTAATGAGAAGTGCAAATAGAAAGCCCAGTTGGCCAAAGCCACTCCACAACTGCTTTCTGGACTTATAGCCCGCCTTGATATGAAATGGCATTACTGATCCAAGAGCTAAGGTAGCCAGCATTGCAGCAATGCCATGAGCTGCGAGAATGCTATGGGTGCCAAGAGTAGATCTTTGGATCTGAAATTCATGCCCCAGAAGATACATCAGGCCAGTGATTGAACAAGCCATCATGCCGCAGATGACAAACGTTCTTTGCCAGCTGGACATCCTCCCAAGGCGGCTCATGCGACTATCCTCAGTGCTTGCGCTGAGAAATGGCTGAAGCACGGGTGATGCTCATTATTGGATAGGGCTAAAACCTTGGTGAGTGCATCAGCATAAACACACTCTTTTGCAAGAATGGAGAATGATCCAGCAATCTCCACATGAACCTCAGAAAAATTCTGGGCTAGAGGATTGATAATATGACTCTTCTGGCCATCTCTTTTTGCAAAGTAAAGACTGCTTGTGGCAATAGCCCCATCTTTCAAAGAACCAATATCAATTAACTCCCCAGATCTCTCAGGATGGCGCACTTGAATTGGGAGGGAGGTATTCCCAAATACCCGCAGGTCGCCACCAGCATTCACTGAACCGGATGCGATGCCTTCTGATATTAAGACTCTGACCGCCATATCTACTGCAAACCCCTTGGCGATTCCGCCCAGATCCAGGCAGACTGGGCGGGAAGACTGAATCAAGTCGGGCGCTAAGAAGTGCATATCTTCAACGCCACCAAGCTCATGATTAGAGAAGTTGATATGGCGGGGCAATAATCCTGCAGCAACCAGACGGTGACCGATTCCACAATTAAATAGGCCATCGGATTCAATATGAACTTCTTTCGCTATTCGGATAACTTGTGCAGTCCAAGGATGAATCTCAACTGCTTCCATGTGGGCACTTCGATTGATTTGGCTTAGCTCACTTTCAGGATCATGAAATCCCATGAGGTCATGAATATTTTGAATGGCTGCAAAAGCATTATCAACAGCCGCTTGCCCATCATCTTGATGTATGGAGATCTCTACAAAGGTGCCAAGAAGTGGTTTGCAACGAAGCATTGTTACTTTCCGAGGCTGGGTTTTGAATGGGTGTTCTTCAGGGCTAGGTCATATAAAACCGTTACCCGCTTCACTCCATCAGTAAGGTGTTTGCAAGAAAGTGTTGCGCCACCAATATTCTGAATATCTTGATTAAGCTTGATGGGGTCATTTACGGTCTTACCTACAAACTGTTTACGCCATTGCGCTTCTGCTACTTCATAACCATAAGATTCAATATATTCCAAAACTTCGATACCAGCGATGCCACCATTTGGGTTGATGGCAACGGCATAAGTAATCATTTCATGTTTTCCTATGACTTCGTCAACCACAAACCAGCTACCATCAGCTGCCCTCCAGATGCGCTCGCCCTGAAAGGGGTAACGAATGCTGGATGCGATACGCATCTTTTCTTGCAAATCATCCGTAATGATGACGGGATTCTTCGTCAGTATTTTGTTAGGGAAAAGAATTTTTAGAGCTTGCTCTGCAGAAACATAAATTTTTGCATGGGCAATGATTGGTGCGCTCATCATTGCTATGCCAATAAGAGCTAAGGGGTTGGGTTTCCAGATCATGGGGTGATATCTAGGTAATGTATTTAGGCAGTAAGTAATTCATTCGCTTCATTACAAAGTGCTTGAATTTCTGGGTTGATGCCTTGGACATTTGAGAGTTTGTCAAACATCATCAACGCTCTTTTCTTGGCTGTTTGACATTGGGTGGCTTGAAACTTCAGCAAATGAGCTAAAGCTGCAACTAATAGATTCTGAATTTCCATAATTTCTTTCGCTTAATTAAGTGGGAAGCCAACTTTGACAATGAATTCATTTACTGAGTGACTATCCCAGACGCGAGCATCTGAGCATTCGGCCTCTCCACCACCCATGCAGGAGCCGCCTGCAAGTTGATAGCGCCAAGCGCCAGTAACCCACCAGTCTTTGGCTGCGTAGTGCATATTGGGGCCTACAAAAGTGGCTCTTTGAACTTGATTGCGTAAATTGAGCTCTGAATAATCATTATGAAAGCGAGCCTCTACACCGGCTGACCATTTCGGGGCAAAGCGATAGCTAGCACCCACAAGGAAATCGAGCATCGATTCAGGAACATTGCCGTTCTCAATAAACTTTAAGCGCTCATTCGCGGCTACAACGTTACCTGCCAAAATCAATCGGTCATCAATAAAGTTCGATTGAAGTAAAAGTCTCGCCTCGATCTCATCTTTATTTCTTCCCCATGTCGGTTCTAAGTAAAGCCCTACACCCACAGGTGAAGTCACTGGATTAGTGATGCGATAAATCGCTTCTAGAGAGCCGCCTTCAATGCCACTTTTCTTATACGCTGTAGAGGGGTCATGCGAAGAAGGAACACCGTAACCGCCGGTACAGGTTGGGGTATCTCCGCATGCTTCTGGATTGGTGTAATTTTGATTTGCATTAGTGTAGTAAGAGTTGATATAGCCGGCAACTTGCAAGTCGTTAGTTAAACCGTATTCCAGTTCTGTCCTGGCAGTTAATGCATCGTAAGTTCCTGCTGCTTGCTGTTGATTGAGTTGCAGGCGCTGCTCAAACTCCAGCTTGCCCTTAGGCTGCAAATCTAAGGTGTAAATCCAGCCAAACACTCCCTCGCCTGCATGGGCTAAAGAAAAGTGAAGTGTGGCAACTAAGAAGAGGCTAAAGGCAAGAAGTCTATTAATGGTCAATTTCATGGTCCCTTGAGGTTGGTGGTTAGCAATCTAAATGAGAATGGTTCTCAATATAGCATTGGATGAGAATGATTCTCAACTAAATAAAATAACCATCACCTAAGAAGTGACGAAATCTATAGGCCTATTCTTTTTTACTTGTAAGATTTCCCCAATGAACGCTGAGTCCTTGGAAAAATTGGTTTTAATGAAGATGCCTTTTGGTAAGCACGCAGGGCGTGCCTTGGCTGACTTGCCGGGGAATTATTTGGCGTGGTTTGCTCGCGAAGGTTTTCCTAAAGGCGAGCTTGGTGAATTATTGGAATTAATGCATACCCTAGACCATAATGGTTTGCGTGGACTCTTGGCGCCAATCCAGCGGGCACACGGCCTACAAGCAAAATCTAAATTACTTTGAGCGAACAATCAGCGTAACGCGATTTCGTTCGTAAGTCACTGTTGACGATTCTGGAGGGCTACTTTGAATTGGGCTGACTTTTAACTTGGTCTGAGATTCAATTTGAGAGGCTATCTGTTTTGCAAGAGATTCATTGTGGTCATATTGAATTTGAATGCTCGCCACCTTGCCTGACTTGATGTTGTTAACGACATCATTGAGTTTATTTAGGGAGTAATCGTCAAAAAATATGGGATACCAACCACCTACGAGATTCTTTTGTCTCATGATTTCATGGGCCTCCGTCGATATGCTGCTCGTTTTATTGCCTTCACCTACGGGTAAGTGAAAGTCAATTCCTGTCTTTTGTATTAACTCTTGATAAGAGATGGGCGGGTTCATAGTTGCTTCATTGGTGTTTTCAATCCAATAGGCCCAAGCAGTATTTTTGTTGGAGTCATATACCAACTTGTATAAATGGCTGGGAATCGTTACGCGACTTTTGCCAATACTGCCGCGGTTTCCAATCGATCCCGTGAATACGTAAATGTCGCCAGCAGCTCTTTTGACATAAGCCCTCGTCGGCTCCTCGATATTCTTAGCCCAGATTCCCTGATTATTTTGCCTGGCCTGGGGCATCATATTGGCCAGTGAGAAAGATTGAGCCATTGAGCGTTCGTTACTCATGTCGCCTGCTGGGGCGTTATGACCCCTATCAAAGCCGCTTCCGCGGTAATCTGAGAGCAGAGCCCGTTCGGAGAAGGGTAGTCTGGCTTCTTCATAAAACTGATTACTTCTTCGAGGGTGTGTGGCAGAGAGCTGCTCCCGACTGAGCTTCTCAACGGCATAGATTGGCTTTTTATCCTGAGGGGAGTAGTAGATGGCAAAACTATCAAAACAAAGATCACGCCCCACTTGTGGACTTGTGGGTATTTGCTGGGCCGGGAACAGATCTTTGCATTCCTCAAAAGCCGCCTGCGCATTTAATGAGACTGAAACCGCTACAAGGGCAAGAAGGTGACGAAGAAATTTCATGGGCTCTTAGTGTATGGCCTTCGCTTTTCGAGCGCATCTCTTTTTATCTTGCGCTAGCTCCAGAGCTAATAAGAATCAGTGCCCCCTCAATGTTTTTCTGTCCATCAAAATGCATTTTTTCTTAAGGGATACTCTATTAATAGCGCTTGGCAATAAATACCGCCTTGCTACTACCCCTAGAAAATTACGGAGACGAAAGCACTAGATGTATGATTTTTTTTGGTTGAATTTTTGGCTAAAAACATAAAAAAGTCCCGTTTAAGCCAATTTTTTATAGAGTGAAATTAGTGCTTCCTAACTTCTATAAGATATTGATTTTATTGACTTATATATGCTTATGGAGATCCATATACGGGATCTCCCGGATTCCTAGATCAATAAGTTATTGATTTCCACTTCTTTATTCTTGACTTGATATAAGAAACTTCTTAGGATGACCCATGTTTTTTAGATATTGCAATGCAGCATAGAACGGTAGTCTAGTTTTTTTGAGGCCTTGCAAACAATGAATGAGTAAATGTTTAGCTAACAATTTGAGCGATATGCAGAATGCACAGTCAAGCACTTTGACTGCTAAAGAGCTGCTAGCGCACGCCATGGCTCCGGTCTATAGGGTCATCAATGGCCTACTCGTTTTAACTGTGTTCATGGTGGTTGGGTTTTGGCTTTCAGGCAACGGCACTAATGCTGGCGCTTTTGACCTTGCTCGTATCCTTGTTCCTGATGAAGCGCGTCACATGGTTTGGAGTAACGGCTTTGGGATGATCAATCAATATAAAGAGTCCAATGAAGTATCAGCTGCCCAGGCCGCTGATACTGAGATCGCCGCTGTGATCTATGGCAAGTCTAAGATTCCTGCTTCAGTTGGTTTGACTAGTGCCAAGCAGCAGACCGTGGCTTTGTTAATGCCCTCTGTGGCGCAAATGCAGGTGAAATCCATTTCTCATCTGTCTGATCGCATCCCCACATCTAAGATGGACCCTCAGGCTTTAGATAGCAACTTAATGGGCTCAATTCAGAATCAACGTGCCGTAGCTGACTTCTTTGAGAAGAAATACAGTCTCGATCGCTCAAAGATTGAAGAGTACGTTTCAAACACGATTTTGATTGCAAAAGAGGTCAACATCGACCCAGTGCTTTTGTTGGCAGTAATCTCGGTGGAATCTAATTTCAACCCAAACACTAAGAGTCACGCCGGTGCGGAAGGCCTCATGCAGGTGATGACTTCAGTACACAAAGATAAGTATGCAATCTTTGGCGGAACTTCTGAGGCCGCTAAGCCTGAAGTCAATATCCGTGTTGGCGCCTATATTTTGAAATACCTGATTGCTACGGCTGGTTCATTGCGTAATGGCCTGAAGTACTACGTTGGCGCTGCGAATGCTGAGGATGATGGCGGCTACGCGGACAAAGTGATGGCCGAAAGAAATCGCCTGATTGGGTTGTGTCAAAACCGTTCGTCTAATCGCTTGACATTGAACGGCAAGGATCTGCGCTCTTAAGTTTTTAGATCTTAAGTAGATCAAGCTATATAAAAAGCCACCCACAAGGGTGGCTTTTGTTTTGCTGCTGAATACGCGAGCCTTAGTTAACGCCGTGGAGCTCCACATCAAATACTAGGGTGGCATTTGGAGGAATAACACCCCCTGCACCGCGAGGGCCATAGCCCATCTCAGAAGGAATGATGAGGGTGCGTTTGCCACCAATTTTCATACCAGCCACGCCTTCATCCCAGCCTTTGATGACATGTCCAGCACCCAAAGGGAAACTAAAGAGTTGCCCGCGATCTAAGGAGCTATCAAACTTTTGACCTTTGTGATCAGTAGCCTTCTCGTCATAAAGCCAGCCGGTGTAATGCACGTCTACATGATTACCTGGTGCAGCTTCTTTTCCGTCGCCCACAACAGTATCGATTTTTTTGAGTTCACTCATGATGTTTTCCTATTTCACACAAATTGATTGGCTAGTATATTCTGAGCTCTGTAAATCTCTTCGGTAATGATGTTTTAGCTCAAACGTATGACAAATTATTGGCCAAATTCTGCATATAACACTCTGACAATCAGTTCTGATGATCAGTTGTTGGTGACAGATGACTTTTTGCGTACTTATATGCAGAGGCCTGAGCTCAAGCTGGTTCCTGAATCCTGCGCTATCGAACGTTCACTTCACCAGCGTTTAACTGACAACCCTCGTGCAGATGTTACTGATGATGAAATCTCGGCGATGGCTGATGAGGATATTCAGGAGAACTATCGGGTTTGGCTGCGCTACCGAAAGCGTTTATTAGCGGCCAGCTCCCTAGAGAACTTTTATATGAGTTTATTTAAAGGCGAGGGCGTGGACGTACCACCTTTATTTATTGCTCAACTCGCCCAAATTTTCATTAGACATATTCTGGGTAATGATTCGCATCCATTGGAAGTGCGAATGGGAGAACTTTTTTTCAGAACTCAAAAGATTACCGTTATTGATGATGGCATCGTCATGGGGGCGGACGATGAGGTGGTTGCTCGCAACGCCCAAGCCAGTGATACGGGAAACATCATGGATTTGCTCAAAGGCAGGTCAATGACGATGCGTTCAGCCGATCTGGATGTACTGCATGAAGACAACGCTGATACCTATTGGTCTCGCAACGAAGATTTTGATTTAGCAGTTCAGTTAAATTTTGGGCATGAGCCTATTAATCATTTTTGTCGCGTCTTAGAGAAATGGATAAAACATTTCCTCGGAGTTAGTGTGCGCATTACCCCCATGCAGCAAATTACCGATCCTAAGTGGTCATGGCATGTTGGCTTAGATGCAGTTGCTACTGAAATACTCAATAAGCTTTACAACCAAGAATTGGTTGAGGCAGATGAATTGCAGAAAGTGATTTGTTTATTTCGCCTAGACTTTATCGATGAGGCTGCTGTTGCTAAGGCCCAGGCTGGTAAGCCGGTATATATGGCTATTGCCATGAACGACCAGCATCAGCTGAAGTTAAAGCCACAAAACCTTTTGTTTAACTTGCCGCTAGCTAAAGCCTCTTAGGTCATCACTCGCGGTTGTCTCCGTTGCTGAGCAAGCCAGAAAATCGCAAGACCGCTTACTACAACGGGGATGAGTGATCCCCAATTGAGGATGCTCCAACCATGTGAGGTGACTAGGGCGCCTGACCCAAAAGAAGTGAAGGCCATAGTTCCGAAGACGAAGAAATTAATGGCAGCCTGTGCTTTGTCCCGCTCATTGGGTTGATAGGCAGTCATCGCCAAAGAGGTGGCGCCAGTAAATAAAAAGTTCCAGCCAACGCCGAGTAAAAATAAAGCGATAAAGAATTGATGGAGATCGGTTCCGGTAAGAGCGATTGCAATGCAGATGAAGTTCAGAAACACCCCGGTCCCCATTATCTTTAATACCCCATATCGTTGGATGAGTGATCCTGTAAAAAATCCAGGAGCAAACATGCCAATCACATGCCACTCCAGTACTAAAGCGGTGTCCGAAAATGGTAGCCCACAGATTTGCATTGCCAAAGGTGTGGCGGCCATGAGTAGATTCATAACCCCATACCCTAATGCTGCACCAATGATGGCAACCATAAAGACGGGTTGCTGGAGGATGACTTTTAAAGGGCGTCCATCGGTAAGTGCATGCTGCGCCTTGAGTTCTTGTGGAAAGCGAATGAACTGCATCACGAAGATGCCAATGAACCCGGCAATGGATAGAGTGAGATATGCCCCCAGAAAGGCGGTATCAAATAGATCTCGCGTCCAGGAGGCTAGATTGGGTCCAATGACTGCACCAAGAATGCCACCAGCAAGTACCCAAGAGATCGCCTTATCGCGTTGACTCTGGTCTGTCAGTTCTGCTGCAGCAAAGCGGTAGAGCTGCCCATTGGCGCTGTAATAACCCGCAATAAAGGTCCCCAAGACTAAAAGCCAAAAGTTTCTTGTAATGGCGGCGTACGCGCATAGAAGTGCTGAGAGCATTGCTACTAGCAAGCCTAGCTGGAAAGAGACTCTGCGCCCAAAGTAGTTTTGAGATTTGGCCACAATGGAGGTGGAAAAGGCGCCCCCGACAACATAGCCCATGACGGGTAGGGTGGCCATCCAGCTGGCTGGTGCTAGGCTAAGCCCTACCAACCCGTTGATAGCGATAAACGTCACGTTATTGGTGAGGAATAGTCCCTGACAAATGATCAGCAGCACCAGGTTTTTGTTGAGTAAAGGATGTTTGCGGGTCATAGCTTGCAGTGTACGGCGAATTTAGAGCCTCTGCAGCCTTGGTGGATTCCCTTAAATTGCCCTTTATCGGGCGCTTTAAGGTGCAAAACCGGCATTTTTGCCAAGTCCGATGATTTAAAATGGAGCTCTCGCCTCATTGGCAAAAGGTGCGCTAAAAGCGACTTGCAAAATGTGGATTTGAGGGCGGCAGGGTAAAAACCTGACTCTGTAATTTTTCAATATTGAGGAAACATTCATGGCTTCAGAGAAATCAAAGATTATTTATACGCTGACAGATGAGGCGCCACTTTTGGCCACTCGTGCATTTCTGCCAATTATTCGTACTTTTGCAGCTCCTGCTGGCGTGGAGATCGTGACGAGTGATATTTCAGTTGCAG
The DNA here is from genome assembly GCF_018687815.1 of Polynucleobacter sp. JS-JIR-II-b4. Lineage (NCBI taxonomy): Bacteria > Pseudomonadati > Pseudomonadota > Betaproteobacteria > Burkholderiales > Burkholderiaceae > Polynucleobacter > Polynucleobacter sp. JS-JIR-II-b4. The sequence goes on from NZ_CP061306.1 coordinate 415,959, forward strand.
CGCGTATCTTGGCTGAGTTTCCTGATTGCCTGACGCCTGAGCAGCAAGTTCCGAATAACTTGGCTGAGCTAGGCAAAATGACCTTATTGCCCGATACCAACATCATTAAGTTGCCCAATATCAGCGCCTCTGTGCCCCAGCTGCTCGCCGCCATTAAAGAGCTACAAACTAAAGGCTACAAGATTCCTGATTTTCCTGAAGATCCAAAAACAGATGAAGAAAAATCCATTCGGACCCGTTATTCCAAATGCTTGGGTAGCTCAGTAAACCCAGTATTGCGCGAGGGTAATTCCGACCGCCGCGCTCCTCCCGCTGTAAAACGTTACGCCCGCAAGAATCCACACTCAATGGGGGAGTGGAGTCAGGCGTCGCGCACCCACGTTTCTCATATGCATGGGGGTGATTTTTACGCTGGTGAGAAGTCGATGACGATGACTAAGGCCTGTGATGTGAAGATGGACTTGGTGACGAAGAGTGGCAAGACTATTGTTCTCAAACCCAAAGTCTCTTTATTGGCTGGCGAAATTATCGACAGTATGTACATGAGCAAAAAAGCATTGTGCGAGTTCTACGAGAAAGAAATCGAAGACGCTTATAAGACCGGCATGATGCTTTCCTTGCATGTCAAGGCAACGATGATGAAGGTTTCCCATCCAATTGTGTTTGGTCATGCGGTAAAGATTTTCTATAAAGACGCTTTTGCAAAGCACGCTAAGCTATTTGAAGAGCTGGGCGTGAATGCCAATAACGGAATGAGCAGTCTGTATGAAAAGATCAAAGCCTTGCCAGAATCTAAGCGCGAAGAAATCATTCAAGATCTGCATGCCTGCCACGAACATCGTCCAGCATTAGCGATGGTGGATTCTGCTAAAGGTATTACTAACCTCCATTCTCCAAGCGATGTGATCGTTGATGCTTCTATGCCGGCAATGATCCGTGTAGGCGGCAAGATGTGGGGTGCTGATGGTCGTTTGCATGATACGAAGGCGGTCATTCCTGAAAGTACCTTTGCCCGTATTTATCAAGAAATGATCAATTTCTGTAAGACGCACGGTAACTTTGATCCAACAACGATGGGTACAGTACCGAACGTCGGTTTGATGGCTCAACAGGCTGAAGAGTACGGTTCACATGACAAGACCTTTGAAATTCCTGAGGCTGGTGTGGCCCGTATCGTTGCTGATGATGGCACTGTATTGCTTGAGCAACATGTGGAAGAGGGCGATATCTGGCGTATGTGTCAGTGTAAAGATGCGCCAATTCGTGACTGGGTGAAGTTGGCTGTGAATCGCGCGCGTCTTTCCAATACTCCAGCAGTATTTTGGCTCGATGAGTACCGTCCACACGAAGCTGAATTAATTAAGAAGGTAAATACCTATCTCAAAGACTACGATCTGAAGGGTGTAGATATTCAGATCATGTCTCAGACACGTGCAATGCGTTACACCTTAGAGCGCGTGATTCGTGGCAAGGACACCATTTCTGTGACCGGTAATATCTTGCGTGACTACCTCACGGACTTATTTCCAATTATGGAGTTAGGTACTAGTGCGAAGATGTTATCCATCGTGCCTTTGATGGCTGGTGGCGGTCTGTTTGAAACGGGCGCGGGTGGTTCAGCCCCTAAACACGTTCAACAGTTGGTAGAAGAAAACCATTTACGTTGGGATTCACTTGGTGAGTTCATGGCTTTAGCCGTATCTCTTGAGGATATCGGTGATAAGACTGGCAACAATAAGGTGAAAATCTTAGCTCGCACTTTGGATGATGCGACTGGTAAGCTGTTAGATAACAATAAGTCACCTTCACCGCGCACTGGCGAGTTGGATAACCGTGGTAGCCAGTTCTACTTAGCAATGTACTGGGCTGAAGCGTTAGCCGCTCAAACGGAAGATAAAGAATTACAAGCGCACTTTGCTCCTTTGGCAAAATCTTTGATTGAGAATGAGCAAAAGATTGCAGCCGAACTCAAAGCGGTGCAAGGTAAGCCAGCAGATATTGGTGGTTACTTTATGCCTGATTCTGAGAAGTTTGAAGCAGTAATGCGTCCTAGTGCTACCTTGAATGCAGCTTTAAAGGCAGCAAACGCGTAATAGGTGTAAGCGATAAGTACCTAATTTTTTAGATTAGGTTTAGCATTCAAAGGCAAACTTTCGGGTTTGCCTTTTTTCATTTGCCTCACCTATTTTTTTTATGTCTAAACCAAAAGACCTGGTTGAATTGAGTTATCTGAGTGAAGCTCTCTCGGATATGTCTTTTCTTGGCTTAATGCGCTTGCTCGAGTCGGCGCGCGCGTTTAATCAAAAACATAGTGTTACCGGCATTCTCTTTTACGATAACCAGCAGTTTGCTCAGGTGATTGAAGGTGAGCGTGCCAATATTATGAAGGTATGGAAGAGAATCCAGGATGATAAACGGCATCATCGTATTGAATTATTAGAGATTAAAGAAATTTCCAATAGAAGCTATCCAGATTGGCTACTCCGCTTTTATGGCGGCGAATCTTTAGTTAGAGACTACCCAGACTTGGCTGAAATGGTTGGCGGCATGGATAAATATAATCTCGCTTTGATGAACCAGATGCGGGCAAGTCAGTTTTAAGCAAGAAATTACCATCGGTAGCAAAATGGGTTGATTACATTCCTTAGGGGCGCGTTATGGGTTTTACCGATAAGACCATCCTTGCTAGCGATATCACTCCAAAAGCGGTTTTTGAAAACCGTAGGACCATTATCAAAACTGCGGCTGCAGGGGGTTTTGGAATGGCGCTGGCTCCATGGTTCTCTAGAGAAGCCCTTGCCGCAAACCCAGAAAGGCTGGCAGCCACCCTAAACCCTGCTTTTGCAGATAAAGACGGTCTAACCCCGCTTAAGTTTGTCACCGGCTATAACAACTTTTATGAATTCGGTACGGATAAGGCGGATCCAGCTGCGCATGCTGATAGCTTGCAAACTCGTCCCTGGACAATATCGATTGAGGGTTTGGTCAAAAAACCAATAACACTGGATATTGATGCACTCCTTAAATTAGCACCAATGGAAGAGCGCATTTACCGGATGCGCTGTGTTGAAGGTTGGTCTATGGTGATTCCTTGGGATGGCTACTCACTCTCTAAGTTGATTAATAAAGTGGAGCCACTGAGCTCGGCTAAGTATGTGGAATTTATTTCCTTGGCAGATCGCAAACAAATGCCGGGGGTGAAGAGCAACATTATTGACTGGCCTTATCGTGAAGGTTTGCGTATGGACGAGGCTATGAATTCATTAACGCTTCTCACATTTGGCTTATATGGCGAAGTCCTGCCAAATCAAAATGGCGCTCCGGTCCGTCTCGTGGTGCCCTGGAAGTATGGTTTTAAGAGTGCCAAGTCGATTGTCAAAATTCGTTTTACAGAAGAGATGCCCAAGACCAGCTGGAATCAATTTGATGCCCGTGAATATGGTTTCTATTCCAATGTAAATCCTCAGGTAGATCACCCGCGTTGGAGTCAAGCAGTAGAGCGCCGTATTGGTGATCCCAAAGGAATGTTTGCGCCTAAGATTAAAACCCAAATGTTTAATGGCTATGGTGAACAAGTGGCTGGTATGTATGCAGGCATGGATCTGAAGAAGTACTATTAGTAATGAGGAAAATTTATCCAATATTTTTTAGCGCTTGCATTTTGTTGTTTAACTTTTCTGCATACGGGCAGGGAAGTGATGCGCCGGTAAAGACGATTCAATCCCTTGATGTGCAGCGCTATCTGGGAGTCTGGTATGAGATTGCCAAATACCCAAACTGGTTTCAGAGGAAGTGCATTAGCAATACGAAGGCGGTCTATTCGGCTAGGGCTGATGGCACTCTCAAAGTGCTCAATAGCTGCAAAACTGCCGAGGGCGAAATATCGGAGGCCGAGGGTACTGCAAAGCAGATTGGGGCAAAAGACTCACCTAAGCTTGAAGTGCGATTTGCGCCTGCGTGGCTGGCCTTTATCCCTTTGGTTTGGGGTGATTATTGGGTGATTGATCTGGATGCTCAGTATCAAGTGGCTGTAGTAAGCGATCCTCGTCGTGAATATCTGTGGATTTTGTCCAGAACTCCACAGATAGATAAAAAAGTATATGAAGACACCTTAACGCGCATACAGGCGCAACAGTTCGATACACGTAAGTTAGAGCTAACTCCACAAGCAACTACCAAGTAAACACAAAGCCACTCAGTCATGACTACGCATTTGCTACCTCCAGGGATTGAAGTCTTTGAAAGAGGCTGGCTCTCTGCCAATAATATTTTTCACTTTGGTGAAAATGATGTTTCTTTGGTGGATTCTGGATATTGTGCTCACCAAGATCTGACTATCGGTTTGGTTCAGAATGCATTGCAAAAGCATCGTCTATTGAAATTAAATAGGGTGGTTAATACCCATCTGCATTCAGACCACTGTGGTGGCAATGCGGCTTTGGTAAAAGCATTTCATAGCGAGGTATGTATTCCGGCTGCTGAAGCGATAGCAGTTCAAAACTGGGATAGCGCTTTATTAAGTTATGACAACTTGGGTCAAGAGTGCCCTCAGTTTCCGCATCACGGTGTATTGATCCCGGGTGAGGAAATACTGTTAGGAAGATATCTCTGGAAGATATTGGCAGCACCAGGACATGATCCGCACTCTGTTATGTTGTACCAGGCAGATCACCGTATATTGATTTCAGCTGACGCCCTATGGGAAGAGGGTTTCGGAGTGATTTTTCCTGAGCTTTGGGGTGAAGTGGGTTTTGAAGAGGTGGCACAAACCTTGGATTTGATTGAGACATTGCCAGTCAATCTGGTGATCCCTGGGCATGGCGCACCTTTTACGGATGTTTCCAAATCTCTTGCTACAGCAAGATCGAGATTGGATTATTTGGCCTCTGATCCAGATCGGAATGCCCGACATGGCGCTAAAGTATTGTTGAAATACCGCCTCTTAGAATGGCGCAGCCGTGACATTGCACATGTGAATGAATGGATTGCGAATACACCTGCATTAATTAGTGCAGCAAAACTGCTCAACATGAGTATGGATGAATTTACGCAGTGGTTGCCTAAAGCCTTGATCAAGTCGGGTGCAGCAAAACTGGATAATCAAATGTTGGTTGATCTTGCCTAATGTTTTTTATCACTTATTTTAAAAGCTCAGCACAATTTTTCCATACACAGACCAGTTAGAGAGTTGGTAGGTTTGAACAACTTGTTTCGCACCGCCAATCGCTACCAAAAGATTTTTATTGATTCGTTGGGTCACCATCGCATCAATCGGCACAAACCAGCCTCCACCCGCGGCGTTAAAGACCGCGCCGTTCTCATCCCAAAAGCGAATCTAGGTGCTGGGACTTAAGTTCAAGCCGATAGTTGGATAAAGCTCAAGCTGACTTGTAATAGGAGGTAAGCTGGTGCCAGCAGGCGCCTTTGGATTGAAACCAAACATATACCTGGCTAGCGGTGAAGTATCTGAAAGGATATTTTTCTCACTACCAGCGGGTTTAAAAGAAGTGCTCACTTGAGGGCCGGCTAACCACTGGCCTGAATTGCTTAGTGGGGCGTATACCCGAGCTCCAATATTACCCAGCCAGCCTACTTGACCACCCCAAATAGTGAGCATGGCATTGTTAGGTGAAAAGCCGTCTGTGCCTTGTGCCGATTGTTGGGGTCCATAGCTTGCGGTGTAGGCGGTATCGAGTCGCATAGTGCCGTGCCAGTCTCCCAGATTAAGTGGGTTGTAGTAACGCAACTTGAGGGTATCGAGATAATTCTGAGATCCCTGGTAGTTATGGTAGCCCCAGAATTTCAGTATGTGATCTTGAGATCTCTCTTGGGGGGTATTAATGAGCCCTAAAATAGACACGGGAGAATATTGCTCGGCGGTACACACCAAACTAGTAGGAATGCAAAAGAAGGACAAGGTCAGCGCGCGCAGGAATCCCATATAGGCATTAATATTAAATTACAAACCACTATTTACTTAAGATTTGAAGAGGAAGCATGGAACATACCGTATTAGTTACTGGCGCTACCGCAGGATTTGGAGAGGCAACTGCCCGACGATTTTTAGCTCATGGGCATAAGGTTGCAGCTGTTGGTAGAAGAGCTGAGCGTTTAGAGGCGCTAAAAAGTTCCTTGCCTGCTGAGCAGCAGAAAAAACTTCTCACCATGGTTGTGGATGTTTGCGATAGTGCTCAGGTTGACTCTTTGGCAAGTGCGCTGCCAGCAGAATTTTCAAAGATAACTGTTTTGGTAAACAATGCTGGGCTTGCTTTGGGCTTAGAGCCAGCTCATAAAGCATTTTTGAGTGATTGGGATCAAATGATTGATACCAATATTAAGGGACTTGTGCATATGAGTCGCGCCTTCTTGCCCGGTATGGTCGATCGTAAGTGTGGCCATATAATTAATTTAGGCTCTGTTGCTGCAAACTATCCTTACCCAGGCGGCAATGTGTATGGGGGCACCAAAGCATTTGTTAAGCAATTTAGTTTAAATTTACGCGCCGATCTGATTGGCACTCCAGTACGAGTAACTTGTATAGAGCCCGGTATGTGTGCTGGTACAGAATTCTCCAATGTTCGCTTTAAGGGTGATGATGACAAAGCGGGGAAGGTATATACCGGTGTTCAGGCCTTGAGTGCTGACGATGTTGCTGAAGCAATTTATTGGTCAGCCACTTTACCGAGTCATATGAATATCAATGTCTTAGAGGTGATGCCCGTTCAGCAAGCTTTCAATGCATTCAATGTGCATCGTGGCGAGTTTTAAGTTTTAGTTTTATTCCACTGATAAAACTTGGGATACACGCGCATCACTACAGGACCATCAAAGTCCCAAGATTTGCATGTACCCAAGTAAAGTGGTGGCTTATCACCAGCTGGATCGAAGAATGCTCCTGGAATGGATTGATAGGCGGCAGTAGCAAGGCTGGAGAGAAGCTCGCGCAAATGCGTGCAGCCTTTAATCCCGCCAAGGTGGGTGTCAATCGTCTTGCGCCAGCCCTTCCCTAGTCGCGACCCAATTAAAGCATCCATTGGTGGAAGCGCTGCCGTACATTCTGCATGGGGGTGTCCATCCATTGCCGCCTCAATGTCTTTGATGACAAAGTCGCGGTCTAGCGTGATACGCACCCACATGTCATGAAAGGCCTCGCCTGGTTGCCAAGTCTTTGCGCTCGTCTGAAAAGGATTTGTCTTGAAGTCCTTTAAATGGCCTTCGATATCCCACAAGCCATCTTCTCTTATGTAGCCCTGAAAAGTAATTTCTCGGGTATGTAAAAGAGAGCGTGATGTTGGGGTGGAGAGCATGGTGATAGAGCTATTTAGTAGTGAGTATTCTAATGATAATGAATTGCGGCATAGGACTGACTCACTCAAGGTGGGCTTGCTCTGTAGTATGCTCTGCAACATATGGCAAAACCCATCTCCCTCGAAAAAATTCTTTTTAGCCAAGGCTTTGGCACCCGTCGCTATTGCGGTGATTTAGTGTATGCCGAACTGGTAAAGGTGAATGGTGTGCTGGCTGAAGATCCAGAGGAGAGAGTTGCTACTGAAAGCCTGATCCTCAATATAGAAGGCAAAGACTGGGAGTATCACGAGAAGGCTTACCTTGCTTTTAATAAGCCGGCAAATTACGAATGCTCACATAAAACGACGCATCATCCTAGTGTTTATAGTTTGTTACCCAGCCCCTTTGTCGAGAGAGGGTTGCAATGTGTGGGCCGCCTAGACTACGACACTACTGGCTTACTCTTAATATCGGATGATGGTCAGTTTATTCATAAGATGACGACTCCGAAGAAAAACATTGGCAAGGTTTATGAAATCACTACACCTGAGCCCATTACGCAAAAACAAATCGATCATTTAATGAATGGTGTTGTGTTAGATGACGATCCTAAACCTTGCTTTGCTTCGGCATGTAAGCTAATTTCTGATCATGTGTTGGCGATGACGATTGTTGAAGGACGCTATCACCAGGTAAAACGCATGATGGCGGCAGTTGGTAATCATGTGGCTAAATTACACCGCACCGAAATTGGCGCATACCGTACGCCTGCAGATTTGAATGAAGGCGAATGGCGCTGGCTTTATCCAGAAGATTTAAAGCAACTTTCCCAAAGTGTTTCTTCTTAAAGGTAATCAATTTTGATGGTCGATAGCTTCGATTTGGAAAAAGAAGTTCCCTTATGGTCCTTGGACGCCAGTGGAAAAAGAATTGCGAGGGAGTTTGCCTTTGCAGACTTCAAACAGGCTTTTGAATTTATGACTCTTTGCGCTCAATATGCGGAAGAAATTAACCATCACCCGGATTGGTCAAACTCTTGGAATAAGGTCGCTGTGGAATTGAGCACACATTCAGCTGGTGCTTTAACTAAACTAGATATTCAGTTGGCAAAGGCAATGGATGCCTTTGCCTTCCAGGTGAAACAAGACTAATTAGTGCTCGTCGCCTTCATGTTCTTCTTCATTCATGCTCATGAGGATGGTGGCGAGCAAGCCATAAACCACCTCGGTGGAGATCATGCCATCTTCATCTAGCTCATCAATTAAGTCGTTTAATCGATCTTCTGTAGGTTCGTTGAGCAAGGTCATTGCACACTCGCACCCATAGTCAAAATCTTCATCGTTCTGGGTTTGGTTCTCTTCGGTCATATTTATCCTTAATTGAGATTTCAGGATAGCAAATTACTGCCTAATTCGATAGGGTTTTGCCCTAGGCTGAGCCATTTATGTGCGAGCGCAAAAAGTCTAGAATGATTTATAGTCTTTTGAAAAGAAAAACCATAGGAGACAACATGCAATTAGATATTAATGGTCAGATTCAGAATATTGATGTGGAGCCCAATATGCCCTTGTTATGGGCTATTCGAGAAGTGGTCGGGCTCACTGGTACGAAGTACGGCTGTGGTGTCGCTCAATGTGGGGCGTGTACTGTCTACCTCAATGGCGAGCCAGTCCGTTCTTGTTCAATTCCAGTGTCTGCTATTGGTAGTGCCAAAATCACTACTATTGAAGCGCTCTCAAAAAATAGTACGCATCCAGTACAACAAGCTTGGATTGCACTTGATGTTCCTCAGTGTGGTTATTGCCAATCTGGTCAGATCATGGCCGCTGCAGCGCTGTTAAAGCGAAACCCAAAGCCTTCTGATGCTGATATCGATAATGCAATGGGTAATCTTTGTCGTTGCGGAACCTATCAAAAGATTCGTGATGGGATTCATGTTGCTTCCGGTCAAAAGAAATTGGCAGATGTCTTGGCGCAATACAACGCCACTCCTGCAACCCGTGGTTAAGGAGAAAAATATGACTATCAAAAATAAAGCCTCCCATTTAGATAATTCTTCCCGCCGTGATTTCATCATCAAGGGCACAATGCTTGGCGGTGGGTTGATGTTGGGTATAGGGGTCCTTCCGGATTCAGTATATGCACAGGCTGGCCCTAAATATGATCCTAATACACCAACGCAGATTGGCGAGGCGGAAGTAAATGCTTGGGTCAGCATAAAGCCGGACGATGCTGTCTATATCAGAATCGCTCGATCCGAGATGGGGCAAGGAACACGCACAGGCCTTGCTCAGTTGGTCACAGAAGAGCTTGAGTGCAATTGGAAGAAGGTTAAAACTCAGTCAGCTACACCAGGGCAAAGTTTGGCGCGTAAGCGCGTTTGGGGTGAGCATGGTACTGGTGGTAGTCGTGGCATCCGGATTTCTGAAGACTATGTGCGTCGTGGTGCAGCCGCCGCACGCATCATGCTCATGCAAGCAGCTGCCAATCAATGGAGTGTGCCCGTTTCAGAATTGACTGTAGATAAAGGTGTGATTACTCATGTATCAACAGGACGTAAAACAACCTACGGCAAAGTGGCTGAGTTAGCTTCTACCTTAACGCCCCCTGACCCAAAGTCGATTACCTTACGGGATCCAAGAAATTGGAAAGTTGCCGGACAACCATATGCACGCTTGGATACGGCAAACAAAGTGAACGGATCTAAAGTCTATGGTGTTGATTTGCAACTTCCTGGCATGCTTTGCGCATCCGTAAAAGCTTGCCCAGTCTTTGGCGGAAAATTAGTAAGCTATGACGAAGCCAAGATCAAGGGTATGCGTGGGGTGAAGGGTGTGGTCAAGATTGATGACAGCACCCTTGCAGTAGTTGCTGATACCTGGTGGCATGCTAATAGTGCGCTACATGCTATGCCGATTGTTTGGGATGAAGGCAAGGCTGCTAGCGTTTCACAAGATGGCATCAATAAAATGCTGCGTGACGGCTTAGACGAGCAAGGAGATTTTTGGCAGCGTAAGGAGGGCGATGCACCTGCAGCCATCAATAGTGCTACTAAGAAAGTAGAGGCCATTTATTACACGCCTTATCGTGCGCACGTCACGATGGAGCCTATGAACGCTACTGTCAAAATCACAGGCGATCGGGCGGAGGCATGGGTTCCCACCCAAAATGGTGAGGGCTCACATGCCGCCTTATCAGAAGCGACTGGATTGCCACTGGCTAATTGCGAGGTATATAAATTAGATTCGGGTTGCGGCTTAGGTCGTCGTGGATCTATGCAAGATTTCACGACCTATGCAGCTAAAGTTGCACAAAAATTTCCTGGGATACCAGTCAAGGTCATTTGGAGTCGTGAAGAAGACATGACTCATGATTATTACCATCCTATTGCGATGGCAAAAATGACTGCTGGTATTGATAGTTCTGGCAACGTAACTGGCATGCATATCAAGGTTGCAGGCCAGTCGATTAATGCCACGTTGGCACCGCAGGCCATTAAAGATGGCAAAGATGAGCGTCAGCTCCAGGGCTTCTACGAGAAGGGCCCCGATGCTCAACTCGGCTATACCTTCCCCACGCTCTTGACTGAGTATGTAATGAAAAATACCCATGTGCCGGTTGGCCCATGGCGTGGCGTAAACACGAACCAGAACGGCATCTTCATGGAATGCTTTATGGATGAGTGTGCTAAAGCAGCAGGCAAGGATCCTGTGAAATTTAGACAGGCACTCATGCAAAGTCATCCAAAACATTTGGGTGTTCTTAATGCTGCCGCAAAAAAAGCGGATTGGGATAAGCCGTTGCCAGCTGGAACGTACCGTGGTGTTGCCCAGTTTATGGGTTATGCCAGCTACTCCGCTTGCGTTGCTGAAGTAACCGTGCAGAATAATGTGGTGAAAGTTACTCGCTTAGTATTTGCCTTAAATTCTGGCCATGTTGTTAATCCTTACTTAACACGTGAGCAAATTGAAGGTTCTGTAGCAATGGCATTGGGAGCCATTTTCTTGCCAGAGATCTCTGTAGAAAATGGCCGCATCAAACAGCAGAATCTCGATACCTACCCATTACTAAAACTATCTGCAACTCCAAGAATTGAAACAGTCTTGGTTCCTAGCTTTGACTTTTGGGGTGGAGTAGGTGAGCCAACAATCTGTGTGGTTGGCCCTGCTGTTGCAAATGCAATTTCTGCCGCAATTGGCAGGCCAGTGCGGAACTTCCCGTTGAGTAAGGAAGGGCTGAGTTTGGCTTAGGCTTCGCTTAAGTTTTAATCTGGTTGCAGTTTATAAAATTGACCCCATTGATTCTGAATTAATGGGGTCGTTTAATATGTCTTATGAAGTTTATTAAGACAACTGTCTTTCTGTTATCTCTTATACCTCTAGGTCGCTTGATGTGGCTGGGGGCTTATGAGGGTTTGGGTGCCAATCCGATTGAATTTATCACCCGCTCTACCGGTACATGGGCGCTAGTTTTTCTGTGTATTACACTGGCGATGACTCCTTTGCGCTTAATGACAGGTTTGATGGTTTGGATCAAGCTGCGTCGCATGGTAGGGCTCTTTTGTTTTTTCTACGCTGCCATCCACTTTTCGATTTGGTTCTGGTTGGATCAGAACTTAGATATTTGGTTCATGTGGAGCGATGTTGTAAAGCGCCCTTTTATTACGATGGGCTTTCTAACTTTGGTATTACTAACGCCCTTAGCATTGACATCAAATCAGTGGGCCGCGCGTCACTTGGGTAAGCGTTGGACAATATTGCACAAGCTTGTGTACTTGATCGCATGTACTGCCATCGTTCACTATTGGTGGCATAAGGCAGGTAAAAATGATTTAGGAACAGTCTCGATTTATGGGGCAGTTATTTTTCTATTGCTGATGTGCCGTATCCCAGCAGTCAGAAATGTTCTCCAGAGTTACCGAAGGAATTCGCTTGGATGAAGTAATGACTGCTGCCATACAATGGGCCTTATGAATACATTCTTCTCGAGGTTAAGTTCAGTTCTGTTATTGATGGGTGTTTTGGCTTGTTCTCAAACCCCTCCCCAGCCCCCTGGGTCTGATACTTTTTCCCCATATACCCCCCAGCAGATCCAGGGCTTTAATAAGCAAGCTCTGTCGCCGGTAGAGGGGCCATTTGGCCCGGTCGATCCAAGAGCAGAAGATGCTCGTATAGCTAAAGAGCGTGCATCGGATGCGAAATTTTACAATCAACCACAGGGTGAAGAAGAGGCTGAGACGCTAGAAACGCAATCAGTCGACCCCAATCAAGCCACGAAACCAGTCATTACTTTCTAGGCTAGGGTTAGCTTGGGAATAGAGTCTATTTGCAATAGCACTTGCGCTTCTTCAGGCGTGGCATTGAGCCATGCATTGAAGAGTTCGGGCCGCAAGGGAACTACAGTGCGTTTTTCATCTTCCGGTTTATGCATATGTTGCATCAATGGATGATTGCTAGCATCAATAGTGAGCATGGAAAATGAAACGATCAGTTCACCAGTTTCCGATTCAGTCCAGGTGTCCCAGATAGAGGCAATCGCCATTGGTTCGTGATTAGCTTGCTTGATAGCGGTTCGGACTGCTTTACCAGATTCATAATAAGGCTCATAAAAAGTATCCGCCAAGGCTAAGGCGTAATGCCGCTTTGTCCAGGCAAGCTTATAAGAAGGCTTTTCGGCTACCGTTTCAACTCTAGCGTTATAGGTTTTTCTGCCGAAGGTTTCTTCTTTAGCCCATGACGGCAATAAGCCAAAGCGTGCCAAACCAATTGCGGTGCGATCAGTATTGTGACTTTTGAGGACGATGGGTCCTGGATAAGTTGGGAATACATCATGAGCCGTTGATATCGGTAAATCGAGATCAAAGTGAGTTTTTACCCAATCAGTATTTACGGTAGTGAGGTATTGAACGCACATAGGCCTATTTTACTGTGGCTTATTCCAAATTGACCCATGCCTGCTGGTACTATTGAGGCTAAATTTTAGAAAGATATCCCCCTTATGAAACCTTTTGCTTCTGTATTAAATCCAATGTTAGCGCGCTTTATTGTTGCTGGCATGTTAACAAGCGCGCTTGTAGGTGGTGCCTATGCGCAGCAAAGTGGTTTGCCAATTAATGCAGCGGCATCTGTGAACGGAACCATCATTACTAACGACATGGTGGAGCAAGGAATTAAGGTTGCCGTTTCTCAGGGGCAAAAGGATTCTTCAGAATTGCGCAAAGTAGTGATTGAGAAGTACATTGAAGTGCTCTTACTTTCGCAGCAAGCGGAAAAAGATGGTTTAGCAAATTCAGAAAAAGCCAATACTCAACTGATGATGATCCGTCAGAACTATTTGGCAGATCTCGAGCTATCAACTTATATGGCTAAAAACCCAATCACTGACGCAGATGTCCAAGCTGAATACAACAAAGAGGTGTCTTCCTTAGGTCCTCAAGGCATGATTGTCGAATACAAGTTGAGCGATATTGCAGTGGCTAGTGAGGCAGATGCTCAAGCAGCGTTAGCGCGCATTAAAAAAGGCGAGCCATTTGATAAGGTTGCCAAGAGCGTCTCCTTAGCTCCGAATAAGGTGCAGGGCGGTGCTGTAGGTTGGGTTCAGCCTGGTCAGGTGGCCCCAGAATTAGCCTCCGTGTTGATAACCCTTTCTAAAGGCCAGGTTTCACCTGCGCCAATTCAGATGCAGCAAGGCTGGTTTTTAATCAAGTTGGAGGACAAAAAATCGAGCAAGCCACCAGCATTCGAACAAGCCAAGGCTGCTATTCGTGCAGGCATGACACAAAGAAAGCAATACGAGTTCTTGGGTCAGATTGCAAAAGATGCAAAGATTGTCGTTCAGTAAAAGAACAATGCTTTCCTGTGAAAAAGGACTCTTAGTGAACTGCACCCCAAAAGTTGGACAGTTTGGTTAGGTTAGCACGAGGGATTGAGTTCGGTATTGCACTGGACTTAATCCCTTTTTTTTGCTTGATTCGATCGTGGTTGTAGTAGCGGATATATGCATGCAGCCCTTGTTTAAATGATTCAATGGTCTCAAACCTCTTCCGATAGAAGAACTCGGTTTTCATAATCCCAAACCAGTTCTCCATCACGGCGTTATCTAAGCAATTACCTTTTCTAGACATGCTTTGAGTAATGCCTTGCTTCTTTAGGGCTTGTTGATAAAACCCCATCTGATATTGCCAGCCCTGGTCTGAGTGCAGCAGCGGTTTATCAGCCTGCTTGAGATGCTTAAAAGCACTACTAAGCATGGTAGTCACCATACTCAGTTGAGGCTGATCACCAATCTCATACGAGACGATCTCTTGGTTGTAGAGGTCTAGGATGGGTGAGAGATAGACCTTTTGCCCTCTGATGCTGAACTCCGTCACATCAGTGACCCACTTTTGATTGGGCTTGCTAGCTGCAAAGTTGCGCTCTAACAAGTTGGGCGCTACTTTACCCACAGACCCCTTATACGAGCGATATCGCTTAGGGCGTACAGTCGATTTGAGCCCTAGTTGCCCCATGAGCTTTTGCACGGTCTTGTGGTTTAAGTATTCATGTTGATTGCGTAGCTCTAAGTGGACTCGCCGATAGCCATAGCGTCCTTGGTGAGCATTAAAGATGGCATTGATCTGGGTTTTGGTATCAGCATAGGGATCAGCCTGACTGCCGGCTTTTTGCCAGTAGTAATAGACGCTTTTAGGCATTTGGGCTGCAAGCAAAATAATTTGCAATGGATGGTGCTGCCTTAACTCAGTAATTACTTGGGCTTGTTCTTGCTTGCCAAGTGCTTTTGCTGGGCTAAGGCTTCGAGCTTTTTTAGATAAGCGTTCTCCACTTCTAAATACTGCGCTTTGCGCAGTAACTCTTCATGTGTGAGTGAAGTTAAGGGCTTGGCAAGCAAGGCCTTAATATCGCTAGGTTTTGACATGGGCGGCCGTCCCTTGGGCTTAGGTTCTAGGGCTGTGATACCGCCTTCATTGTAGAGGCGTTGCCATACTAGTACCGAGCTTGGGGCTGGGATATTAAAGTGGGCTGCAGTTTGGTTCACCGAGAGCTGGTGTTGCTCCATATGCTGCAAGACTGATAGCTTAAAACCACTTGAGTACTGGATGTAACTCTTATTGAGACTCTTTTGCCCATGGGCCTTAAAAAAGCATGAACCCATTTGCGAACGTAAGCGTATTTAACACCATACTGATCTGCAATGGCTTTAAAACCGCCTTTATCAGATAGATAATGCTCAATGACTGCTAGCTTGAACTCTTTGCTGTATTTGGACATGAAAACTGCACCTTAGAGGGTTGGACGAATGTCCAACTTTTGGGGTGCAGTTCATAGGAGTCCTTTTTTATTTGCGCTCTAGTGTAATGAAGCTAAAGGTAATATTACCTTCTGATCCAGGAGTGCGTTCTACTTCTTTCCAATCTGATGCATTGGGAACCGTAAAGAAAGTATCACCACCATCAATGTCCATATCAATCTCAGTAATATAGAGTCGGTCTGCTTTCGGAAAGGCCTGCGTGAAGAGTTGCTCACCACCAATGACAAAAACACGTGGGAACTCACTTAAGCTATTCAGGGCTTCATCGAGTGATCCAACTAATTCACCACCAGTAGCTTGATAGGTTGCATTGCGGCTCACTATGATGTTGCGACGTCCAGGAAGTGGGCGTCCAATGGATTCCCAAGTTTTACGACCCATGATTACTGGATGCCCCATGGTGACGCGCTTAAAGAACTGCAAATCAGCCGAGATCTTCCAAGGCATTTGATTGTCGCGGCCAATTACGTGATTGCGTGAGCGTGCAACAATCATAGAAATAGTAGGTTGAGTCATGATTACGATTCTTAAATGGCTACAGGAGCTTTAATGTGAGGATGAGATTCATAGCCGTCGATTTCGAAGTCTTCAAACTCGTAATCAAAGATTGAATCAGGCTTACGCAAAATATTAAGCTTAGGCAAAGAGAAAAAATCTCTCGATAGCTGAAGTTCTACTTGTTCAAGATGATTGCTATACAAGTGACAGTCACCACCAGTCCAAATGAAGTCTCCCACCTCCAGATTACATTGTTGCGCCATCATGTGCGTCAGTAAAGCGTAGCTAGCAATATTAAATGGCACGCCTAAAAAAATATCAGCGCTGCGTTGATAGAGTTGGCAGGACAATTTGCCATCGGCAACATAGAACTGAAAGAAAGCATGGCAAGGTGCTAAAGCCATGCGGGGAATATCTGCTACGTTCCACGCAGAAACAATAATGCGACGTGAGTCTGGATTCTTTTTGATCGTCTCAACCACCTCAGAGATTTGATCGATGTGCTGACCATTCGGCGCTGGCCATGAGCGCCACTGATAACCGTAGATAGGACCTAAATCACCATCGGGTGCTGCCCATTCGTTCCAGATAGATACGCCGCGCTCTTTCAGCCAGTTATTGTTCGTGCTGCCTTTGAGGAACCAGAGTAATTCATAGATGATGGACTTCAGGTGAAGCTTCTTGGTGGTTACCATGGGGAAACCATCGGCCAAGTTAAAGCGCATCTGGTGTCCAAATACGGAGACCGTGCCAGTTCCAGTTCTGTCGGACTTTTGAACCCCCTTGGCGAGGACTTCTTTCATGAGATCGTGATATTGATGCATATGGATTGGCTAAAAGTGGTTATGTATTAACGAATTAAGGATAGCTTACTCGAATGTGGGCGACTTCACCCCGAGAGCCTTGTGAAGCTTGGGGGAAGTAGTCGTATATTGCAGTTGAATCTGCTTTTCTGGGTTCAGGTACGAAGCTGCTGCAAAGGCAGCCAGGGCGGCCTCATGAAAGCCTGACAGAATTAGCTTCTTCTTGCCTGGGTAAACATTGATATCACCAACGGCATAAATTCCAGGGATGCTGGTTTGAAATTTTTCTGTATCAACACAGATTTGTTTGCGATCGATATTCAGGCCCCACTCTGCAATCGGACCCAGCTTAGGGGAGAGTCCGTAAAACACCAAAAGATCATCGAGTGGGATCTGTTTTGCTTCGCCATCAATATTGGTGAAGGTGATCTCAGAAAGCAGGCTATCTTTCGCTTCAAAAGCGCTCACCTGACCAATCAACAGTTGCATCTGGTTGCTAGCGCAAAGTTCACGCATTCTCGCAATCGATTTTGGCGCAGCCTTGAAGTCATCGCGACGATGAATCAATGTGACGCTAGAGGCAATCTCAGAAAAATGAATCGCCCAATCTAGTGCTGCATCGCCACCACCACAAATCACAATTCTTTTGTCTGTAAATTGCTCAGGATTTTTAGCGTGGTAGAAAACCTGCTTTCCCACAAAGGCATCAATGCCTTCAAGGTTGATGGTACGGGGCTGGAAGGCCCCTACGCCACCAGCAATAAAGACAGTTTTACTGAGGAAGTGATTGTCTAGTGAGGTGCAAACAAGAAAGCGTCCATCAGCCTGACGTTCAAGCTTGCTAACTTCTTGACCCAGATGAAATTGAGCGTTGAAGGGTTCAATCTGTTTGAGTAAATTATTGGTGAGTTCGCGTCCAGTGCACACTGGAATAGCAGGAATATCGTAGATGGGTTTATCTGGATAAAGTTCAATGCATTGACCACCAATCTCTGGGAGTGAATCAATGACATGCGTTTTAATTTCCAGGAGACCTAATTCAAAAACCTGAAAGAGACCCACGGGACCGGCGCCAATGATGACGGCATCAGTTTCTATGGGTGTATTCGACACAAATTTCTTTGGTTAGAAAATTACTTTACTAGCTGATCAAGTTTGTTTTTAACGTCTTTCCATTCTTCAGCATCTGGAAGAGCAGCTTTGGACTTGGTAATCGATGTCCAAGAAGGAGAGAGATCTGCGTTCAATTTGATAAATGTCTGTTGATCACCAGGTACGTCGTCTTCAGCATAAATTGCATTTACTGGGCACTCGGGTACACAAACCGCGCAGTCAATACATTCGTCTGGATCAATGACTAAAAAATTGGGGCCTTCGCGAAAGCAGTCAACTGGACAAACATCAACGCAGTCGGTGTATTTGCAACGGATACAAGCTTCGGTAACAACGTAAGTCATGGCGGTTTTGTTTCAAGAGCCCCAAAAAGCTGGGTGCTAAGTTATAAAAACTCAATTTTAGCTGAAATAGCCTATTTTTCAGGCGAAAGGGTCTATTTAGTTGAGGTAAAGTTCCCACTATGAATACCCAGTCAAATAAGCACGCTAGCAAGCAAAAACCCAGAATCCTGGTTGCAAGAGCCATTTTCCCAGAGGCTTTGGCTAAATTAGAGGAATCTTATCAGGTTCGGTCCAATCAAGAGGATAGGATTTTTAGTCCCGAAGAGTTGCAAAAAGAACTCTCTGGGGTTGTAGGGGCTTTAGTTGCTGGTAGCGAAAGAATTGATGCAAACGCCTTAATGCATGCCAAAGATCTAAAAATTGTGGCCAATATTTCTGTGGGCTATAACAATTTTGATGTGCCGGCAATTACTGCTGCAGGTGTGATGGCTACGAATACTCCGGATGTATTAACAGACACTACCGCTGATTTTGGTTTTGCGTTACTCATGGCAACAGCAAGACGTATTACTGAATCCGAGCATTGGGTGCGTGCAGGTCAGTGGGATAAGTGGTCGATTGTGAATAATCCACTTGGTATGGATTTGCATCACAGCACAGTGGGCATTATTGGTATGGGGCGTATTGGCCAAGGAATTGCTAAGCGTGCTTTAGGTTTCGGAATGAATGTGATTTATCACAATCGCAGCCATTTATCTGAGGCTGATGAAAAGGCCTGTGGCGCTAAATATGTTTCTAAAGAAGAATTACTTCGCACCGCTGATCACGTAGTTCTAGTGTTGCCTTATAGTGCCCAGAGTCATCATACAATTGGCGCTAAAGAAATTGCACTCATGAAGCCGACTGCAACCCTGATAAACATTGCCCGTGGTGGCATTGTGGATGATGCGGCGCTGGCTCAAGCTCTCAAGGAGAAGCGAATCTTTGCTGCTGGCTTAGACGTGTTCGAAGGAGAGCCTAAAGTACATCCCGAACTATTGAAATTGAGCAACGTTGTGCTTGCTCCACACATTGCTAGCGCCACAGAAAAAACACGTAGAGCAATGGTGGATTTAGCAGTGGATAATTTACGTACAGCGCTTGATGGAAAAAAACCACCTAGCCTCATTAATGCAGAAGTCTATGC
Organism: Polynucleobacter sp. JS-JIR-II-b4; assembly: GCF_018687815.1. NCBI lineage: Bacteria > Pseudomonadati > Pseudomonadota > Betaproteobacteria > Burkholderiales > Burkholderiaceae > Polynucleobacter > Polynucleobacter sp. JS-JIR-II-b4. The sequence goes on from NZ_CP061306.1 coordinate 435,437, forward strand.
AGTTAAGTAAAAAATAAAGCCGAGTCATACTCGGCTTTATTGCTTGAAGGTTAGCTTCGAATCTTGAGGCGCTTATTCAGCGTCAATTTCTTCTGGCAATTCGCGTAACGCTAATTCAATACCGCCAAATTTTCCAGCAACCCAGTTATAGACTTTGCAGGCAATCCACAACAACCCAAATCCGAGTAGGGCGTTAAGAATGAGTGCTGACAGCACAGTAAATCCAGGGATTGCGCCGTCACGTATGAAGGCTACAAAGAGGGCCAGCAACACGATTGGTACAGAGAAGCAGAGGTAAACCAAAACCAAGGTTTTGGCAGTATGCATAGGGTCTAGAAAGACGAGTTCTTTTTTGCTAAGTTTCATGATGACGCAATCTTAAAGCAGTCCATCAAAAAGCGCTATATCTACCCAGTCTCCAGCGGCAACATTTCCTTGTTCATGACCTAGGATCACAAAGCAATTAGCCTCACTCATCGAGCGCAAAATTCCGGCACCTTGGCTGCCAGTTAGTCGTACTGTTGGCTTGCCATCAGCCCCACGCCCCAGAATAGCGCGTTGAAATTCTGTTCGACCTGGCTTTTTCCGAATAGGAGCTTCGGCAATAGCTTGGGTAAGAGGCGGTTCAGTTTGATTGGCGCCATTGAGCTGCAGAAGTGCTGCACGGACAAATTGATAGAAGGTCACCATCACTGCTACGGGATTCCCGGGCAGACCAAAGAAAAGGGTTTTACGAGCAGGGGAATTTCCAGCTACTGGCTTAAGAACTCCAAAGGCCATGGGACGTCCTGGGCGCATGGCGATTTTCCAAAAGCCGACATCGCCCAACTCTTGCATGATCTGTTTCGTGAAATCTGCTTCACCAACCGAAACGCCCCCAGAAGAAATCAATACATCTGCTTTGCTAGCTGCCTCGATAAAGGCTTGCTTCAAAGAGGCGGGGTCATCGCGCACAATGCCGCAGTCAATGATTTCTAAATTCAGGCGATTGAGTAAACCAGTAAGGCTGTAGCGGTTGCTGTCATATATGCTGCCTGCATCCAATGCTTGACCAAGCGCACGCAACTCATCACCTGAAGACAGAATAGCCACCTTAAGTTTGCGCCTTACGGGTAAGGGGGTAATACCCAGTGACGCGGCTAAGCCCAGATCAGAAGGGCGCAGTAAGCGTCCAGCGGCGATTGCAGGCTTACCTTTTTGAAGATCTTCGCCACGCAGACGACGATTCTCGCCAGGCTTTAATTGATCTTGCCTAAACTCAATCGTAAGCTCATCTTTTGTGGCTGTGAATTCTTGTGGAATGACGGTATCGCAACCAGTAGGCATCAGAGCGCCGGTCATGATCTTCAGGCATTCTCCAGCTCCAATACTGCCGTCATAAGGCTTGCCTGCAAGCGCTGTGCCAACCACTCTTAATGAAATAGATGGATTGCTTGTATCGAGGCATTTGCCATCAAATGCATAACCATCCATCGCAGAATTGTCGGCAGCCGGAACATCGATGGGTGAAAGTAAGTCAGCCGCCAATATCCGATTAATCGCCTGATCCAATGGAGCGGTTTCAATATCTGCGGAATCATTCATTGCTGCAGCTTCTTGAATGAGATCCTCTACTAATGCAGCAATTGCCTTACGCGCATCATCAACATGCAGCGACGAGGTCAAAAGAATTGGTTGGTTTGGGGAGCGACTCATGCCGATACTTCTTCTAAGGACTTTAGCTCTTCAGGTGTATTTACATTGGCAAAAGCTTGAGAGTCATCAAATATAACGGTGCTGCTCCGTAACTCTTTAAACCAGCGATCAATTTTGAGATCTTCTTTTTGGAGAAATTGATTCAATGCATCCTGTAAGTTACTCTGCATGAGGCAAAAAACAGGCTGCGCCCATACCTTGCCATTGATCTCTTTGGTGGAGGCGTACACCAACTGAAAATCACCCCGCTCCATCTCGGCAATTAATGACTCTGCGAGATGATTGGGTAGCAAAGGTGAGTCGCAAGGCGAGGTAAGGAGGTAAGATGTCTTGCAGGCCTTCAGGCCTGCGGAGAAGCCTGCTAGCGGCCCTGAAAAATCTGGCGTCTCATCCATGATCACTGGGTATCCATAGCTCGCATACTTTGTGATGTTGCGATTGGCATTAATCACAATGGTTTGCACCTGTGGCTTAAGCTTTGCAATAGCTGACTCAATGAGTGGTTTGCCGTGAAAAGGAATCAGTCCCTTATCAATGCCACCCATACGTTGCGCACGTCCGCCAGCAAGTATGAGTGCAGTGATGTCTTTAGTGGAAATCATTAACCACCAATATAAGACATTTCAACCTTGCGGTTGCCGGATAACAGATTCGCGGTATGTGAACCCCGAATTTCGGAATAGTGATCGTCGCGAGTGGACCAGGTATTCATTACCGCGTTGGCAATTTCTAAATCACTCATGCCAGAGCGTAATAAGGTTTTGAAATCAAAACCTTCATTGGCAAAGAGGCAGAGATACATTTGTCCATCAGTCGAGATACGAGCTCTAGAGCATTCATGACAGAAAGTTTGGGTAACGCTGGAGATCACGCCAATCTCACCTGAGCCATCGACATAACGCCAGCGCTGTGCGACTTCACCGGTGTAGTTAGCCTCTACTGGCTCTAAAGGAAAAGCTTCATGAATTCTGGCAATCACTTCTTTAGACGGAAGTACCTGTTCCATATTCCAGCCATTAGAGCTGCCCACATCCATAAATTCAATAAAACGCAGAATGACGCCACTGCCTTTAAAGTGCTTAGCCATCGCAACAATCTCATGATCGTTGGTACCTTTTTTCACCACCATATTGACTTTGATATTTTGGAAGCCCGCTTCTTGGGCTGCGGCAATGCCATCGAGCACATCGGCAACTGGGAAGTCAACATCATTCATTTTTTTGAAGATGGCGTCATCTAGACCATCGAGACTGACTGTCAATCTTTGCAGGCCGGCAGTTTTTAGTGCAGCAGCTTTCTTGCGCAAGATGCTGCCGTTAGTAGTGAGGGTGAGGTCGAGTGCTTTATCTTCTGGAGTGCGCACTTTGGCCAACATCTCAATAAGTACCTCTAAGTTCTTGCGCAGCAAAGGCTCGCCACCAGTCAGTCTAATTTTTTCAACGCCCAAAGCAGCGAAGATAGAGGTGAGGCGAGTAATTTCTTCAAAGCTCAGTAATTCTTTATGAGCTAGGTAGGGATAGTTTTGATCGAATACTTCCTTAGGCATGCAATAGGTGCAGCGAAAGTTGCAGCGATCGGTCACGGAGATACGCAGATCTCTTAGGGTGCGCCCCCGAGTATCTTTGGTATGACTATGCGGCGTGATGAGTTGGGCGCCAATAGATGGCGTCAGGCCTTTGCCTTCATCAATGCGTATCGGAATTACTTTAGGGTTTACTTTTTCAACCATGCTCTCAATTATGGCTGTGAAACGGGGTTTCTGCCAAACCGCCAAATATCCTTTTGGGATAAATGGCGGTCTGGAGAAAAGCTTAAATAAGCGTTAAACCGTTTTTTCTTGGCCGCCGGTTTCAACTAAAACCATTGGGCCATCAGGAAGGCTTGCAGCCGGTTTAGGTGCTCTGCCCAAGTTATGAGCAACAGGCTCTGCCTGAATCTGGCTTTGAGCGTCAGCATGCTTTGAAGAGTCGGTAGCGACCCAAATCATGCCGGCTGATTGCACAACGCTATGCAACGAAGTTTCTTCAAGCGCCTGGAAGGCAACTTTAGGAAGTTCTGGTGCAGGTTTAGCGATGACCTCTAACGGAGCAGCCGCAACAGCGACTGGAGCTGGAGCAGATGCAGGAGCAGAGTTTTGTGCGGGACGATTTGATTGACGTGGAGCACGTGGTGCGCGCTCTGGCCTTTCTTGTTTCTCTACTGCAGGTTTTGCGTTGCCAAAGCTGTTCGCGATGTTCTGAATTGGCATGCTTGCTGATGCGCCAGCCATTCCTACAGGAGGGCCTGCAAATGGACTTGCGGACACAGCAGTTGCAGGTGTGTTGGTAACATCATTGCCGCCTTCTGTGCGTTCACCACGTTGACCGCGACCACGACCGCGACGATTGCGACCACGACCGCGACGCTCTTCACCATCGGTGCCTGGAGTAGTTTCGCTACCAGGAGCGGCTTCAGTTGCAGGAGTTACTGCTGCTGGATTGGCTTGATTGCGGTTCCCATCTTGACGTTCTGGCTTTGGACCATTTTGATTGCCTTGATTGCGGTTGCCGTTTCGATTGTTGCGGTTACGGTTGTTGTTAGCGCCTTCTGCCGGAGCACCTTCGGCTGCAGCAACTGCTGGGCGCTCAGTACGCTCACCACGGCGGTTGCGACCGCGATTGCGATCGTTGCCATTACGACCTTGATTACGGCCACGTGGATTGCTTGGCGCGGGCTTTTCTTCAACTGCTGGAGCTGAGGCGAAAAGCTTCTTAATAAATCCAAAGAAGCCGCCAGAACTTTCAGTCGCCACTTTTTCAGTACGTGCAGGACGTGGCTGGCTAACTGGCGCAGGTTGTGTTGGCGTGATTCCCTTGACCGCTGCTTCTGGACGTACTTTTACATCGGCATCTTTTTTGCTAACTGTCGTGTCTGTCTCGAGTTCGCGAGCAGCCTCTTCCGCCATCACATAACTAGCTTTTTGATCGTCAAGACGAGGATCGTCATGGCGCAAACGCTCAAGCTTGTAATGTGGAGTTTCTAAATGCTTGTTAGGAACCATCAAGACGTTCACTTTGAAGCGAGTCTCGATCTTGATGACTTCAGCACGTTTTTCATTCAAAAGGAAGGCAGCCACTTCGACTGGTACCTGTGTATGAATCGCTGCTGTGTTTTCCTTCATTGCTTCTTCTTGGATGATGCGCAGAACTTGCAATGCAGAAGATTCAGTATCGCGAATGTGACCAGTGCCGTTACAACGTGGGCAGGTTACATGGCTACCTTCAGACAATGCAGGGCGCAAACGCTGACGTGACATTTCCATCAAGCCAAACTTGGAGATCTTGCCCATCTGAACGCGCGCACGGTCATGACGCAGAGCATCACGCAAACGATTCTCAACATCTTTCTGTGCTTTGCTCGATTCCATATCAATGAAGTCGATCACGATCAAGCCACCCAAGTCACGTAAACGTGCTTGACGAGCGATTTCATCGGCAGCTTCTAAGTTGGTACGAGTAGCAGTCTCTTCAATATCAGAGCCACGGGTTGCGCGTGCCGAGTTAACGTCCACTGAAACCAAGGCTTCAGTGTGGTCGATCACGATTGCGCCGCCAGATGGCAGTGGCACAGTGCGTGAGTAAGCAGTTTCAATTTGATGCTCAATTTGGAAGCGAGAGAACAAAGGCACATCATCTTGATAGCGCTTTACTCGTGGCAAATTGTCAGGCATCACTACAGACATAAATGCTGCAGCTTGTTCGTAGATGTCATCGGTATCGATGAGGATCTCACCAATATCAGGCTGGAAGTAATCGCGAATTGCGCGAATCACCAAGCTGGATTCGAGGTATATCAATAGTGGAGCAGAGTTGCCTTTGGCAGCTTCATCAATCGCTGTCCACAACTGCATGAGATAGCTTAAATCCCATTGCAATTCAGTAGCGTCGCGACCAATACCGGCTGTACGAGCAATGATGCTCATGCCATCTGGTACTTGTAATTGGGACATTGCTTCACGGAGTTCTTGACGGTCTTCACCTTCAATACGGCGGGAAACACCACCTCCACGTGGGTTATTTGGCATTAATACCAAATAACGGCCCGCTAAGGAGACAAAAGAGGTGAGGGCAGCGCCTTTTTGGCCGCGCTCTTCTTTTTCTACCTGAACAATGATTTCTTGGCCTTCGCGCAAAGCATCCTTGATGGAAGCATTGCGAACGTCAACACCTTCTTTAAAGTAGGTACGGGCAACTTCTTTAAATGGCAGGAAGCCATGGCGTTCTTCGCCGTAATTTACAAAGCAAGCTTCGAGCGAGGGCTCAATGCGAGTAATAACACCTTTGTAAATATTGCCTTTGCGTTGTTCACGACCGGCAGCTTCGATATCAATATCGATGAGTTTTTGACCATCGACGATGGCAACTCGCAACTCTTCTTGTTGAGTTGCATTAAACAACATGCGTTTCATAACACTCTCCTATGGGGGAGGGCGTCGTTGCGCGCTGCGTTAGGGGACAAGTTAGATGCCGCTTAGGACTAAGCCCAAGGCGGTATATGAGTGTGGATCATGCAAATCTAGGCATTTTTTGCCTAGTTCACCAGCTTAACTGTTGGTTAATTTGGTGCCACACTTGACGATCGCCGCAGAGACCTCCTTTAGGTCATCAATGCAGGCGCGCGCCTGAAAACTGTCTTCTAATCGCGGGTCGCGGCATACGGCACACCAACCCTGCGCCTCATTACAACGGGGGAGGGGCAACCCCGGGAGTCTTTTAAAGGGCGACTCCAAGCTCCACGATTCAAACCTGACTTCAGGTTGGTCTCGGGCCAATAAATTGGCTAGAGCGTTGATTATACGGCACAAGTTGCGTGACAATGGGGTATTGTTGAGTCCCTTGTCATCCCCTGGTGGGGTCACAAGAGAGATAAATCATGAAATCCGAACCCATTTCCAAGCCTTTAATGGTAAAAACGCCCTCTACTTCAGTGCCTGCTGCAGTGCATCTTCAGACCATTGGTCCCGAAGAGGCCGGTCAGCGCTTGGATAACTATCTATTACGCTGGGCCAAAGGGGTTCCTAAAAGCCACGTTTATCGAATCATTCGATCTGGCGAGGTTCGGGTCAATAAAAAGCGGGCTGAGCCAACCACCCGTCTGATTGAGGGTGATGTGGTCCGCCTCCCCCCAGTTCGAATTGCTGAACCAGCCCAAATGGCTGCGGTCAATAGTGCTCAAACTAAATCTCGGGCGCATGGCTATTCAGACAAAATGCCCATCCTTTTTGAGGACGAAGCCCTCTTAATAGTGAATAAGCCAGCAGGTTTAGCAGTGCATGGTGGCTCAGGTATCGCCCTTGGGGTAATTGAGACTCTGCGCATTACCCGCCCCGAACTCAAGTTTTTGGAATTGGTTCATCGTTTGGATCGTGATACGTCAGGAGTTTTACTCTTGGCTAAAAAACGGAGCGCTTTAGTGGAATTGCACCGTCAAATTCGTGAGGGACAAACTGACAAGCGCTATTACTTACTTGCACATGGCGAAATCGTGCAAGGCGCTCAAACCATGCAACTCAAATATCCATTGCATAAATACCTGCTGCCTAACGGCGAGCGCCGCGTTCGGGTTGATCCAGATGGCATACCAAGTCACACTTCTTTAAGGGTGACTAAAGCGCTCAAGCGTGAGGGCGCGTCAATCACGCTGGCTGAGGCGCAACTGAAGACAGGGCGCACTCACCAAATCCGAGTTCATTTGCAAAAGCTGGGTCACGCAATTTTGGGTGATGATAAATATGGCTTTGAGGATTTGGATAAGGTGGTTAAATCCAAACGCTTATATCTACACGCTCATTTGGCTGGTTTTACACACCCACGTACTGGCGAAAAGATGCGGATTGAATCGCCATTACCTGCAGAATTTGCGGCCATGATAAAAACCTTTGAGCAGTAAATATCAGAATGTCTCAAGTAAATAAATCAAATCGACCTTATGACCTGATTGTGTGGGATTGGGATGGAACCATCATGGATTCCACGCCAACCATCGTGCATTGTATTCAGCAAGCCTGTCGCGATTTAGGATTTAAGGCTCCTGATGACACGTTAGCCAGTTCAGTAATTGGTTTAGGAATTCAGGATTCATTGCGCAGAGCAGTGCCATGGATAGAGCCGGCCCATTTTCCAAAACTGACAGAGCGTTTTCGTTATCACTACTTAGCAAAAGATCATGAGCTTGATTTATTTGTTGGCATTCGAGAGCTCTTAGAAGAGCTGCATGCTAAACAATATTTATTGGCTGTTGCCACTGGGAAGTCGCGCGTCGGATTAGATCGCTCGCTCGGGCATCATCAGATCGGCCATCTCTTTCATGAGACTCGTACGGCTGACGAATCTTTTTCTAAGCCTCATCCAGCAATGTTGTTGGAGCTATCGGATGTCACCCAGGTGCCGACCCGTCGTATGCTCATGATTGGCGATACGACCCATGACTTAGATATGGCAGCGAATGCTGGAGTAGATGCGGTAGCGGTAACTTATGGTGCCCACCCGCCCGATACTTTAAAAGCCTCGCCATCATTGGCGCATGTGGATGATGTCGCGCAACTTTCTCAATGGCTTAAAAATAACCTGCAACACTAAGAAAGTAAAAAGATGGAAAACAACCCAAATCCCAATTGGGAACGTCAAGCTCTCGAACATCTCTTATTGGAGAATTTAAAAGAGACCCGTAAGGCACGTCGTTGGAAGGCGGTATTGCGAGTACTTACTTTGCTAGTCATTGTTGGTGCACTACTTTCAATATTTGACTTTCATCTTCCAGGCAAGGGCATGGGGGTTGAAAAACACACCGCCTTAGTAACTCTTGAGGGGGAAATTTCTTCCAGCTCGATGGCTAATGCGATGGATATCAATTCATCCCTACTATCTGCATTTGAAAATGAACATAGTGCCGGAGTTGTATTGCGCATCAATAGTCCTGGGGGCTCTCCAGTTCAAGCCGGCATGATCAATGATGAGATTCACCGCTTACGCAAGCTTTATCCCAAGAAGCCGTTTTATGTCGTAGTTGAAGACATTTGCGCGTCTGGAGGTTACTACGTTGCAGTAGCTGCAGACCAAATCTTGGTTGATAAAGCCAGTCTGGTGGGTTCGATTGGCGTGATTATGGAAGGCTTTGGTTTTACAGGCCTAATGGATAAGTTGGGTGTGACTCGTCGCATGATTACTTCGGGCTCTAATAAAGGCATGATGGATCCGTTTAGCAAAGAAAACCCAAAGCAGGTTGAAATGGTCAAGACCATGATTGATGAGATTCACCAGCAATTTATTGCGGTTGTGAAAGAGGGTCGTGGCGATCGCTTAAAAGACGTGCCGGATTTATTTTCTGGTCGCATCTGGAATGGCGAGCAAGCTGTGAAAATTGGCTTGGCCGATGGTTACGGTACTGTCGATACAGTTGCGCGCGATATCTTTAAAGCGCCCGATATTCTGGACTACACCATGAAAGAGAATTTCGCGGAGCGTGTTGCTAAACGCTTTGGTGCGGAGGCTGGTGCAGCTGCTGGTAAAGCTTTAGTGAAGACACCAGACTTAAAGTAAAAATAAAGTATTGAAAAGCTAGGCTAATAGTAGAAATACTGTTGGCCTATTTTGTAGTGAGGCACAAGCAGCTTCATTCGGGTAGCGTTTGCGCCAATCCGCAATCGAAAGGGTGACAATCATTTCTGATGGCAGACTAAGATCCACTCCAAGACAGAGCAGGCTTTGTGGCGCTAACGAATTGATACAAGCCATGAGCATGGCAGTATTTCGATAGGGCGTCTCAATCCAAATTTGAGTTTGTTGTAATTTACGAGACTCAATTTCGAGTTGCTTAAGTTTGGCAGTGCGCTCATGGGTGTCATGAGGCAAGTACCCCTGAAATGCAAAACGCTGACCATTGAGTCCACTTGCCATTAGGCCTAACAAGATCGAGCTCGGTCCAACGAGTGGCTTCACTTGGGCGCCTAGTTTGTGAGCTGCCAGCACCAACTCAGCGCCAGGATCCGCAACGCCTGGGACTCCTGCTTCAGACATCAAGCCCATATCATTTCCAGCAAGCAAAGGTTTGAGTAAATCAGCCGGTTTGACAGCATCGCCATACTTTGCATTGCGTGCAGCACCACGCCATTCACTCATTTGCATTTCTTGAATAGTGCATGCCAATGGAGAAGCAGAATCGATTGCTTTTAATAGTGCGCGCGCTGTTTTGGCGTCTTCCACAATCCAGTGCTTTAGCTTGGCTGTTTGCGCAATCGTTTCGGATGGAAGAACCCAAGGCAATTGCTCAGCGCGACCATCATCACCGAGAGTGTTTGGAACTAAATAAAGAGTACCGAGTTTGCTCATGAATTATTTTTTTCTAATGATGCTAGTTATTAATTTTCGTTTTATGTTTTTGCTGGAATTACAAACCCAGCATCGCGCAGTAAGCCGGCTAATGCAATGAGTGGTAAGCCAATTAAAGCGGTTGGGTCATTACTCTGGATGGACTCTAGTAGGCTAATACCAAGGCCTTCAGACTTAGCGCTGCCGGCACAGTCATAAGGCTCTTCGGCAAGTAAATAGGCCTCTAATGCGCTGTCTGGAAGTTTGCGAAAGGTGACTTCAGTGGGAACGCATAAAGTGGTTTGGGTGTCACCCTTCATCAAGCACAGTGCCGTTTGAAAAGTCACTATTTGACCGCGCATCAGTTGTAGTTGCACTAATGCCCTTTCAAAATTACCTGGCTTACCAATCGCTGCACCACAAAGATCGGCAACTTGATCAGAGCCAATGACCCAAGCATCAGGATGTTGTTTGGCAACTGCAGCTGCTTTGGCTTGAGCAAGTCGAAGCGCTAAAGCAAGAGTGCTCTCGCCGGTGAGTGGGGTTTCATCTACCTTTGGTGAGATGACTTCAAAGGGGATGCGTAGGCGCTCTAAAAGTTCACGGCGGTATACCGAAGTGGATGCCAAGATGAGTCTTGGATTTTGAGGTGTATTTGTGGAGGTACTCATTTTTGCTGTGCTTTCTAAGGCGCCTTCATTTAGACTGATGCCATGAATCGTAATCAAGTTTTACCTCAAGTCGAACTATCTTCCGAGCCTAGCGCCTTAAAGAGGGTAGATTTTTGTGCCCCCCAATCTTATGCGGGGTCTGGTTTTTTAAGCATGTCAGATATGCCAAGGGTGGCCGAGGAGGCTTCAACCGTTAACCCAGCCGATGGCTTTAATTGGTCTGTGAGAACCTATTTTGAGGATTCCCCAGGTAGTGAGCCTCATCAAATCCTCGAATTGGGTCTAAAGGGTCGTTTGCACCTGGTATGCCAACGCTGTTTACAAGATTGCGCGGTAGATTTGGATGAAAAACGCCGATTTATTCTGGTTTTGACGGATTTTGAGGCTGATGAATACCCTGTTGAGGATGAGGAGCAAGAGCCCCTGGTCGTAAATCAGCATTTCAACCTCTTAGAAACCATTGAGGATGAGGTTCTATTGTCTTTACCCCTGATTCCAAAGCATCCAGATGGGTTTTGTGAACCCCATGCATCTACCTTTGGGGATGGCGGTGATGAGGAGCCATCAAATGAGCGGGAAAATCCCTTTAACGTATTGAAAAATATGAAGAAAAACTGAAATTAGGGGTCTGATTTCAGTTGTTGTTTTATGTATCTTCTGTCAATAAATCAAGCATTTAGGTGCATTTCCATGCTAGAATATTGCCTTGCTTAGGAGTTCAATATGGCCGTTCAACAAAACAAAAAATCACCTTCCAAACGTGGCATGCACCGTGCGCACGACTTCTTGACCGCACCTGCTACGGCTGTTGAAGCCACAACTGGTGAGGCTCATTTGCGCCACCACATTTCACCTAACGGCTACTATCGTGGTCGTAAAGTTGTTAAAACTAAAAACGACTAATTTTTTAGTCTAAACAGATAGAAGCGGCTCCAGTAAAAGCCGCTTTTTTCTTGGATAAATCACTTGCAGCAATCAATGAGCTTATGAGCGTTACTCTTGCTATTGATGCCATGGGCGGAGATCATGGAGTCGTCGTGACGGTTCCGGCTGCCTGCGATTTTTTAGAAAAACATGCTGATGTGAAGATCACCCTTGTTGGTGATTCTGATTTAATCAAGCAAGCATTGAGTAAATCTCCCAAAGCTCCGATGGAGCGAATTCAAATTATTCCCGCTAGTGAAGTTGTCTTGATGGATGATCCCATTGAGATTGCTTTGCGTCGTAAAAAAGATTCATCTATGCGTGTTGCTATTGAGCAGGTTAAAGAAGGCGCTGCTGATGCTGTAGTTTCTTCTGGCAATACTGGCGCACTCATGGCGATCTCTCGCTATATTCTCAAAACGCTTGATGGCGTTGATCGCCCTGCGATTGCTACCGCCATACCCAATGAATTAGGGCGCGGGACAACTATGCTAGACCTCGGTGCAAATGCCGACTGCGAGCCAATGCACTTAGTTCAGTTTGCCCAAATGGCAAACGTGATGGTGCAAGTGGTTGATGGCAAGGAAAACCCTTCAATTGGCCTTCTCAATATTGGTGAGGAAGTGATTAAAGGTAATGAGGTTGTTAAGCAAACCAGCGAGTTACTTCGCCAAACCTCTTTAAACTTTTACGGCAACGTAGAAGGTAATGATATTTTTAAGGGCACTACGGATATCGTGGTGTGCGATGGTTTTGTTGGCAACGTCGTTCTGAAAGCCAGTGAAGGTTTAGCAAAAATGATGAGTGGTTTGATTCGTCAAGAATTTAATCGCTCATGGCTTACCAAGTTGATGGCGATCTGTGCAATGGTGCCGTTGCTAAGAGTTCGTAAGCGGGTTGATCATCGTCGTTATAACGGTGCAGTATTGTTGGGTTTACGTGGTTGTGTAATTAAGAGTCATGGTTCTGCTGATCGCTTTGCTTTTGGCTTTGCCTTGGATCGCGCCTATGAGGCAGCTAAGAACCGCATGGTAGAGCGCATTGCTGCAGCCTTTGTGGTGGAGACAAAAGTATGAGTATTTTTGCAAGAGTAGCGGGTACCGGAAGTTATCTTCCTGAGTTGCGCTTAACTAATCAAGACTTAGTGGAGCGTCTGGCTAAAACTGGCCTGGAGACCAGTGATGAGTGGATTAAAACGCGTAGCGGTATTTCTGCGCGCCACTTTGCTGCTGAGAACGAATTAACTAGTGATCTAGCAGTGAAGGCTGCACAAGCTGCTTTAACTAGCGCCGGTATTACCTCTGAAGATTTGGACCTCATCATTTTGGCCACTTCTACCCCAGATCATTTGGGCGGCTTTCCAAGTACTGCTTGCGTAGTACAAGACAAATTAGGCGCGCACACTGCTTGTGCGGCTTTTGATGTGCAAGCAGTGTGCGCTGGCTTTACTTATGCACTTGCCATTGCAGATGCATTTATTCGTTCTGGTTCATACAAAAAAGTATTGGTCATCGGTGCAGAAACATTCTCCCGTATTCTGAATTTCCAAGACCGTGGCACTTGTGTCTTGTTTGGCGATGGTGCTGGAGCTGTTGTGCTGGAGGCTTCTCAAGAGGCGGGCATTCTCTCTACTGCATTACATGCTGATGGTAGTCAACGCGATATTTTGTGTGTTCCTGGGCGTGCTGGTAATGGCGAAGTGCATGGTTCCCCATTTATGACCATGGATGGTCCAGCTGTCTTTAAGCTTGCTGTGAAGGTTTTAGAACAAGTAGCTCACGAGGCACTCGAAAAAGCAAACCTCAAGGCTGAGCAAATCGACTGGCTAGTACCGCATCAAGCCAATATTCGCATTATGGAAGGCACGGCTAAGAAGATGGGTATGTCCATGGATAAAGTCATTGTTACTGTGCATGAGCATGGCAATACTTCGGCTGCATCCATTCCGTTGGCATTAGATGCTGGCGTGCGCTCTGGGCAGATTCAGCGTGGACAACATCTCTTGCTAGAGGGTGTTGGCGGCGGGTTCGCTTGGGGTGCGGTCACTATAAAGTATTAACGACGGGTAGAAATACGCCTCACAAAATCGATTCACTATTTCTATTCATTTCTTTAATTATTTAAATTAGCGAATTAATCACATGACATTTGCATTTGTATTTCCAGGTCAAGGCTCTCAATCCGTTGGCATGCTCAATTCCATTTCTGAGCGCCCGGAAGTGCGTGCAACATTGCAAGAGGCTTCTGAGGCATTAGGTGAGGACGTTGCAAAGCTGATTTCTGAAGGCCCTGCAGAGGCGCTGTCATTAACCACGAATACTCAGCCTGTGATGTTGACTGCGGGCGTTGCCTTTTATCGAGCCTGGTTGGCAGCAGGTGGATCTGCGCCCAAGGTAATGGCAGGTCATAGCCTTGGTGAGTACTCTGCCTTGGTTGCGTCTGGCGTTATTTCTTTTAAAGATGCTGTTCCATTGGTGCGCTTTCGTGCTGAAGCAATGCAAACTGCTGTACCGGTAGGTACAGGCGGTATGGCTGCGATTCTCGGCTTGGATGATGCAATCGTGATTCAGGTTTGTGCTGAAGCAAGCGCTGCTTCTGGCGGTGTTGTTGAGGCCGTCAACTTCAATGCCCCTGGTCAAGTAGTGATTGCTGGTGCAAGTGATGCCGTTACTAAAGCATGTGAATTATTGAAGGCTGCTGGCGCTAAGCGTGCCTTGCCGTTGCCAGTATCTGCACCATTCCATTCTTCTTTACTGCAACCAGCCTCTGAAAAACTCAAAGGCTACTTAGCCAATATTGAATTTAAAGCGCCAACCATTTCCGTTATCAATAATGTGGATGTTGAGGTATTGAATGACCCTGCAGCTATTAAAGATGCCTTAGTGCGTCAAGCTGCCAAGCCTGTTCGTTGGCAGGAAACCATTCAGGCTATCGCTTCTCAAGGTATTACTCAGGTAGTGGAGTGTGGTCCTGGCAAAGTATTAGCAGGCCTTACCAAGCGTATTAACGATCAAGTGACTGGTGTACCAGTATTTGACGAAGCTAGCTTGAATGAAGTTCTAGCAAGCCTGAAATAAAATCCAGATTAAATAAAATTAAGAAGTACTCAAAACAGCGGAAGACAAATATGAATCTCGACTTAAGCGGACAAATTGCTTTAGTAACTGGCGCCTCACGCGGTATTGGTCAGGCAATCGCGGATGAGCTAGTTAAGTGTGGCGCCAAGGTAATTGGAACGGCTACATCCGAGAGTGGAGCTAAAGCGATTGATGAGCGTTTAAAAGCTTCAGGCGGTGCTGGCAAAGTATTGAATGTGACTGCCCCAAATGCTTGTGAAGAAATTATTGATCTGATCGTCAAAGAGTATGGCGGCATCAATATCTTGGTGAATAACGCTGGCATCACTCGTGACAATTTAGCAATGCGCATGAAGTCTGAAGAGTGGACTGATGTGATTGATACCAACCTGAGTTCAGTCTTCCGTCTTTCTCAAGCAGTGATGCGTCCCATGATGAAGGCTCGTGGTGGCCGCATTATTAATATCACTTCAATTGTCGGCCATATGGGTAATCCTGGTCAGGCAAATTACGCTGCTGCAAAGGCGGGGGTTTCAGGTATGACTCGTGCTTTAGCCCGTGAGATCGGTAGCCGTAATATCACTGTGAATTGCGTAGCTCCTGGATTTATTGATACTGATATGACCCGTGCCTTGAGCGAAGAACAGCAAAATGCCCTAAAAGTGAACATTCCTTTGGCGCGTTTGGGTAGTCCTGAGGATGTCGCCCAAGCGGTGGCCTTTTTGGCCTCTCCAGCTGCTGGTTATATTACGGGTAATACCCTCCACGTCAATGGCGGACTCTATTTAGCCTAACGGCAAAGCCAGGATTTGGTCATTTTTAGGCGAATTTGCTAATTCGGTCCGCCAAACTGATAAAATCCTCTCATCGTTTTTTACAACCCCTGGGGAAATTAATGGACAACATCGAACAACGCGTTAAGAAAATCGTCGCCGAGCAATTGGGCGTCGCTGAAGGAGACATCAAGAATGAATCTTCTTTTGTGAACGACTTGGGCGCTGACTCTCTTGACACTGTTGAGCTGGTTATGGCTTTGGAAGATGAATTCGGCATCGAAATTCCTGATGAGGAAGCTGAAAAGATCACCACAGTTCAGCTCGCGATCGACTTCGCTACATCAAAAGCTCAGGGTTAATTCCCTAGCCTAGGTATTACTGTGTCAGCATCAAATGGCCGACGCCGGGTAGTAGTTACCGGCCTTGGTCTTATCTCACCTGTTGGTAATTCGGTTGATGTAGCTTGGTCTAATTTGCTTGCGGGCAAATCAGGTATTGCTACCATCACCAAGTTTGACCACACTCCGCTTAGCGTTCATTTCGCTGGAGAGGTGAAAGATTTCAATGTCGAGGAATATGTTTCTGCCAAAGAGGCGCGCCATATGGATACCTTTATCCATTACGGCATTGCCGCTGGTACGCAAGCCATTCGCGACAGTGGTTTAGAGATTACCGAACAAAACGCTGAGCGCATTGGCGTCATGGTTGGCTCCGGTATCGGTGGCTTGCCAATGATTGAGGCAACGGGTGCTGAGTTGTTGGCTCGCGGCCCCCGTCGTATTTCACCGTTCTTTGTTCCAGGCTCCATCATCAATATGATTTCTGGGCACCTCAGTATTTTGTTTGGCCTTAAAGGTCCAAACGTTGCTGCGGTAACTGCGTGTACTACTGGATTGCACAGCATCGGTTTAGCTGCTCGCTTAATTCAGTATGGCGACGCGGATGTGATGGTTGCTGGTGGTGCTGAATCAACTATCTCTGCATTAGGCGTTGGCGGCTTTGCTTCTGCAAGAGCGCTTTCTACCCGCAACGATGATCCTGCTACTGCGTCACGCCCTTGGGATAAAGACCGCGATGGTTTTGTTCTGGGTGAGGGCGCAGGTGTTGTTGTGATTGAAGAGTATGAGCACGCTAAAGCTCGCGGAGCAAAAATCTATTGCGAATTACTGGGCTTTGGTATGAGTGGTGATGCTTATCATATGACTGCACCAAATATGGATGGCCCCCGTCGTTGCATGGTGAATGCAATGCGTGATGCCAAACTCAATCCAGATCAAATTCAGTATTTAAATGCTCACGGAACTTCTACGCCTTTGGGCGACAAGAATGAAACCGAAGCGATTAAAGCGGCTTTGGGCGATCATGCCAAAAAGGCTTTAATAAACTCTACCAAGTCGATGACTGGCCACCTTTTGGGCGGCGCCGGTGGCTTGGAGTCTGTTTTCACGATTTTGGCCCTTCATAACCAAAAATCACCACCTACTATCAATATCTTCAATCAAGATCCTGAGTGCGACCTGGACTACTGCGCCAATACCGCTAGGGATGTGAAGATTGACCATGCAGTCAAAAACAATTTTGGCTTTGGGGGTACTAACGGTACCTTGATTTTTGGCAAACTGACCTAATATTCTTAATATCTTCTTTGTTGGTTTTCACCAAGTAGGTCTATAGCATTATGAAAAAGTATTTAATTGCGCTCTTGGCTATCTTTGGTCTGGGGCAAGTTGCGTTTATTCCACCTGCGTTAGCTCAAAATCCTCGAGTCACCATTCCTGACTTTGCGGATTTGGTTGAACGCGCTAGTCCTGCGGTCGTCAATATTCGTACTACTGAAAAAGTAGTAGTGCAGCAAGTGCAAGGTGGCATACCTGGGATGCCAGAAGATCAGGCGGAATTTTTCCGCCGTTTCTTTGGCGTACCTATTCCGGGAATTCCAAACGGACCTAAACCAGCGCAACCTAATCCAGGCAAGCCGCAAGAAGCAGATCGTGGCGTAGGCTCTGGTTTCATTATTGAATCCAATGGTTTGATTTTGACTAATGCTCATGTTGTTGAGGGCGCCACCACTATTTATGTAACCCTGACTGATAAGCGCGAGTTCAAAGCAAAGTTACTTGGCATGGATAAGCGTACCGATGTTGCAGTCGTCAAAATTGAAGCGCGTGATTTACCAAAGCTACCTTTAGGTGACTCATCCAAGGTGCGAGTAGGTGAGTGGGTCCTGGCAATTGGCTCCCCGTTCGGCCTTGAGAATACGGTGACTGCAGGTATTGTGTCGGCGAAGAGTCGCGATACAGGTGACTACTTACCCTTTATTCAGACTGACGTAGCTGTGAATCCTGGAAACTCTGGTGGCCCACTTTTAAATACTGCTGGTCAAGTGATTGGTATCAACTCACAAATATTTAGTCGCTCTGGTGGCTATATGGGGATCTCTTTTGCAATTCCGATTGATGAGGCAATGCGTGTTGCAGATCAATTGCGTACATCCGGAAAGATTTCTCGCGGGCGCATTGGTGTTGCTTTGGGTGAGATGACGAAAGAGGTAGCTGAGAGTTTAGGCTTAGGCAAACCACGTGGTGCTTATGTTCGTAACGTTGAACCAGGTGGCCCTGCAGCCGCCGGTGGAATTGAGGCGGGCGATGTGATTCTGAGCTTCAATGGCAAAGATATTTCTAAGTCCACCGATTTGCCTAGAGTCGTAGGTGAAACCAAGCCAGGCACTTCTGTGCCAGTACAAGTTTGGCGTAAAGGCGGAGCCCGTGATTTAACGGTCACTGTAACTGATACCGAATCTACTCAGGCGGCTAATAAAAAGGCAGATGCCCCTGCGGCAAATGGCAATAGCGCCAATACCCTGGGAGTTGTTGTTGGTGAACTATCGGATGCCAAAAAGAAGGATTTGAATATCAAGGGCGGGGTTGAAGTGACCGGGTTAGGGGATGGCCCTTTGGCAAAAGCGGGGATTCGACCAGGTGACGTCATTATTCGGGTGGCAGATGCCGATATTACGAGCGTTAAGCAGTTTGAGGCTCTAGTTAAGGGTTTGGACGCTAATAAGGCTGTACCGGTCTTTATCCGCCGCGCTGACAGCACTTTAGTCGTTCCTGTAAGGCCTAAATAACCCCATTTTGGGCCTAAAAAAGGGGTTTGGCGCCTTTTAGGCGCCACCCATTACAATCACTTTAAGACGACTTTTTGCAGCGCATCATCGTGGTGCGTTCTGACAAGGCGTTTTTTGAATGACCTATTAAGACGCTATGGATTTAATCCGCAATTTTTCTATCATCGCCCATATCGATCACGGCAAATCGACGCTTGCTGATCGCATTATTCAACTCTGCGGCGGTCTCTCTGATCGTGAAATGGAAGCACAAGTTCTAGACTCAATGGATATTGAGCGTGAGCGCGGCATCACTATTAAGGCGCAAACCGCAGCGTTAAATTACAAAGCCAAAGACGGCAAGATTTACCACATCAACCTGATTGACACCCCAGGACACGTTGACTTCTCTTATGAGGTCAGTCGCTCTTTGTCTGCCTGTGAAGGTGCCTTGTTAGTCGTAGATGCCAGTCAAGGTGTTGAAGCGCAAACAGTTGCCAACTGTTACATGGCGCTTGAGTTAGGTGTTGAGGTTGTACCAGTACTCAACAAGATAGACTTGCCGCAAGCCGATCCTGAGCGCGCCAAAAAAGAAATTGAAGACGTCATTGGTATCGATGCTTCTGAGGCCGTCACCTGCTCAGCCAAAACAGGTTTGGGTGTTGCGGATGTCATCGAGGAAATGATCGCCAGAGTGCCGCCGCCAAAGGGTAATGCAGAAGATCCATTGCAAGCCTTGATTATTGACTCCTGGTTTGACAATTACGTAGGCGTTGTCATGTTGGTGCGCGTTGTGAATGGCACTCTAAAACCAAAAGAAAAAATTACCTTGATGGCCAATGGTTCAAGCCATTTAGTCGAGCATGTAGGTGTGTTTAGTCCGAAGTCAGTAGATCGTCCAGAGTTATCTGCTGGTCAAGTGGGCTTTGTGATTGCCGGCATTAAAGAATTAAAAGCTGCCAAGGTTGGCGACACCGTGACACATACTCCCGGGCAGCAAGGGCGCGTTCCTGCGGCTGAGCCACTACCTGGTTTTAAAGAAGTGAAGCCCCAAGTTTTTGCTGGCCTATATCCAGTAGAAGCGAGTGAATACGATCAGTTGCGCGAATCCCTTGAGAAGCTCAAGCTAAATGATGCTTCACTCTTGTATGAGCCAGAGGTATCTCAGGCTCTTGGTTTTGGATTCCGCTGCGGCTTCTTAGGTTTGTTGCACATGGAGATTGTGCAAGAGCGTTTAGAGCGTCAGTACGGCATGAATCTCATCACGACTGCTCCAACGGTGGTGTATCAAGTGGAGCAGTCTGATGGCACGCTCATGATGGTGGATAACCCGTCGAAGATGCCTGAGGCCAGCAAGATCAATACGATTCTTGAGCCTATCGTGACCGTTAATTTATACATGCCGCAAGAGTATGTAGGGGCGATGATTACCTTGTGCGTAGGTAAGCGTGGTATTCAGATGGATATGAACTACTTAGGTCGTCAGGTCAAACTCACTTACGAGTTGCCGATGGCCGAGATTGTTTTGGACTTCTTTGACAAAATGAAATCCATCTCACGCGGATATGCCTCAATGGATTACGAGTTCAAAGAATATCGCCCAGCAGATGTTGTTAAGGTCGATATCCTGATTAATAGTGAGCGGGTAGATGCCCTCTCTGTGATTGTTCACCGCAGTAATAGTCAACATCGTGGGCGCGAAGTGGTGGCCAAGATGCGCGGCATTATTCCTCGTCAAATGTTCGATGTGGCTATTCAGGCAGCGATTGGTAGCAATATTGTTGCGCGTGAAAACGTCAAGGCATTGCGCAAGAACGTGTTGGCAAAGTGCTACGGCGGTGACATCTCCCGTAAGCGTAAGTTATTAGAGAAGCAAAAAGAAGGTAAGAAACGTATGAAGCAAGTAGGTAACGTGGAAATTCCACAAGAAGCCTTCTTGGCTATTCTGCAGGTGGAGGATTAATGAACTTTGCTCTAGTCCTTTTTATTTTGGTGATTGTTTCTGGAATCGCTTGGGTTGCTGACAAATTGCACTTTGCCCCGCAAAGACGTTTGGCTGGTATTGACCGTATGCCTTTGTGGCTTGAATACACCGCAGGCTTCTTCCCAGTTATTTGTGCAGTATTTGTATTGCGCTCTTTTATTGCTGAGCCTTTCAAGATTCCTTCCGGCTCAATGATTCCTACATTACAAATCGGTGACTTCATTTTGGTAAATAAATTTACCTATGGAATTCGTTTGCCGGTGCTCAATCAAAAAGTCGTTGATTTGGGTTCGCCTAAGCGTGGCGATGTTGTCGTATTTCGCTACCCCCGTGATGAATCGGTGGATTACATCAAGCGTGTAGTGGCATTGCCAGGCGATGAAATCACTTATGAAAATAAGCGCTTGATTATTAATGGGCAGCCCTTGCAATATAGTGGCGGTGAGCCGTATCTCGATCCTGAGAATATGCGCTATGCCAAACGTTTCACAGAAACCTACCCGGCAGATTTAGGTGGCAATCGTCATGACATCCTCAATGACCCAGATCGTCCAGCCACCGTATTTCCGACTGAGCGTTTTCCGGGTTCTGAGTTCTGCCAGTACCAACAGTCAGGCGTGACTTGCAAGGTGCCCGCAGGGCATTACTTTGCGATGGGTGATAACCGTGATAACAGCGCAGACTCACGTTACTGGGGCTTTGTACCGGATAAAAACATTGTTGGCAAAGCCTTCTTTGTTTGGCTTAATCTAGGCAATCTTGGCCGCATAGGCGGATTCGAGTAAATATTATGAATGCGCGCGCCGTTATCGAAACTGGACCGCTGCAAGAGCGCCTTGGCTACACCTTCAAGAAGTCGGAGCTACTAAATCAAGCATTGACTCATCGCAGTCATAGCAAGAAAAATAACGAGCGCTTGGAGTTTCTGGGTGACTCTATTCTGAATTGCGTTGTTGCGGAAATGCTCTATGAGCGTTATTCGGACCTGGATGAGGGCGACCTCTCTCGCGTACGTGCAAACTTAGTAAAGCAACAAGCTTTATACGAAATTGCCCAAACTTTATCCTTGTCTGATTACTTGCGCCTGGGCGAAGGTGAGTTGAAGAGCGGTGGCTTCCGTCGTCCCTCTATTCTTGCTGATACCTTAGAGGCAGTAACTGGTGCGATCTTTATGGATGGTGGTTTTGAAGCAGCTAAGGCCAGCTTACGTAAGCTGTATTCCATTATCTTGGCACACGTTGATCCTAAAACCTTAGGTAAGGACGACAAAACTTTATTGCAAGAATGCTTGCAAGGCTATCAATTGCCATTGCCGACCTATAACGTTACTGGCACTACTGGCGCTGCACACAACCAGCAGTTTGAAGTGGAGTGTTTGATCCCTAGCCATAAAGTGGCAGTCAAGGGTGAGGGTGCCTCGCGTCGTGCTGCTGAGCAAGCCGCAGCAAAGTTGGCTTTGATTGCAATGCTCAAGGCTTTGCCGCAAGAATCTCGTAAACCCAAGAAGACTCGGTCGGCCAAGAAGAAGGCGGCTAAAAAAGAAGTGACTGAAGAGCAGTTCAATCTTAAGCTGAAGGGCTAATCGTGTTTAGATGCGGCACCATCGCCATTGTTGGGCGTCCTAATATGGGTAAATCAACTCTTCTGAATGCATTGGTTGGTCAGAAGATCAGTATTACCTCTCGCAAGGCGCAAACTACGCGTCATCGTATTTTGGGAATTCAGAATCGCGAAGAAGCGCAGTTCATCTTTATTGATACCCCAGGCTTTCAGA
This sequence comes from Polynucleobacter sp. JS-JIR-II-b4, assembly GCF_018687815.1. Lineage (NCBI taxonomy): Bacteria > Pseudomonadati > Pseudomonadota > Betaproteobacteria > Burkholderiales > Burkholderiaceae > Polynucleobacter > Polynucleobacter sp. JS-JIR-II-b4. The sequence continues at coordinate 457,789 of NZ_CP061306.1, forward strand.
CGCGTTTAATGAACACCTTAAATAAAGCGCTGAATCGTACTGTCACCACTGCCTTACAGGACGTGAATGTCGCTTGCTTCGTGGTTGAGGCTGGGTACTTTGGTGAAGATGATAAAAAGGTATTAAAGCTACTGCCAGATGACTTGCCGGTTGTACTGGTTTTAAATAAATTAGATTTGTTTAATAGTCGCTTTCAGACTCCATCAGAGCGTGACCAAGCACTTCTTAGCTTCATTAAAGATATGGCTCGCCCTTGGTGCGAACTAGGTGGCCATGAAGATCAGAAGTGTGAGTTTGCTGAGATCGTGCCAATGAGCGCTAAGAGTCCTGGCGATATTGAAAGATTACTGGATGTACTTGAGGGCTATTTACCTGAGGCGCCAGCTGTCTACGATGGTGATACCATCACTGACCGTAGTGAACGCTTCCTGGCTGCTGAGATTCTGCGTGAAAAAGTATTCCGCTTTACTGGTGAAGAACTGCCTTACACCAGCACGGTAGTCATCGACCAGTTCAAGATGGATGGCAAGATGCGTCGCATTGCCGCAACCATTTTGGTTGATCGCGATAGTCACAAGGCAATGATCATTGGTCAAAAGGGTGAGCGTCTCAAGAAGATTTCAACTGATGCTCGCATCGATATGGAAAAGCTCTTCGATGGCAAAGTTTTTTTAGAGACTTGGGTGAAAGTCAAACGTGGCTGGGCAGACGATCGTGCCGAACTTCGGGCCCAAGGACTGGAATAAGTTCCGATGGCCTCGATTCGCATTGCTGACGAGCCTGCTTTTGTATTGCATAGCATTCCCTATAAAGAGACCAGCTTAATTCTGGATGTCTTTACTCGGCAATATGGTCGTATGGCTTTGATTGCCAAGGGCGCCAAGCGTCCACACTCCACACTAAGACCAGTATTGCAGCGCTTTCAACCGCTGCTAGTCTCTTGGAGCGGTAAATCAGAGTTGCGTACCTTAACGAAGTCGGAGTGGGTGGGGGGTATGCCTTCTTTGGTTGGCGATGCTTTGCTCTGCGGCTTCTATCTCAATGAATTACTCGTCAAGTTTTTAGCGCGTGAAGATGATTACGAAAGGCTTTACGATCGCTATTCCGAGACTATTAATGCTTTATCAAATCTGGAGTTCGAGTCTAAGGGCTTAGAAGAGATTTTGCGTCCATTTGAATTGGCACTCTTGCAAGAGACGGGTTATGCGGCTGCCTTGGATCGCTGCGTTGAAACCAATGAAGCGCCCCTGGCTCAAGAGCAATACATCTATCAACCAGAGCGGGGTGTTCGCCCAGTTCAAGTGGATGATCCAGGACATTGGCCCGTTCTCACTGGGAAATCTCTTTTAGCGATTGCGGCGGGGGATTTCTCTGATCCCGAGACATTGTCTGAGAGTAAGCAATTGATGCGCTTTCTGCTTGGCCTGCATTTACAGGATCAAGTCTTAACAACCCGCCAAATTTTGATTGATTTGAAGAAAATCTAGTAATCTACAGAGATGAGCAGCCATCCAAGCCTTGAACTGGGTATCAATATCGATCACGTTGCCACTTTGCGTAATGCACGCGGCACCGTCTATCCTGATCCATTAAGGGCGGCAGCTCTGGCTGAGGAGGCGGGAGCAGATCTCATTACCCTGCATTTACGAGAAGATCGTCGACATATTAAAGATGCGGATTTATTAGCACTGCGTCCACTAATTAAAACGCGCATGAACTTAGAGTGTGCGGTAACGCCCGAGATGATTGATATCGCATGTAAGGTTAAGCCACACGATGTTTGCTTAGTTCCGGAGAAACGGGAAGAGGTCACAACGGAAGGTGGACTGGATGTCTTGGGACATTTTGAGGCAGTGAAATCCGCTACAAAAAAATTAGTTGATGCTGGTATTCGGGTATCTCTATTTATTGATCCAGAAGAAAAACAAATCCAAGCAGCTAAAGAAGTTGGTGCAACCGTAGTGGAATTGCATACAGGTCGTTACGCCGATTTGTCTGGAGCTGAGCAAGCAAAAGAGTTGGAGCGTATTCGTAAGGCTGCGATATTTGGAAAAAGTATCGGCCTGAGAGTGAATGCGGGTCATGGCTTACATGAAGGTAATGTCAAACTAGTAGCTGCCATTACTGAATTATCTGAACTCAATATTGGCCATGCGATTGTTGCTGAGGCCTTATTTAAGGGCTGGCAAAAAGCAATCATCGACATGAAAGCCTTGATGGCTCAGGGCAGAGCCATCACTTAAGAGTCAATAATAAAAACTACTGACATCCATGATCATCGGCATCGGCACAGATATTCTGCAGATTGAGCGCTTACAAGCAGCTTACGATCGCACCAATGGCCGTCTAGCTGAAAAAATTCTGGGACCAGATGAAATGCTGGTATTTAAACATCGCCTTGCCAGAAATCATAAGCGCGGGATTGCATTCTTAGCTACGCGTTTTGCCGCTAAGGAGGCCTTTTCAAAAGCGATTGGGCTTGGTATGAGAATGCCGATGACCTGGCGTTCACTTCAAACCCTAAATGAGCCTAGTGGCAAACCAATCACTTCTTACTTAGGAGCTTTGGCACTATTTATGAAAGAAAAAAATTGGGAAGCTCACGTTACTGTGAGCGATGAACAAGATATGGCAATTGCGCATGTCATCGTTACTCAAAAGTAAGTAAAAAATACAGTTGAAATAGAGGAATAAATGAGTACTTTAACCATGGTCCCTGGCCCAGTCACCCTGGATGTTGTTGGTCTGGAATTAAATGTCGAGGATCGTCGACGCATCTTGCATCCCCTGACTGGCGGCGTCATTTTATTTGGTAGAAACTTCGCCAATCGTCAGCAACTCACCAAATTAACCGCTGCCATTAAGAAGCTGCGCCCCGATGTGCTTATATCCATTGATCATGAGGGCGGTCGAGTACAGCGCGCTAAATCCGATGGCTTTACCCATTTACCAGCAATGCGCAAATTGGGTGAATTGTGGGGAGCCAAAAATAAATCCACTCACGCTGCAGAATCTGCTGCTATCGCAATGGCTGCAGCAACAGCCTGTGGGTATGTGCTTGCCGCTGAGTTGCGTGCCTGTGGTGTTGACTTTAGTTTTACCCCGGTACTGGATTTAGATTTTGGTCGCAGTGGAGTGATTGGCGATCGATCTTTTAGTCGTGATCCACAAATAGTCTTTGCTCTAGCAAAAAGTTTAAATGAAGGTTTGCGTCTTGCTGGCATGGCCAACTGTGGCAAGCACTTCCCTGGACATGGCTGGGCTGAGGCGGATTCGCATGTAGCCATTCCGGTAGACGAGCGCTCCTTAAAAGAAATCTTGAATGATGATGCTAAGCCGTATGAGTGGTTGGATTTGAGTTTGGCTTCAGTCATGCCGGCACATGTGATTTATCCGAAGGTGGATAAGAACCCAGCAGGATTTTCAAAGATCTGGCTCCACTCCATTCTGCGTCAAGAATTAGGCTTTGAAGGTGTGATCTTTAGCGACGACCTATCCATGGAAGGCGCTAGTGTTGCTGGATCGGTAGTGAAGGGCGCAGAGATGGCGCTAGAGGCTGGTTGCGATGCGGTATTAATTTGTAATCGTCCTGATTTGGCAGATCAGCTACTCTCTAAATTGAAGGTATCAAAAGCCAAGCTCAGCGAATCTAAAGCTCGTTTAAATCGCTTGATGCCAACTGCTGTAGCGCCTAATTGGGAAGTCCTTCAAGGCGAAGTTGAATATCAACATGCAAAAGGCTTGCTTGAGCAGTTAAAGCTGATTGCATAAAATAATTGCTGCGATAAAAAAAGCCCGGCATGCCGGGCTTTTTAACTTTCGTAGTTCGCTAATTAGTTAGCGCGGCTACGGTATTCACCAGTGCGAGTATCGATCTCGATTTTGTCGCCAGTGTTGCAGAACAATGGAACTTGCAATTCATAGCCGGTAGCTAATTTTGCGTTCTTCAATACCTTGCCTGAGCTGGTATCACCTTTAACTGCTGGCTCTGTGTAAATGATTTCACGAACCAATGAGTTAGGCATTGCTACTGAGAGTGCTTTACCTTCGTAGAACACTACTTCGCATGGCATGCTTTCTTCGAGGTAGTTCAATGCATCACCCATGAACTCAGCTTCAACTTCGTACTGGTTGTATTCAGTATCCATAAATACATACATTGGATCTGCGAAGTAAGAGTAAGTACATTCTTTCTTATCGAGAATCACAACATCAAACTTGTCATCCGCTTTGTAAACGCCTTCGTTTGGCGCACCAGTTAACAAATTCTTAAATTTCATTTTCACAACAGAGGAGTTGCGGCCAGAGCGGCTGTATTCGGCCTTTAAAACGACCTGGGCATCAGTACCAATCATGACTACGTTACCAACGCGGAGTTCTTGTGCTGTTTTCATCTTGCTATTCCTGGGGGCAGAGCTAATTTTCTGCGGTTTTTATCAAAAACAAGATTGTAACCGCCCGCAAGCCTTTATTGCTTGGGATTAGGCGACAAAGCGGATTAAACGCGCTGGCAAGCCGCCATCCGCGTGTTTTTCCAGTAAATGGGTGCGCCAGTGCTTGGCATGTGTATTCCAACTGTTTAGGTCCTTAAACCATTCGCTGGGCATTGCCCAGGTCATGGCGGCAATCGTAGCTAGCCTTAACCCTTGGCTAGCCTCCTCCAGGTAGAGGTCCAGAAAAGCCGCTAATTTCACCTCATGGGCACGATCTTCTTGTGGGTAGATATGCCAAATGAATGGTTTTCCCGCAAGCTGAGCACGTACAAAAGAATCTTCTCCCCGCACAATGTTGAAGTCGCATTGCGATAGCACCCAGTCATATTCATCCTGAGATACGAATGGCATCGAGAGCAACTGGATATTGTTGGGCAGAGAGATCGGTTGCTCCCCATAAAGGCTGAGTTGCTCAGCATGACCATGGGCAAGCAAGACATCAACATCTTCACCAAGACGTCCTAAGTCAGCTAGCCATTTTTTGAGAGGAGCGCCGGGGTAGCAAAAGATGCTGATCCGTTTTGCACCAGGACGCAACTTGGACCATGTAGCCTTCAGGTCGCCAGGAATATTTTTTGCCACAAGATGATCTTCTGGTGGGATGGGATCCAGTAATAGCCCACCCACCTCATTCTGAAAGCCGGGAAAGAAAAAATATTTCGGAATGCCGTGTGACTGGGGTGACGCTTTGCCATGAAAATCAATTACCCAGGGCTCTGCGCTCAAGTATTCCAAGTTAATGATGATGGGTTTGATTGGAGCAATGAATAGGCCTGCCAAGTAACGTTCTGGCAATTCACAGCCAAAAGCCTCAATCACAACATCGGGCATTTGTACTGGGTGACGAGCGTTAGCGTAGCTAGCTTCCCATGGCTGGAAATCAATTTTTTGCTTTATGGATGGATCTACTCCTGATGCGAGTAAATTAAGGGTTGGCAGGTCATCGCAAAAAATACGGACCTCTTGCCCATGAATGCTTGATAAGCTTCGGGCTAGACGCCAGCAAACACCGGCATCACCATAGTTATCAACGATTTGGCAGAAAATATCCCAACGCATGAGTAATTCGCTTTTCGAAACCCTTCAGCAGGATGTTAAACGGCTACCCGGATTGCCGGGGGTATATCGCTTTTTTGATGAAGCGGGGCATATTCTGTATGTAGGCAAAGCTCGCAACCTCAAAAAGCGTGTCTCAAGTTATTTTCAGCGTACCCAGTTATCACCACGTATCGAACTGATGGTGGGCAAAATTGCCCGCTATGAGACAACGGTAACACGGACTGAAACTGAAGCTCTTATTCTAGAGAACAATCTCATTAAAGAGTTGGCTCCACCATTTAATATTTTGTTTCGTGATGACAAGTCTTATCCGTATGTCATGTTAACGGGGCACCAGTTCCCAAGATTGGCTTCATATCGCGGTAAGGTGGATAAGCGCAATCATTATTTTGGGCCATTTCCGAATAGTTGGGCAGTGCGCAATAGTGTGCAGATTCTTCAAAAAGTATTCCGCTTAAGAACTTGTGAGGATTCTGTATTTAAGAATCGCAGCCGTCCTTGCCTCTTGCATCAAATTCATCGCTGCAGTGCCCCATGCGTCGGTCGCCTTAGTGTTGAACAGTATGGACAAGATGTTGCTCAAGCTACTCGATTTTTAGAGGGTGATCACAGCCGAGTCTTGTCTGAGCTTGAAAAAGATATGCACAAGCATAGCGAAGCAATGGAGTTTGAGATGGCTGCGGTATTACGCGATCGCATCGCTGACTTATCTAGTGTGTTACAGCAACAGTCGATGGATACCGTTGCTGAGGGTGAGGGTGATGTGGATGTGATTGCAGTAGCGCAAATGGAAGGTATGGTTTGCGTGAACTTAGCAATGATTCGTGGTGGTCGTCATTTGGGTGATAGGGCGTATTTCCCCAAAGGTTTGCGCTCCACTTCCGGTGAGTTGCCATCCCCAGCAGAAATACTAGAAGCCTTCATTACTCAGCATTATTTAGAAGAGCATGCCGATGAGACTGCTGCGAATTTAATTCCACCGGTTCTCGTTCTAAATCATGCCCTGCAATCAGCAAGCGACGACCTTGCTCAGCTTAATGAATCTCCCCCAGAAGATTTACACGAGTTATTAAATGCACAAGCTGGCAGAAAAATTACTTTCTTGCATCAACCTCAAGGTCAAAGACGTCACTGGCTTGGGATGGCGGAGGGAAATGCGAAGATTGCACTTACTAAACGCTTAGTTGAGACGGGTGGGCAGTTAGCTAGGGCACGTGCATTGGCTGATATCTTGAGCCTCGAATTGGAAAGTCTTGAGCAGTTGCGCATCGAATGTTTTGATATTAGCCACACCTCTGGTGAAGCAACCCAAGCATCTTGTGTGGTGTATGCCAAAAACGCAATGCAATCGAGTGAGTATCGACGGTTCAATATTAATGACATCACACCAGGTGATGATTACGCAGCTATGCGCCAGGTCTTGCAGAGACGCTATGCCAATTTTCAAGAGCTGCCTGTTGAAAAGATTCCTCAAGTGATTTTGATTGACGGCGGCAAAGGCCAGGTAGAAATGGCAAGACAAGTTCTTTCTGAATTTGGCATGGACGTTGGATTGATTGTGGGCGTTGCTAAGGGCGAAGGTCGCAAGGTTGGACTGGAAACACTCATTTTTGCAGATGGACGTAAGGCGTTGGAGTTGGGTATTGATAGTGCGGCATTGCTATTGGTAGCCCAAATACGGGATGAGGCGCACCGCTTCGCCATTACTGGTATGCGCGCTAAACGCGCTAAGGCTAGGACTATCTCCCGTCTAGAGGAGATTGAGGGCATTGGTGCCAAGCGTCGTCAAAAGTTGTTGGCTCGTTTTGGTGGCTTAAAGGGTGTCTCCAATGCCAGCATCGAAGAGATCGCCAGTGTTGAAGGCGTCTCCTTAACACTCGCTGAACAAATATATCGTCAGCTTCATTAGGAGCAATGACCGTTCTTGGTTTATGCTTATCCAATGCCTTTCAATCTACCGATCGCCCTAACCTGGTTGCGTGTTGCAGCGATTCCGCTGTTGGTAGCTATTTTTTATCTTCCTAATTCCTGGCTTACTCCGTTTGATAAGAATCTGATTGCAGCAATCATCTTTATCTCTGCCGCTATTACTGATTGGTTAGATGGTTTCTTGGCCCGCCGTTTAAAGCAAGAATCTGCATTTGGTCAGTTCTTGGATCCTGTTGCAGACAAGCTGATTGTTGCTGCCGCTTTATTGGTTTTATTAAACATGGATCGCGTCCAAGTTTGGGTTGCACTCATCATCATTGGTCGTGAAATCACGATCTCCGCCCTGAGAGAGTGGATGGCTTTATTGGGAGCCGGAAAAAGCGTGGCAGTTCATATGGTTGGCAAGCTCAAAACAACTGCTCAACTCGTGGCCATTCCCTTCTTATTGCTCAATGACACCTTATTTGGTTGGTTAAATTGTGCGCAAGTAGGTACCTGGTTAATTTGGATTGCCTCATTTTTAACGCTTTGGTCGATGTTCTATTACATGAAAAAGGCTTTGCCGCAGTTGGCTGGAAAAATCGATTAAGCGTTATAAAGCCCAGCCAGTTAAGCCTCTAGGGGCAATTGGATTCCCTCCATTTTTATGTTTTACAAGGAATAATGCTTTCTTCCCGATTGTTTGTTAAACTACTGCCCTGTTATGCGGGAATAGCTCAGCTGGTAGAGCGATACCTTGCCAAGGTATAGGTCGGGAGTTCGAACCTCCTTTCCCGCTCCAAGTTCGATGGGAAGCCCTCAAAAGCTTCCCATTTTTGATTCAAAAGTATGGCGCGTTGGCCGAGTGGTTAGGCAGGAGCCTGCAAAGCTTCGTACGGGGGTTCGATTCCCTCACGCGCCTCCAGTAATTTGTCTTGACGAATTAGGTGCATCACCTAAAATACTTTTAACTATCGTAAGTAAAAAGCGTCAACTACCTTAATCAAATGCTACACACATGATCACAATTCAAACTTTAAAAGTTAGTGCCCTCGCATTATTTTTAACAGCGCTCTTGGGTGCATGTGCCAGTTCAGGAGATTCTCCTACCGGTACAGCAGAAGAGATTCAGGAAGTGCAATCACAACTTTTGGGTGATATGCCTTTGCCGCAAGGTGCACGTCTGTCTGGTGGCGATTCCATCATTATTGGTCGTGGCAATGAGTGGGTTGGTAGAGCGGTTGTGAATGCACTGCAAGGCGCAACGGATGTCTACGCATTTTTCCAGTCAGAATATCCAAAGGGTGGCTGGACTACTGTTACTGCAGTGAAAGCAAAAACAAGTATTTTGGTTTTCACTAAAGGCGATAGAACTGCTACTGTTGAAATCGTTGATGGATCTCTCGGCGGTCCTAAGTCAGTCATCATCGTGACTTCTTCACCAAAGAATGCAAACGTAGTTGCCCCAACTCGTAAATAAGGTTACTGAGTAAAGTGGTAAATAAAAAAGGCCTCTAACAAGAGGCCTTTTGCTTGGGCGGCTCTAGACTAGAGCCCTTCAGCCCTGATCAAGCCAACTGCCTGGCCTTCAATTGCAAAGTTGGGTTGACGATCATCCACCAAAATGTTTTTGAAGTCTGGGTTCTCTGCTTGGAGTTCGATGACCATACCGCTCGCAGTTTTCTTTTGCTGCCAACGCTTCACAGTCACCTCATCATCAAGGCGAGCAACAACAATGTCACCGTTGCGAACTTCGGTTGTCTTTCTGACGGCTAAATAATCACCATCCAGGATGCCGGCATCGCGCATGCTCATGCCTTTTACTTTTAATAAGTAATCGGCACCTTTACTAAATAAATTGGGGTCAACCGGAACATGCTTTTCAATATGCTCCACTGCCATGATCGGAGATCCGGCGGCAACGCGACCAATCAATGGCAATGTGAGTTGTTGTAAGGCGCCTGACGGTAAAGATAGTTGGCGATATTTATTACTGTTGTGTGATTGATTGAATCTTTGTGGAATGCGAATGCCGCGTGAAGTGCCAGGCGTTAATTCGATATAACCTTTTTTGGCAAGTGCGCGCAAATGTTCTTCGGCGGCGTTGGCAGAAGCAAATCCGAGTTGGTTAGCGATCTCTGCACGAGTTGGCGGCAGGCCACTCTCATCGATGGCTTTAGTAATCAACTCCAAAATCTCATTCTGGCGTGGAGTGAGCTTGGGGAGGGCAGTCAGCTCCTCTGGAAAATCGACTGTGTTTATGTCCATACTGGGATTGTATACAGCAGTATTTGATAGATCAAGCTATTTAAGGGGGATAATGGGGTATGAGCTCTCAACAAAATACTCCTGAAACTTCACCCCATATCTTGGTGTTGGGTATGGGTGGCACGATTGCCGGTTTGGCGCCGAGCCCAGCTGAAAATCCTATGCAATATGAAGCTGGCCAGGTCGAAGTGGCCTCGTTGCTTGCCCATATTCAGTCCGCCGTTCCAGAAGGTATTCGCTTAGTTTCAAGGCAGGTTGCCAATATCAATAGCCGCAACCTGACAGAATCTTTATTGACCTTACTGGGCGAGACTGTAAGAGAGGCCCTTGCTAATTCCTTGGTCAAAGGAGTAGTGGTCACTCACGGAACTGACACGATTGAAGAAACGGGTGTCTTTTTGCAGTTGACTTGTGGCAAATATGCTCAAAATTTAGGCAAAAGAGTCATCTTGACTGGCGCTATGTTGCCGTCCAATGCCCCTAAGGCGGATGGCCCATCGAACTTGCTAGATGCCATTCGTTGGGCATCTACCCCGATAGATAACTGCCCGGGTGGCGTTTATGCGGTCATGGATGGCAGAGGCTGTTTGGCTATGGATCTGGCAAAACGCCATGGTAGCGCCCTCAATGCACCCATCCAAGCCTCTCCTAGTAGCTCAGTTGGGTTGATTAATCCATCTTGGCTGTCAGGTGTTAAGGCGGTTCAGGCCCTTTGGAGTGAAGATTTGCCCATTCCCAAAGAGGGTGAGTGGCCTTGGGTAGAGATATTGACTAGCCATGCTGGCGCTCGCTCAGAAACGATTACCCATTGGCTGAACTCCAAAGTAAAGGGCTTGGTCCTTGCGGGCTCTGGCATGGGAGGCTTTCATGATGCCTGGAGGGATTCTCTGGGTGCAGCGGTAAAGCATGGAATTGCCTTGGTCAGAACCACCAGAACCGGCGCGGGTGAAACCTTGCCCGATTTGCCTGAAAAGGACATTGGCGGTTGTTTAGCATCAGGCAGCCTTACTGCTCCTAGGGCAAGAATTGCACTCCAGCTAGCGCTGAATGCCGAAAAACAGTCTCAAATAGCTGGTAAATCCCTGACTTGGCAGGATTTTTTTGCTAGAATAGCGGTCTTACCTGTAATCCGGTAAGTGCTGAAAAGCAGCTGTAAAAGTGTTGTAAGCAGTACCTACAATTTGTTACTACCTTGTCACACTGGCGCTGAGTTCACAACCATCAGAACTTAGCAAGACGCCCAGGTGACTTAATCCTTAAGGAGTGTTAGATGCGTCATTATGAAATCGTCTTTATCGTCCATCCGGACCAAAGCGAGCAAGTGCCAGCGATGATCGATCGTTACAAAGCTACATTAGCAGCTGCGGGCGGCAAAATTCATCGTATGGAAGACTGGGGTCGTCGTCAGATGGCTTACATGATCGACAAGCTTGCTAAAGCCCATTACGTTTGCATGAACATTGAGTGCGACCAGAAAACTCTGGAAGAGCTTGAGCATGCGTTCAAATTTAACGATGCTGTTTTGCGTCACCTCATTATCAAGACTAAGAAAGCTGAAACAGAGCCTTCTATCATGATGAAAGAAGTGCAACGTGAAGAAGCGCGTAAATCTGCTCAAGCCGACGCTCCTGTAGCGACAGCCTAAGTTAGAAATTTGAAGAGGAATACACAGACTAGAAAACGTATCAGAGAAGCGGAGCGGCGTTGAATCATTTCACCCTCACTGCAATCTTGGTATCTAAAGACGCGATTCGATTTACACCAGCAGGAATACCGGTGATGCATTGTCAGCTAGAGCATAGCGGCCAAGCAAACGAGGTAGGAGTGGCAAGGAAAATTCAGATGAACGTTGAAGCCATCACAATCGGTCCGATACAAAAGGACTTAGAGCGAATGGATTTAGGAACTGAGGCAGTGTTTGAGGGATTCTTAGCACCCAAGACTCTACGTAATCAAAGACTTGTTTTCCATATTACCCATATTCAATTGAAAAATTAAAGAGGAAATCATCATGGCGTTTGGAAAGAAACCCGATTTCAAAAAGAAACCAGCTCAGAACCCATTGTTCAAGCGTAAGCGTTATTGCCGTTTCACTGTTGCTGGCGTAGAACAGATTGATTACAAAGATGTAGATACATTGAAGGACTTCATTGGCGAGAACGCCAAGATCACTCCTGCTCGTTTGACAGGCACAAAAGCAAAGTATCAGCGTCAATTAGACACTGCTATCAAGCGTGCTCGTTACTTGGCTTTATTGCCATTCTCCGATCAACATAAGAAATAATTGGGAGCCCTCAATGCAAATCATTCTTTTAGAAAAAGTAACTAACCTGGGCAACCTTGGCGACGTAGTTCGCGTTAAAGACGGTTTCGCTCGTAACTTTTTAATCCCACAACGCAAAGCCCGTCGTGCAACTGAAGCAGCGATTGCTGACTTCGCAGTTCGTCGTGCTGAGTTGGAAAAATTGGCTGCTGAGAAATTGGCTGCTGCTGAAGTAGTTGGCGCAAAGCTTAAGGACTTGGTTCTCGAAATCGGTCAAAAAGCGGGTGTTGACGGTCGTTTGTTTGGTTCTGTAACCAACCATGACATCGCTGATGCTTTGAAAGCTAAAGGCTTCACAATTGAGAAGTCTTCAGTTCGTATGCCTACTGGCCCATTGAAAATGGTTGGTGATCACCCTGTAGCGGTTGCTGTTCATACCGACGTAGTTGCAGACATCACTATTCGTGTAGTTGGCGAGCAAGCTTAAGTTTTAGATCTGTAAACTAGCCACATGGCTGAATCCCGTTCACGTTCCGTTACGCTGAATCCCGGCATGATGGGTTCTGGGGATGCAGTCGTGCAGGCTTTAAAAGTCCCGCCGCATTCTGTAGAAGCCGAGCAATCTTTGCTCGGCGGTCTACTGATCGATAACTCTTCTTGGGATAACCTGGGTGGAGTATTAAACGATAAAGATTTCTATCGCCCCGAACATGCTTTGATCTACAAAGCGATTGCCCGTTTGGTTGGCGACAATCATCCCGCTGACGTTATTACCGTTCATGATGCAATTAAATCAGAGCAAGGTGGCGACTTAGTTGGTATTGATTACCTAAATTCATTAGCGCAAAACACTCCCAGTGCAGCGAACATTAAAGGCTATGCTGATATTGTTCGTGACCGCAGTATTTTGCGTCGCTTGATTGAAGTGTCAGACAGCATTGTTAATTCTGCATTCGTTCCTGAGGGACGCACTGTTAGAACGCTGTTGGATGAAGCTGAGTCACGCATTCTTCAGATTGGTGAAGAAGGTAGTCGCAAAGCTGACTATCTTGAGATTGAGCCTTTGCTGAAAGCTGTTGTTGCCCGTATTGATGAGCTCTATAACCGCCAAGGCGGTAGCGACATCACTGGTATTGCAACTGGCTTCATAGATTTAGATAAGCAAACTAGTGGTCTGCAAAAAGGTGACTTAGTGATTGTTGCGGGAAGACCCTCGATGGGTAAGGCGCAACCACTGGATGCAAAAGTGAAAACGGTTGATGGCTGGAAGTTGATGGGTGATCTTAAGTTTGGTGATCGCCTGGCTTCCGTTGATGGCCAGCATTCAATGGTGACTGGCATTTATCCGCAAGGTCTTAAGCAGATATACAAAGTTACCTTTTCCGATGGCCGTCAAGCTGAGTGCTGTGATGAGCATCTCTGGCGGGTGATGTATCGCGATTGGTCCGAGCCACGCGTTATTAATACAACTCGCTTGATGGAAATGTTGCAGTGTGTGCGATATAAAAATAGGCTTTGGATTGAACCAGTAAGTGGAGAATTTGGACATTCAAAAGAACTGCCCATTCATCCTTGGGTTCTTGGTGCTTTGTTAGGTGATGGAACTCTGGCGCTATCTCACAGTAGTGTGATGTTTTCGACTAAATCACCTGAGTTTATAGATCGCATGAATATGCTTGCAGGCTATGAGATGGAGTTGGCTCATGCTAATGCATACGACTGGAGAGTAGTCTCTAAAGCTAGAATCGCAGCCAATGGCGCACGTCAAGCAGTTCCAACGAATTATTTCAGGTCTGCATTGCAGGATTTAGGTGTTCTTGGCTGCAGAAGTTTTGATAAATACATTCCCTCTACTTATCTAGAGGCGAATAAGAATTCTCGTCTTGCATTGTTCCAGGGTTTGATGGATACGGATGGATGGATTGAGAAGTGGGGCTCTATTCGCTTTTGTACAGCAAGCAAACAATTATCTGAAGATGTTGCAACTTTAGCCAGATCTTTGGGTGGTTTTTGCTCAATAGCGCATAAGCAGACAAGCTATACCTACAAGGGTGAAAAGAAGCAAGGTCGCCTAAGTTATGTTTTAAATATGAGTTTTGGCCCTGGTTTTCAAGCTTTTACTCTGCCTGAAAAGACTGAAAGGTTAAGAGCCAACTGGGATCGACAGCGTAGGTTGACCTTTACGAGCATTGAGTCATCCAGAGTGACTGAAGCGCAATGTATTTCAGTTAGCCATCCTCAAAGAACTTACGTAACGAATGATTATGTCGTTACTCACAACACTGCATTTGCCTTAAATATTGCCGAGAACGTTGCCTTAGCAGAAGGTTTGCCTGTTGTTGTGTTCTCCATGGAGATGTCAGGCGAACAATTGGCTGCCCGTTTATTGGGTTCGGTGGGGCGCGTAGACCAAGGTCGTATGCGTACTGGTAAGTTGCAGGACGATGAGTGGCCGCGTGTCACTGATGCCATTGCACGTTTAAGTAATACCCAAATTTTGATTGATGAGACTGGTTCTTTATCCAGCTTAGAGTTGCGCGCACGCGCACGTCGTATCGCCAGAAACTTTGGCGGCACACTTGGCTTGGTGGTGATTGACTACTTACAGTTGATGAGTGGTTCTGGTTCTGAAAACCGCGCAACCGAGATTTCTGAAATCTCACGCTCACTCAAATCACTTGCAAAAGAATTGCAGTGCCCTGTAGTGGCGCTCTCTCAGTTAAACCGTGGTCTTGAGCAACGCCCTAATAAGCGTCCGATCATGTCTGACTTGCGTGAGTCAGGCGCTATTGAGCAAGATGCCGACTTAATTATGTTCATCTATCGTGATGAGGTGTATCACCCTGATACCACTACCGATAAAGGTGTGGCAGAAATCATCATCGGTAAGCAGCGTAACGGTCCAATCGGTACAGTGCGCTTAAGCTGGCAAGGTCCATATACCAAGTTTGATAACTTAGCGATGGGCTCTGTTGGATATTCATCTGGTGGATACGAGCCGTTCTAAATAAAACAATAAACAGATAAAGAAAAAGCCTCACACTGTGAGGCTTTTTTAATGCAGAAAATTTATCGGATCAAAACAGAGGAAATAACTAATCTTATTTACCGCCTTCACATTTCTTAATTGAGGCTGCTTTAGCTGCACCATACAGTGGCTTACCATCTTTGCTAATTGCTTTAGCTTCACAATCGTTCGGCTTGGCATCACCCATGCACTTCTTAATGGAAGCATCTTTAGCTGCGCCATACAGCGGCTTTCCTTCTTTGCTCACTGCCTTGGCTTCACAGGCTGCTTGATCAGCAAAAGCGTAAGTAGGAAGCGCAAAGCTCAGGGCAATACTTAAAGCGATGATGATTTTTTTCATGCTCATTCTCCAGGTGGGTGATTAGGCTCAAGCTTACTTTAGTTCTCAAAACAATTATTGATGATTATGTAAGTTGGAAGTATTAGCCCTAAGGTTAATAGATATTAACTATATGGGTAATTATTATTAACCCTATTAATATCAGTGGCTTAGCCACTTCTTTTATATCTAAATCCGCTAGAGCAAGCCCAATGAAAAGCAAGATTCTGTTTCGCAGCCTATTAAGTTTTGGAGTTACTTACATGCTCCTAGGTTTCTCATCATTCTCGATCGCAGCAGGTAGCTGTGATAACTACACTCCGGATATAAACGGAACTGTAGTGACGTGTACTGGAGTCGGTAGCACATCAGCAGGCGTTATTTCGACCCAGTCAAATACAACAGTGGGCAATAGCGTTACTGTAAACATTAACTCTGGTACTTCATTAATCATCAATGGCTCTACAGTGGGCATTGGTAGTGCAGCCACAGTAGTTAATGATGGAAATTTAAATACCAGTGCATTTTATTTTGGCTATGGTATTTCATCAGGAGTTAACGGAAGATCTCAGGCAGGTGGCAGCAGCATTACTAACAACGGCACTATTTACACGGGTGGTACGAGCGCATCAGGCATTTACATCAGTGCAACTAATGCTGGTTCTGCGGCTAATACGATCATCAATACTGGCTCCATCACAACAGCGGGCTCTGGTGCAAATGGTATTCAGGTTGTTAATGGTGGAGCAATCACTGCCATTAATAACTCGGGAGTAATTTCTGCTCAAGGGGCTAATTCAAATGGAATTCAAGTAACGGGCGCAGCAAATATCACTAACTCAGGAACCATATGCCCATCAACGGTTGTTGGCAGCAATTGCGCTGCAAGTGGCGCGGGTAGTGGCAACGGCATCCAAATTGATAACAATGCCAATGCCAATCGCACTACCATCACCAATACATCATCCGGCTTAATAGGTGCTCCTACAGCAGCAAATTACGCAATCTACAGCGCTCAGCAACCTGGGGTGGATGTATATAACTACGGAAAAATTATTGCTGCAAGTGCTGCCGCTACTGCAATTAATTTTGCTGGCTCGACAACGGGCGGATCTAATAACACTGTTACTTTATATGGCGGCTCTACTTTGTTAGGCGGCATTAGTTTTAATAAGGGCAACACACAAGAAACCCTGAGCTTTAACGGGCTTTCAAATACAAACTTCAGTAATGCCGTAACTGGTCTGAATATCATCAACGCCACTAATAACTCTAACGTAGTGATGAATAGCTCCTCCGGATATGAATTAGTGTCTGGAAAAGTTGCTGTAGATAGTACTTCCAGCTTAGCTATTTCTGGAGTAATTCAGGATCAAACTAGCCCAAGTGCTGCTGCTTCTAGCATTGAGAAAAGTGGGGCTGGAACTTTAGTTTTATCCGGTGCTAATACTTACACGGGTGGCACAGTGTTGAATGCGGGAACCATTGCGGTTGCCAATAATACAGCCCTCGGTACTGGTTCTGTAACGATGGCAGGTGGCACAACCCTGCAAGCAAACTCTTCAGTAAATCTTGCTAATAATGTTGCTTTATCTGGTGCGAGCACTATCAACACCAATGGAAATAACATGGGCCTGTCAGGGAATATGGCGGGATCTGGTGGATTTACAAAAATAGGTGCTGGCACCTTAACCCTCTCCGGTACCAATACCTATAGTGGTGGTACTACCGTTTCAGCAGGCACGTTGGCCGGTAATACCTCAAGTATTCAAGGTAACGTAGTTAACAATGCAATCCTTAATTTCAATCAGTCTGCCAATGGCGCATATGCTGGCGTGATGAGTGGATCAGGTAGTCTGGTTAAAGATGGCTCTGGCACCGTAACAATTTCTAAGGTCAATACTTACACCGGCGATACAAACATTAATGCGGGTAGTCTCATAATAACTGGCTCGACTACATCAAATACTTCTATTGCTGCCAGTGCTAACTTGCAAGGCAGTGGTGTTATTAATGGCAACGTAACTAACTCAGGAACAATTACCCCATCATTTAACGGTACTGCAACCAACCTGACAGTTAACGGAAACTACGTTGGTAATAATGCTGCCTTTGTTGGTGGTGTATACGCTCCAGTTGCTTCACCTGTTGCAGATACCTTGACTGTAACTGGCAACACCACAGGTTCTACTGGACTCACTATTACTGATAAGGGTGGTCTCGGTAATCGCACAACTGGCAATGGTATTCCGGTAGTGATTGTGAATGGAGCTTCCGCATCCAATGCATTTGCATTAACTCAGCGTGTTGCAGCTGGTGCCTATGAATACCAGTTATACAAAGGTGGTACATCTGGAGTGGGAAATTCTTGGTACCTGTTTACTCAAGCACCAGCTCCAGCATCCACACCTGGCTCTGGCGGCTCAACGCCAGCTCCTGTTACTCCAGCCGTTCCTGCAGCCCCAGTCATCACTCCAGCGGCTGGTGAGCGTATCGAGGTTGCTGTTTATCCAGCCGTACCTTCATTAGTGCAGTTGTATGCGCAGACAGCCGTAGATACACTAGATCAACGCCGTGGAGATCTTAATTTGGTTGATCCGCAGGGTGGCGCCAAGAAGAGCTCTAACGATTGGGCTCGTATTATTGGTAAGGCAGGCACATCAACTCCATCTTCAGCGAATGATGGCCCGAAGATGAGCTTTAATGCTTATGCTTTGCAGTTGGGTGTAGACGTGTATCAGAATGAAGAGCAGAGTGGATCAAGATCATATGTCGGCCCTTATGTAACGATTGGTAGCGCTAATGCCAATACCTCTAGTCAGACTGGTGGGATCTCTACCGGTAGCATTAATGGCATGCAGGCCTACTCTCTAGGCTTATACGGGACCCACTTTGCTGCTAATGGCCTGTATGTTGATGCTCTTGCACAAGGTACTCGCTACCTCAATGCGGGGGCCAGTTCTGCACAAGGTGCGCAGCTCAGAACACAAGGATCTGGCTTTACTGGATCCCTTGAGGGTGGCGGTCGCTGGAACTTCGATAAGTTCTTAATTTCTCCGCAAGCTCAAATCGTGTATGACGCCATTGGCATGAATAATGCTACTGATGCCTACGGTCAAGTGAACTTTAATAAAAGTGAGATGACTCGTGGCCGTTTAGGTTTATTAGCTGGTCATAAGGATGTTGTTGGTAGCACTCCCATCTTTGCGTATTTGCGTGCCAGCTATTGGAGTATCTTTAATGCAGGCACCAGCACGACTATGGCTTCGCTCTATGGTGTTAATCCGATCACTTTTCAGTCGCAAGCAAACTCACGCTGGATGACTGTAGATGCTGAATTAAATGCACGCATCACAAAAGACACTAATCTGTTTCTGAACTTAGCTGTTGATAACTCCTTAGTGGGAACTTATCAGGCTTACTCCGGAAGAATTGGTCTGCAGACTCGTTTCTAAAGCAGACCTGATATAACCCTTGCGCGATTACTGAGGTACTACGCGACGTGCTTCAGTAAACTTTGCCGCCCAATAGGGTGAAGTGATGTAATCGAGACGCACCGTTCCGCCTGCACTCGGGGCATGCACAAATCTGCCTTGCCCCACATAGATTCCAGCATGAGAATATTTCTCACCAGTGGTATTGAAGAATACTAAATCACCTGGTGCGGGAGGTTGCCCTTCAATGCTTCTACCTTTGGTGCTCATTAATTGAATAGTGCGCGGTAGTTTTACCCCGGCCGCTTTGTTATAGACATACATAATCAGCCCACTGCAATCAAAACCACCTTTTGGGGTATTGCCACCATATCGATAGGGCACGTCCACTAAGCCTACGGCTGCAATGGAGATATCTTCAGTGCCAACACTAGTATCTTGTTTGAATTGAGAAACTTTTGAAGAGGATCCTGATTTACCGCTGAATGTGCTGCATCCGCTTAGGATGAGTAAGCTACAAATAAAAATGCCGCACCCAAGAAGAGTGCGGCATGAGAGGGATTGCTTAGAGTGCGTCAGCAGCATGATCCGCAAGGCGTGAGCGCTCACCGCGAGCCAATGTCACATGACCGCCGTGACGCCAGCCTTTGAAGCGATCCACCACATAAGTTAAACCAGAGGAGCCTTCTGTTAGGTAAGGCGTATCAATCTGAGCGATATTACCCAAGCAAATGATTTTGGTTCCAGGACCTGCACGGGTTACCAAAGTCTTCATTTGTTTAGGGGTTAAGTTTTGCGCCTCATCAATGATGACAAACTTGCTGACAAAAGTTCTGCCGCGCATGAAGTTCATGCTCTTTACTTTAATACGGGAGCGAATCAACTCTTGGGTTGCAGCGCGACCCCATTCACCGGGACCGCCATCTTCGTTGCGCTGTAATACCTCGAGATTGTCGTCAAATGCACCCATCCAAGGTTGCATCTTTTCTTCTTCGGTACCAGGTAGGAAGCCAATATCTTCGCCTACAGGCACTGTGGCACGAGTAATGATGATTTCGTTATAGCGTTTGCTATCGAGAACCTGCTCAAGTCCGGCAGCCAATGCTAACAAGGTTTTACCAGTTCCTGCCTGACCCAATAAAGTCACAAAATCCACATCCGGATTCATGAGCAGATTCATGGCAAAGTTCTGCTCTCGGTTGCGTGCAGTAACACTCCAAACATTGTTCTTTTGGTGCGAGAAGTCTCTTAAAGTTTGCAGGAGAGCAGTCTTGCCATTAATTTCTCTAACCTGTGCGTAGAAAGGCGTGGAGCCATCAGGATTTTCTTGATAGACAAACTGATTGACCAGCATGCTTTGTACGGATGGCCCGGTAACTCGATAAAACATCGTGCCGGATTTAGAATCAGCCCAGCTTTCCATATCCTTGCCATGTTTAGGCCAGAAGTCTGCATTCAGTTGCATGACTCCGGCATACATCAAGTCACGATCTTCTAAAACTTGGTCATTGAAATAGTCTTCAGCCGGTAAGCCAAGTGCGCGGGCTTTGATGCGCATATTGATATCTTTCGATACCAACACTACTTCTTGCCCTTTGCGAGTTTTTTGCAGCTCACTGACTACTGCCAAAATCATGTTGTCGCCCTTACCTTCGGGCAAGCCCTCCGGTAATGCTTGTGTGGAGAATTTAGTTTGGAAGAAGAGGCGACCGGTGACATCTTGGTTGCCTAACTTATTCAGTGGAATGCCTTCATCTAATGTGCCACTTGTTCCGGCAATCAGTTGATCCAATGATCTACTAACTGTACGAGCATTGCGGGCTACCTCGGTCATACCTTTTTTGTGATTGTCCAGCTCTTCAAGAGTGGTCATTGGCAGATAGAGATCGTGCTCGGAGAAACGGAATAGCGAGCTTGGATCATGCATCAATACGTTGGTATCGAGAACAAATAAGCTCGGCGGTCCAGTACGAATTACACGTTTAGGTTTTGCGGGTGTAGGTGCTTTACTTTCGTTTCGTGCGCTCGAAGTGGGGCGATGATCCGCTTTGATCTTTTCAAGAGCTACTTCTGCAGCAGATAAATCTTCCTCTGCGTCATTAGTCCAATCAACGGCTTCCACTACCACTGGTTTTGCTTGAGCAGGGCGTTTCTTTAAGTCGGGAGTATCTTTGCGACTGAGTTTGACTTGATCAGCAATTTGAGTGGGGATTGGGGGCAGTGGCATGGACTCTCCTAAAAGAAAAAACCGCCAAGCGGATTGCATTGACGGTTTATTACGAAACTGGTTGTATTAAGGTCTGAAAAACGGAGGGGGTTGCTCCCCGTACCTGATCTGAGATATTCAGGTTTCTGATTCAAACGGATTGTCAGACTTTCCCGTCGTTTACGGTGCATATGAATCACTTTACCCCAAATTTTGGGGTTTGCAAGCACCTCAGATCAAATTGTTGTAAAAATTATTTAGTGGCTTGAGCAGCTTGTAATACCTCTGTCACATGACCCGGAACCTTCAGGCCGCGCCACTCTTTTGCGAGTTTGCCGGCGGAGTCAAATAGGAAGGTGCTGCGCTCGACGCCACGGACTTGTTTGCCATACATATTCTTCATCTTCATAACGCCAAAGATCTGGCAAAGCTTTTCTTCCGTGTCAGCAACTAGCTCAAACGGGAGTTCTAGTTTGCTCCGGAAATTGTCATGTGACTTGAGGCTATCTCGGGATACACCTACCACCAGAGTATTGGCTTTAGTGAATGCTTCAATGTTGTCTCTAAATTCTCCGGACTCAGCTGTGCAGCCTGGGGTCATATCTTTAGGGTAGAAGTAGAGGACCAGCTTTTTACCTTTTGCAGACGCAGGTGAAAACATTAATCCAGAAGTTGCTGGAATCGCGCACTGTGGCATAGGTTGACCGATGGCTACTGTCATGATGATCCTTTGTTGGTTATTGTCTCTGAGGTCTAGTTATTTTGAATGATTAAGTCGCCGCTGCGATTGGGTATTTCACCCCAGGTCAGCGGTAGTACAGCTATTTTATCGAGTTGCTTGGTGGCTTCCCAGGATTTGTGAAGCTCACCCATGGTGACGAGGTCGTGGCCTTGATTTAGCCATCCAGCTAGGAGTTGCTCGAACGCAGGCAATAGCTTTTGTCCCTCTAGTTCAGCATGGAGCGTGAAGACTTGGTCATTTGGATTGCTTTGGGTGATCTCTAATAACTTTTTGACTACGCCAAATTCATCTGCGCCATCGATGCCAATAAGTTCATCAAAGGTCGGGAGTGTTGTTGGGTACTGAACATGCTTCGCTTTTCCTGAAGGCAGTGCAAGGCGATAAGGCATGAGATTGGGTTCAGCTCTACCGTCAGAGGAGTAAGCAATGCCCCATTGATCGAGTTGCTCAAAGGCGGCATCGTTCATTTGCCAACCAGCAGCACCATAAGTTACTGGCGCATGCCCAAAGATTTCTACAAAACGATCCCAACTTTTTTGCATCATCGTTTTTGTCCAAGGTGCATCTTGATTACGAACTGCGTCTTGCCAGGCAACGTGATCCCAAGTATGAATACCTGTTTCATGACCTGCTTTGTCAATTGCACGCATTTCTGCTGCAGCTTTCTTGCCAATATCGGGGCCCGGAAGAAGCACTCCGTACAAGAGCGTCTTAATGCCGTAGTGCTCAACGACTGAAGTACGACTGACTTTCTTTAGAAAGCCCGGACGAAAGACGCGCTTTAAGGCCCAGCCGGTATGGTCAGGACCAAGGCTAAATAAGAAGGTGGCTTTAAGACCAAAACGCTCTAGAGTACGAGCAAGATTGGGTACGCCTTCTTTAGTCCCGCGTAAGGTATCAACATCAACCTTGAGAGCAATCTTAGCCATGTACCTTTGAATTTACTTTCGCTTATTCTTTGTCTACTAAAGTGCGGGCTTTTTCTACATCTTCGCGATAGGCTTCAAAAATATTCTTGAGCGCATCAGACATCGTAGTAGTTGGTTTCCAGCCTAGTTCGCTCATCGTGTTATCAATTGCTGGAACACGATTTTGAACGTCTTGATAGCCTTCGCCATAGTAAGCGCCAGAAGTAGTTTCTACAATCTTCACTTCATTCGCATTCTTTGCATACTCAGGAATGCTGCGAGCGATTTCCAACATCTGATTAGCAAGTTCGCGAATAGAGTGATTGTTCTTTGGGTTGCCGATGTTGTAGATTTTGCCGTTGGCAACACCATCTTTGTTGTCGATGATGCGCATTAAAGCATCGATGCCATCGTCAATATAAGTAAAGGCGCGTTTCTGGGCGCCACCGTCAACAACGTTAATGGATTCACCACGAACGATGTGACCTAAGAACTGAGTCACAACGCGGGAAGAGCCTTCTTTTGGTGTGTAGATGCTATCTAAGCCAGGGCCAATCCAGTTAAATGGGCGGAAGAGGGTAAAGCGTAAGCCTTCCATGCCATAGCCCCAGATCACACGGTCCATCAATTGTTTAGAACAGGCGTAGATCCAGCGTGGCTTGTTGATTGGGCCATAAACCATATTGGATTTAGCGGGATCAAATTCGCCATCCTCACACATTCCATACACTTCAGAAGTTGATGGGAATACCAAATGCTTTTTGTACTTAACGGCAGAGCGCACGATTGGGAGATTGGCTTCGAAGTCAAGCTCAAATACTTTGAGTGGCTGTTGAACATAGGTTGCCGGAGTTGCAATGGCCACTAAGGGCAAGATGACATCGCATTTGCGAATGTGATATTCGACCCACTCTTTATTGATCGTGATGTCACCTTCAAAGAAGTGCATGCGCGGATGATTAACTAAGTCACCAAGACGATCGTTTTGCATATCCATGCCGTAGACATCCCAGTCTGTTGTCTCAAGAATGCGCTTGGAAAGGTGGTGACCAATAAAACCGTTAACACCAAGAATGAGTACTTTTTTCATCTCTACTGCCTCGTTTTAATCTAATTTATTTGCTTGCTGGAAACCATTCCAATACTTCAACTACTTGATGGTCGCCACAAATGCCGAATACCCGATTATCAACCACTTGGATGCCGCAAACCCCAAGATTGAGCTTGCTCGGAAATGGACCGTTTAAGCTGGTACGGGCCACAATCATGGCCTTCCCCTCGTGAACAGTAAAGGCGCCTGGATAAGGGGGTGCAACAGCCCTAACCAGGTCATGGACCTGTTTGGCGGTCTGATTCCAGTGAATTTGGCCATCTGCAGGCTTTCTACCGCCAAAATAGCTCCCTTTTTGGAGCTGATTTGCCTTGCGGGGAACAGTTCCCATTAAAAGGCTTGGCAAGACTTGATCGATTACGCTGACGGCAGCCTGACTGACCTTGCCAAATACATCCGTAGCGGTTTCATCTGGGCCGATGCTGACGGCTGCTTGCCCAACAATATCTCCCGCATCCGGTTTTGCTTCCATAACGTGTAAAGTTGCGCCGGTCTCTGTTTCGCCATGCAGGATGGCCCAATTCACTGGCGCACGCCCACGATATTTTGGGAGTAGTGAGCCATGCATATTAAGTGCGGCAATTTTGGCGCAAGCCAAAATCTGTTCCGGAATCATGAAGCGATAGTAGAAAGAAAAAATATAGTCAGGCGCTAAAGCTTGAAGCTTGGGAACTAAATCTATTAATTCATTAGCGCTTGGAGTGATGCAAGAAATATTTTTTTCTTGACAGAGTTTTGCAACGCTCCCAAACCAAACATTCTCATTAGGGTCATCTTGATGAGTTACTACTAGATCGACTTTTATACCCGCATTGAGAAGTGCTTTGAGGCAGTTGACGCCAACATCATGATAGGCAAAGACGACTGCGTGCAATTATTTTTTCTCTAAAACGGTTTGCACCACATAGCGTGGACGTTTGCGGATTTGCTGGTAGATGCGGCCAATGTATTCACCTAAAAGTCCGAGCCCAAAGAGCATCACACCAATTAGGAAGAAGGTCAGGGCGAAGAGGGTAAATACACCCTCAACCTCAGCGCCTAGAACGAAGCGGCGAACTAGCAGGTAGGCAAACAAGCTGCCAGCAGCAAGGGAGAGAAGCATGCCCAGTATTGAGAAAATCTGCAGCGGCATGACAGAGAACCCAGTGACTAAGTCAAAATTTAAACGAATGAGTTGATACAAGCTGTATTTGGACTCACCCGCAAAACGCTCTTCGTGTTTGACGGTAATTTCAACTGGATTTGCGGAGAAGGTATAAGCCAGTGCCGGGATAAAGGTATTGCTTTCATCACATTGGCGGACTAAGTCAACAATGCGACGGCTATATCCACGCAACATACAACCTTGATCAGTCATCGTGATGCGCGTAATATTTTCACGCAAGCGATTCATAGCCCGTGAAGCAAATTTTCTAAAGAAGCTATCCCGACGATCGGCGCGAATAGTGCCCACGTAATCATGACCTTTTAATAACTGCTCAGTCAATGCATCAATTTCTTCAGGAGGATTTTGTAGGTCTGCATCCAAAGTAATGATGTGTTCACCTTTGGTGTATTCAAATCCAGCCATGATGGCCATATGTTGGCCAAAGTTACTGTGAAATAAAACTGCACGAGTTACATCAGGACGTAACTCCACTTGCTTGGAAAGAATGCCGGCAGAACGATCTTTGCTGCCGTCATTCACAAATACGATCTCGTAGGTGACCTTGCGTTTGGCAGCCAGGGCATCCAATGCCGGATAAAGGCGATCAAATAGAGCCTGAAGACCATCTTCCTCGTTGTAAACGGGAATAACAATGCTGAGTGTTGGGTTGGCAACTAAATTTGCAGTCATGCTGCAATTTTGCCTGATTCTTTGGGTTTAACCCAGGAACGCTAGTTTTTGCGGTATTTCTGCAGAATTCCGACCAATCCACTGGCTATACGGCCAATATCTTCATCTGCCATTGCCGGAAATAAGGGGAGAGTCAGAATGGATCGACCAATGCGTTCGGCTATCGGAGTGTCTGAAGTTTTGTAGCCCTGGTTTTTATAGAGAGTGAACCCAGTGATTGCGGGGTAATGAACGCCAGTGCCAATACCCAGGTCTTTTAACTCGGTCATCACTTGGGCGCGATTAGTGTTGAGCTGCTCAAGTGGCAGAACAACTTGAAACATATGCCAGTTACTATCAGTGAAATTTTCTACTGGAAGTTCTAAATGTAGGCTTTCCAATCCAGCTGATTTCAATTTCGCACGAAGTACATCAAAGTATTGGCGCGCGAGTTCAGCGCGACGTGTTTGATAAGAGGGAAGTTGCTTGAGCTGTTCAAGGCCGATAGCTGCATTCACATCGGTCAAGTTATCTTTGCCACCCAATACGTCTACATCCATGCCATCCATGCCTTGACGAGTTAATCCTTGGAGGCGGAATTTCTCAGCCAGTTTTGCTTCATCGAAATTATTGAGAACAAGGCAGCCACCCTCAACAGTGGTGAGGTTCTTGTTGGCCTGGAAGCTAAAGCTCACCAGGTCACCAAAGCTACCAATCTTCTTGCCTTGCCACTGTGAGCCAAAAGCCTGGGCTGCATCCTCAATCACGCGAAGTTTGTATTGTTTGGCTAATGCGTAGAGCTGATTCATATCAACGGGCAGACCTGCCAAATAGACAGGCATGATCGCGCGCGCCTTAGGTGTGATTGCGGCAGCAACTTTATTGAGATCAATATTGCGTGTAACGGGATCGATATCCACAAATACTGGTTTTGCACCAACACCCAAAATCACATTAGAAGTTGCCACCCAAGAAATTGGGGTGGTGATGACTTCGTCACCATTGCCAATGCCAGCAACTTGTAGGGCGATTTTCATGGTTGCGGTGCCATTGGCAAAACAGCGTACCGGACGACCGCCAAAGTATTGGCTTAAAGCAGCTTCAAACTCGGCCAATTTCGGTCCAGATGTCACCCATCCTGAACGCAATACCTCTGAAACAGCATCAATGGTTTCTTGATTGAAGCTAGGGCGTGTGAAGGGGATGAAGTTTGACATGGTGTCCTATATTACTGCGAGATATCTGGGTGCTTGACAATGACCCTGCGTGAATCACGATCGACTTCCTGCATTGGGAAGCCCTGAGTCTTAAGCGCATCAAACTGCTCTGGAACCATGATGGCGTAAGCCGTTTGATCTTCTTGCCAGCGGGTAATAAAGGCGTCTAATGTCGGCATCCAAAGTTCTGGCTCTTGATGAACCCCAAACTCAAGCTCATCGGGTGATTCAACCATGATCATCGTTCTGCTTAAATAGAAAGGCACGGTGTGATCTAAAAGACGCACTGAATAAAAGTTCACTTTTTCTGGAATAGAGGCTTTGACTCGCTCTACTAGATCGATACCAGAAACTGCGCGACCCAATGTCTCGTGACCTGTTCCCGCGATGATCGCACAGAGAAAGAACCCACAAGCAAAACTGACAATACTTTGAATACCATTGCGCTTGCTTTGCCATGCAGCGTAAGCGCTAAAACTGACAAGTGCTACTATTGCAGCAATCACCCAATAGGTATATTGCGCATAAGCTTCAATCTCATCAGGTCTTGCTTGTTTACCGATGGCGTCTAAAAAGAAAAATCCAATACACCCTAAAATTGCAAAGCAAAGTGTCTGTAATTTCCATGGCAATGCCATGGTGTTGGTGTGACCAAGTAAGCGATCTAAACGATTGCCAATAATTAAAGCGAGCGCTGGGAAAATGGGGATGATGTAACCCGGTAGCTTGGAGTGCGATACGCTAAAGAATGCAAAGATCACGGCAAACCAGCAAACTAATAACCAGCCTGCTGAGAACTCACGACGGCGCTCGCTCCATGCTTGTGCAATGGCCCCGGGGACCTGTAGAAACCAGGGGAGTAAGCCAATCAGGAGTAACGGTACAAAGTAGTAAATCGGGCCAGTTCTGCTGTGATCATCTTGTGTGAAGCGCTGCAGATGTTCGTGAATAAAGAAGAACTCTAGAAACTCGGGATTGCGTTGCGCAACCAATACAAACCAAGGGGCAGTGATAGCTAAGAAAAAAATAGTTCCGCTAAATAAACGTAAGCGCGCCCAGATTTTCCAGTCCCATGTACTGATGGAATAAGCAATAAAAACCATTGCAGGAATCGCTGCACCAATAACGCCTTTGGATAGCGTTGCTAGCGCCATAAAAATCCAGCAAGCCCACATCCAGTTGCGACAATTAATTTTGTTATGAGAAGTTTGTGCAAGCAAGAGACTACATAGGGCTCCCACTAAAAATGAGGACAAACCCATGTCGAGCGAATTGAGGTGACCACTGATAATCCACATTGGGCTCGATGCCAATACAACAGCAGCCAACCATCCTGCTCTCGGGTTGAAGATGCGCGCACCAGTAAAGCCGACCAAAAGAATAGTTAGGAAACCCGTTAGCGCTGTCCAAAGGCGCGCTTGCCAATCGCCAATACCAAATGCCTGAAATGCGGCGGCAGTTGCCCAAGCCTGAAGAGGGGGTTTTTCAAAATACTTGTAACCGTTGTAACGCGGAGTAATCCAATCACCGGTAAACAGCATTTCTCGGGCTATTTCTGCATAGCGGCCTTCATCGGATGGGATGAGGTGGCGGTAATTGAGGGTGCCAAACCAAAGCAAGCCGTAAATAATGACCAGCAGCAAAATCTTTCCTGGGTGCAGGGCTGATGACTGCCGAATTTGGCCAAATTGCATTAAGTAGGTTCCACAATCAGGGCAAGCACGACCTGACGACCCTCGCCGACTAGGATGTTGTAGGTGCGGCAGGCGGCTTGAGAATCCATGATTTCAAAGCCAATTTTGGCCTCAATCAAGGATTTAAGGAGTTCTGGCTTGGGAAAGCGCTGACGGCTACCGGTCCCGATGAGGATTAATTCTGGTTTTAAATCAACCATTTGCGCGAAATGACTGGCTTCTAAGCTATCAAATGTTTGCGCAGACCAGTTAGAGATGGCGCCGTCCGAGCTGAGTAGGACTGCATGGTCGTAAGGGATCTTATTGATCTCTACGTAGCCATCGCCATAGCCAGTGATCGTATTCGCTCCGGAATGGGGGTCAGATTGAAGCTTCAAGTGGACTCTCTGTCATAATTATGTGGATTATAGCTAGCTGTTTTTTCTCATATTTCAAGAACTTACCCTTAAATTTATTGTGAAACCGATCCTAAAGTCCCAAAAGCTCGATAACGTCTGTTATGACATACGTGGGCCGGTGCTTGAGCTTGCTCAGCGCATGGAGGAAGAGGGCCACAAAATCATCAAATTAAACATCGGAAACGTAGGGGTTTTCGGTTTTGATCCCCCTGAAGAGATTCAGTTGGACATGATTCGCAATTTAAGCAACGCGTCAGCTTATTCGGATTCCAAGGGAATCTTTGCTGCTCGCAAAGCCATCATGCAGTATTGCCAAGAAAAGGGCATTCAAGGCGTGACCTTGGATGATGTCTATACCGGCAATGGTGTTTCTGAACTCATCGTTCTGTCGATGAATGCACTCTTAAATGATGGTGATGAGGTATTGGTCCCAACACCAGATTACCCGCTTTGGACTGCTGCAGTCAGTTTGTCGAGTGGCACACCAGTGCACTATCTTTGTGATGAATCCAAAGAGTGGGCGCCAGATTTAAGCGATCTTCGTAAAAAAATTACACCGCGTACCAAAGCGATTGTGGTGATTAATCCAAACAATCCTACTGGTGCGATTTACTCTAAAGAAGTATTGCTTGAGTTAACTCAAATTGCTCGTGAGCATGGTTTGATTTTGTTTGCGGATGAGATTTACGACAAGATGCTGTACGACGGCGAGAAGCATCTCTCATTAGCTTCTTTGTCTACCGATGTAGTCATTATTACCTTCAATGGCCTTTCTAAAAATTACCGTTCCTGCGGCTACCGTGCTGGCTGGATGGTGGTTTCAGGCGATAAAGAAATGGTCCGTGACTATATCGAGGGCCTCAATATGTTGGCCTCAATGCGCTTGTGTGCGAACGTGCCAGGTCAGTATGCGATTCAAACAGCATTGGGTGGTTACCAAAGTATTAATGATTTAGTGGGTGAGGGCGGTCGCCTTGCAAAGCAACGTGATCTTGCATGGAAACTCATAACTGATATTCCAGGCGTGACTTGCGTGAAACCAAAATCTGCTTTGTATTTATTTCCAAAGCTAGATCCTGAGGTTTATCCAATTGAAGATGATCAACAATTTGTTGCTGATCTTTTAAAAGAAGAAAAAGTATTGTTAGTGCAGGGCTCCGGTTTTAACTGGGGCAAACCTGATCACTTCCGTGTAGTGTTCTTGCCTCACGAAGATGTGCTCAAGGAGGCTATTAGCCGCCTTGCTCGTTTTCTGGAGCGTTATCGTAATAAGCACAGCCGTAAGGCTTCTTCAACTGCAGCAAAGGCATCATGAAACCGATTCAAGTAGGTCTGTTAGGTATTGGCACTGTTGGTGGTGGCGTATTCACTGTTCTCGAGCGTAACCAAGATGAAATTACTCGTCGTGCTGGGCGCGGCATTCGCATTAATACAGTTGCTGATTTAAATGTAGAACGTGCCAAAGAATTAGTTAAAGACCGCGCACAAGTGGTAAGTGATGCCCGTGCCGTGATCAATAACCCAGAGATCGACATCGTTGTTGAGCTTATTGGTGGTTATGGCATCGCTAAAGACTTGGTTCTTGAGGCAATTGCCGCAGGTAAGCATGTAGTTACAGCTAATAAAGCATTGATTGCTGTTCACGGTAACGAAATCTTTAAGGCGGCGCATGCTAAAGGCGTGATGGTTGCCTTTGAAGCCGCTGTAGCTGGTGGCATTCCCATTATTAAAGCCTTGCGTGAAGGCTTAACAGCAAACCGTATCGAATGGATTGCCGGCATCATTAACGGCACAACCAATTTCATCTTGTCAGAGATGCGCGACAAAGGTTTGGATTTCGCAACAGTACTTAAAGAAGCCCAACGCCTAGGCTATGCAGAAGCGGATCCGACTTTTGATATTGAAGGTGTTGATGCTGCTCATAAAGCGACCATCATGAGTGCGATTGCGTTTGGTATTCCAATGCAGTTTGAAAAAGCACACATCGAAGGCATCACTAAATTAGATGCAATTGATATAAAGTATGCAGAGCAATTAGGCTATCGCATTAAGTTGCTTGGTATTGCCAAGAAAACGTCAACTGGTGTTGAGTTGCGTGTTCACCCAACTCTCATTCCTTCGAAGCGTTTGATTGCAAACGTTGAGGGCGCCATGAATGCTGTGCAAGTATTTGGCGATGCCGTTGGAACGACTTTGTATTACGGCAAAGGCGCAGGCTCTGAGCCAACCGCTTCTGCAGTGATTGCTGACTTAGTGGATATCACTCGTTTGCTAAGCGCTGACGCTGAACATCGCGTACCTTACTTGGCCTTCCAGCCAGATGCTGTTCATGACACACCAGTGCTCCCTATTGGCGAGATCACTACTAGTTACTATCTGCGCTTGCGTGTAGCTGATCAAGCTGGCGTATTAGCTGATATCACTAAGATTTTGGCATCGCATGGCGTTTCCATTGACGCACTCTTGCAAAAAGAAGCTGATGAGGGTGAAAGTCAAACTGATTTGGTGGCTTTAACTCACGAGACTAAAGAAAAGAACATGCTTGCCGCGATTAAAGAGATTCAGAATCTCAAGACAGTTGCTGGCGAAGTGGTGAAGATCCGTTTAGAAAATCTGTCTTAAGTAAAACTCAGCAAAATATATGCGTTACCAATCTACTCGTGGCAATAGTCCACAACAATCCTTCTTAGAAATTTTGTTGGGTGGATTGGCGCCTGATGGCGGCTTGTATTTACCTACTCAATACCCGCAAGTCACTGCAGCGCAACTAGATTCTTGGCGTGGCTTGTCATATGCAGATCTCGCTTATGAAGTATTGAGTCTGTATTGCGACGATATTCCCGAAGCAGATTTGCGTGCAATCTTGCGTAAAACGTATACCGAGCAGGTCTACTGCAATGGCCGTGCACAAGATGACGCTAAAGACATCACGCCTTTGCATTGGCTTGGCGAAGAGCAGGGAGCACGCATTGGGCTATTGAGTCTTTCAAATGGCCCAACGTTGGCTTTTAAAGACATGGCTATGCAATTGCTGGGTAATCTTTTTGAGTACGCCTTAAAGAAAAAAGGGCAGCAGCTCAATATTTTGGGTGCTACTTCTGGTGATACGGGTAGTGCTGCTGAGTATGCAATGCGTGGTAAAGAGGGTGTGAAAGTATTTATGCTGTCACCGCTTGGCAAGATGAGCGCCTTTCAGTCGGCGCAAATGTATTCCTTGCAAGACCCCAATATTTTTAACTTAGCAGTAGCTGGCGTCTTCGATGACTGCCAGGATATTGTTAAGGCAGTCAGCAATGACCATGCCTTTAAAGCGAAGAACCAAATCGGTACAGTGAACTCTATTAATTGGGGTCGTGTTGTGGCTCAGGTGGTGTACTACTTCCAAGGCCATCTATTGGCTACTAAGTCCAGCTCTGAAAAAGTCTCATTCACGGTGCCTTCCGGCAACTTCGGTAATGTCTGTGCTGGCCATATCGCCCGCATGATGGGTTTACCTATCGAGCATCTTATTGTTGCCACCAACGAAAATAATGTGTTGGATGAATTCTTCTCCACAGGCGTTTATCGTGCCCGCAAGTCCGCTGAGACATTGCATACTTCCAGCCCTTCGATGGACATCTCTAAAGCTAGTAACTTCGAGCGCTTCGTATTTGATTTCATGGGTCAAGATGGTAAAGCGACTGCTGCTATGTTTAAGCAGGTTGATGAGGCGGGTGGGTTTGATATCTCGAAAGAATCCATCTTTAAAGAGCTTGGTAAATACGGGTTCCAATCTGGTCGTAGCACGCATGAGAATCGCCTAGAAACGATTCGTGATATTGACAAGCGCTACGGTGTAATGATTGATACCCATACCGCTGATGGCGTAAAAGTGGCTCGTGAGCATTTGCAAGCCGGAATCCCGATGATCGTGCTCGAGACAGCGCTCCCCATAAAGTTCGAAGAAACGATTGAAATTGCCTTAGGCCGACCAGCTGAATGCCCACCAGCATTTAAAGATATCAAATCAAAGCCACAGCGCGTAGAGAATATCGATGCCGATGTAAATCAAGTTAAAGCTTTTATTACTAAACATCTAAGTTAATTTTTAACCTAGAAAATTCAGGCATTAAAAATAATCTTATGACAAAGCCACCAATGTTGACTGCGCAGCAGGCTTTAGATCATTTACTCTCGCATGCTCAAACTGTTGGTGAGAGTGAGAAGGTTGCCATGCAGGCTGCAT
Source organism: Polynucleobacter sp. JS-JIR-II-b4 (assembly GCF_018687815.1). Taxonomy (NCBI): domain Bacteria; kingdom Pseudomonadati; phylum Pseudomonadota; class Betaproteobacteria; order Burkholderiales; family Burkholderiaceae; genus Polynucleobacter; species Polynucleobacter sp. JS-JIR-II-b4. The sequence continues at coordinate 490,878 of NZ_CP061306.1, forward strand.
TGGGCCGAGTGCTCGCTGAAAACGTCAATAGCCTAGTGGATGTACCTCCGCTCGATAACACTGCGATGGATGGATATGCGGTTCGCTCTGCTGATACCGCCACTCCAGGGAAAACACTCAAGATTGCTCAACGTATTCCGGCTGGATCGATGGGAGCCCCGTTGGAGTCCGGCACTGCTGCCAGAATTTTTACGGGAGCCCCTGTGCCTCCAGGTGCTGATGCAGTCGTGATGCAAGAGGATTGTTCGCTAGAGGGTGAAGGCGGTCAAGTGATTATCAATATTACTCCAACAGCAGGTCAGTGGATTCGTCGCAAAGGCGAAGATCTCACGGCTGGAAAAACTGCTCTCACTGCAGGTGCTTTCTTGCGCCCACAGGAGTTGGGTGTGGCTGCTTCAGCAGGTTTGACTCACTTAAGCGTTAAACGTCGCGTTAAGGTGGCTGCCTTTTTTACGGGTGACGAGTTAGCTCTTCCGGGCGAGCCTCTAAAGCCAGGTGGCATTTACAACTCGAATCGAGATACCTTGTTGGCTTGCCTAAAATCCTTGGGATGCGATGCGACTGATTTAGGTATTGTCCCGGATCGCCTGGATGCGACACGTGATGCATTGCGTAAAGCTAGCAAAGATCACGATTTAATCATCACTTCTGGTGGTGTATCGGTTGGCGAAGAAGACCACATCAAGCCTGCAGTGACAGCTGAAGGAAGATTAGATTTATGGCAGATCGCTATCAAGCCTGGTAAGCCGCTCGCCTTTGGTGCGGTACGTAAATCAGATGACCCTAAAGATGGTGAGGCCTGGTTTATTGGTTTGCCAGGCAATCCTGTATCCAGCTTTGTCACCTTCTTGTTATTTGTACGCCCTTTTATTCTCAAATTGCAGGGACGCGAAGCCAGGCTTCCACAGTCCTACTTCATGCGAGCAGATTTTGATTGGTTGAAAGCTGATCGACGCAATGAGTTCTTACGCGTCAAATTGAATAGCAATGGGGGGCTTGATTTATTTCCTAATCAAAGCTCTGGCGTTCTCACTAGTGCTTCCTGGGGTGATGGCTTGGTGGATTGTCCGCCAAATCAGCCAATTAAAGCTGGTGATCTGGTGAAGTACATCCCTTTTGATGCACTCCTCAAATAATCGGTTTACGATTAGTTTATGAAACTCGAATTACGATTCTTTGCCTCACTACGTGAAGCGCTTGGCATCTCGCAAGAGAGTATTGCCATCCCGGCGACAGTAAAAACCATTGCCGATCTCAGAACACACCTTATTGAACGTGGCAATCCATGGTCTGAAGTCTTGGCGGATGGCAAAGTCTTGCGTTGCGCCTTGAACCAACACATGGTTGATGCAAATACAGCATTGCAAGATGGTGCAGAAATTGCTTTCTTTCCTCCGGTAACTGGGGGCTGATATGCCAATCAAAATCCAAGAAAGCGATTTTGACCTTAGTGCTGAAATAGCAGCGCTACGCAAGGGTGACCCACGAGTAGGTGCGGTAGTTTCTTTTTTGGGTGCCGTGCGAGATATGAATGACGGCAGCCAAGTAAAGAGCATGACGCTTGAGCATTACCCCGGCATGACTGAAAAAGCGCTACAGGAAATTCTGGATCAAGCCAAAGCACGCTGGGACATTTATCAAACATTAGTGATCCATCGTGTTGGGCCTTTGTTGCCCGAAGATCAAATCGTATTGGTGGCAGTCACTAGCGCACACAGGGGCGAGGCATTTGCTGCCTGCGAGTTCATCATGGACTACCTCAAGACTGCAGCCCCGTTCTGGAAAAAAGAAGATACCCCCGAAGGTTCTCGCTGGGTTGATGCTCGGGTTACAGATGAGGTAGCTCTATCTAAATGGAAGAAATAATGAAACATGCCGCAGTCAGTAAGCTCTTATTTTGTATGTCGATACTTTCTGCAGTAGGTCTATCTGGTTGCGGTGCGGGTGATAGCGTACAGGCGCAATCAACCCCATCTACTTTGGCAACAAAAGATCTTTCTGCTTTTGTGGATACGTATTGGTATGTGCCTACTGATTACCTGTTAGCCTATGCATGTAGCTCTTCGGGAAATCCAAAAACTAGTGCGGTAAACGATCAGACTATTTGGCATATCACTTCTGTAAATCAGGGATTTTTATTAGGCTGCTCTTTTGCTAGCACTAACAATGGTGCCAATTGGTCAGCATCAACAATAGTGGGGTCCGTAACGGCTAATAATTCAGTATCTATTGGTTTTTATGGATCATCCCTAACCGTAGGCTCTGGGCAGTTAACTACATCTAGCGGTCAACCTACATTTTTGATGCAGATGTCAACTGGCAATGGGACGGCTGGCCTCACGCACTGGGCTTATATGCTGCCCGTAACCTCATCTAATCCTGTGTGGTCTAGTTTGCCTGGCACTAATGGTGTGAGCGTTCCCACGGCAACTGCTTCCGGATGCTAGAACAAACTCGTTTTACATAAGCGGCTTCCTATTTAAAAAGATGAACCACCCCTAGGGGTGGTTTTTGTTTTTATTGGTGCATCATGCCGCATCAAAATAAACGTTTCTGCACCATCTAAGGGAATTCCTTAGTAATTACCCGCAAATTTAGATCAAAATGCATGTACAAAAGTATTTAGAAATTTTGATTAAATAATAAATGGGAGATTCATATGACTTCAGCTGTAATGGGTGCGGAAAGTACCAGTAAGAACCCCCTCAAGTCGAAGTGGGTGCAATTAGCATTGGGCGTGATTTGCATGATGTCCATTTCTAGTCCGCAATATGTATGGGCTTTATTTACTAAGCCAATCATGGGTCAACTTGGCGTTACTTTGACCGAATTACAAATCACATTCTCAATCTTAATTGTGTTGCAGACTTTCTTCTCACCATTTCAGGGTTACTTAGTTGATAAATTTGGCCCTCGTCTTTTGTTGTCCATTGGCACTATTCTGACGGGCGCAAGCTGGGTTCTTTCAGCTAACCTTACTACCGTATCCAATCTTTACCTCACCTACGGCGTTTTGGGTGGACTGGGTACCGGCATTGTTTACATCGGCGTTGTAGGTTTGATGGTTCGTTGGTTTCCAAATAATCGTGGATTTGCTGTGGGCATGGTTGCTGCTGGTTATGGTATCGGCGCATTGCTGACTACTTTTCCAATTTCCGCTAGTTTGACTGAGACGGGTATTCAAGGTACGTTGACATTCTTTGGCTACATTATTGGCGCTGTTGGACTATTGGCTGCACAAGGTATTCGTGTTCCTCACGCTGATCGTGTGCAAACAGCTGATCAAAAAGAGGCTGCTGCATCGGGAGTTGCGCCAAAGACAATGTTAAAGACACCAGTTTTTTGGCTCATGTTTTTGATGATGTCCATGATGTCTACATCAGGTTTGATGGTGATCTCTCAGATGGGTGCATTTGCAAAAGACTTTGGTATTACATCGGCCATGGTTTTTGGTATGGCTGCTTTACCTTTAGCCTTAACGATTGATCGTGTTACCAATGGTTTAACTCGTCCAATATTTGGCTGGGTATCTGATCGTATCGGACGTGAATACACAATGACGATTGCTTTTGGTTTAGAAGCAGTTGCTATGTTTGCTTGGGTAATGACACGCTCAGATCCTGTTATGTTCGTATTGCTCTCAGGTATTGTGTTCTTTGGTTGGGGTGAGATTTTCTCTTTATTCCCATCTACTTTGACTGATACTTTTGGTCAAAAGCATGCCACTACAAACTATGGCTTCTTGTACATGGCTCAAGGTGTTGGCTCCATTATCGGCGCTCCAGTTGCAGCCTATATTCATGGTGTCACTGAAAGCTGGATACCAGTATTTGCCATCATGATCGTATTGGATGCTACTGCAGCCATCCTAGCGTTCTTCGTACTGCGCCCAATGCGCGCTAAGTATATGAAGACGCGTGCTGCATAAGTAGTAAAAAATTGTATAGAAAAAAGGCTACCAATTCGGTAGCCTTTTTTAATTGCACAAGATCAATACTCACTACTAGAACGAGCTCACAGCGCCATCGCTTCTGGGATCCCATCCCCCTTGCAATATTCCAGATGGATCACGAATGATGCAGCCTGCATGGCCAACAGTTTCGTCAAAGGCGTCTAGCATTTCAATTTCATGACCTAAAGCTTGAAGTTTCTTTGCGACTTCTGGACCAAAGCGTGATTCTAGTTTTAAGCTATCACTCGTTTGTCCCCAGGTACGGCCAAGCAACCAGCGTGGGCGACTAATCGCATCCTGTGGATCAAGGCCATAAGTTGCTGTTCGAGTAAATACTGCGCACTGGGTTTGAGGTTGTCCATCTCCACCCATCGTTCCATAAACCATTGAGCGACCATCTTTAAATAAGGCCATCGCTGGGTTAAGGGTATGAAAAGGCTTGCGATAGGGCTCAAGGTGATTGAGTGTATTTGGGTCAAGAGAAAAGCTGCAACCGCGGTTTTGCCAGTTGACTCCTGAGGTGGGAAGCACAATGCCTGCGCCAAACTCATGATAGATACTTTGAATAAAAGAAACGCAATTACCGTCACCATCAATTACGCCCATCCAAATGGTATCTGCAGGACCTTTACCCTGGCCCCATGGGAGCGCTTTATTAGGGTCAATATTCTTGGCTAACTTTTTCAGGAACGCAGGTGATAAGAAAGATTGCGCATTCTTTGTCATGTACGCGGGGTCTGTTACAAACTGATCTCGAATCTTAAATGCTTGCTTGGTGGCTTCAACGCAGTGGTGAACGTATTCTGGGCTATCCACTTTGAAGCGTTTTAAGTTCAATTGATCCAAGATGCCAATAATCATCAATGAGACAACACCTTGTGTAGGTGGAGTCATGTTGTAGACATTGCCCTTGCTATGTTTGAGCTCAAGAGGGTCTATGAGTTTTGCCTCGTGACGGTGTAGGTCGTCTAATCTCAGTGGGCTTCCCAGTTCAGTGAGTTCTTCTGCTAGGGATTCAGCTAGTTCGCCACGGTAGTAATCATCCGTCCCTTTTTTGGCAATCTGACGTAAGGTTTTGGCAAGACGTTCTTGCTTAAAGATGCTACCAACGGCAGGCGCCTTGCCATCCACTAAAAAAGTCTCTGCGAAACCTGGAATTGGACTCAGTTCTTGACGCTTCTTTTCTGTGAGGCTGGATTGGCTGAAAGTAACTGGTGTCCCGGCCTCTGCATAGTGAATCGCATCAGCTAATAGGCGTGAAAGCGGTAGTTTTCCACCCAGCCCTTGCTTGGAGAGCTTGTGTGCTGCGCCCCAGCCAGAGATAGTGCCTGCAACCGTATTGGCAGCTACTGGACCGCGAAATGGAATGGCTTTGGTGATGCCGCGTTCTGCATACCATTGTTTGGTGGCCAAACCAGCAGCTGCGCCGCAGGCGTCAATTCCGCCCATAGCCTTGCCTGGGGAGTGAATCACCCAGAACGAGTCGCCGCCTATGGAGTTCATATGGGGGTAGACCACTGCAATAGTTGCAGCAGCCGCAACCATTGCTTCTAAGGCATTGCCGCCTTCTCGTAAAACAGCTAAAGCAGATTCTGATGCTAGAGAATGTGGCGCTACCGCCATTCCTCTGGTTCCCCATTTTGGTTGCATGATTGTTGTCCGGTTAAATAATTGGTTTTGTTATGGCTATATTGTATTGCTGGCTTAAAGATTGCTCTGGCTAAATGTGCCCAGTTTTGGTGGCGATCTCAATCTCAAAAAAAGCGAGTTTTTTAGACCTTGGTAAACGCTTTAAGCGGAGCTCCGCTTTAGAGGCTTCAGAACGGTCGGGGTGTTCTTGTGTTGCTAAGAGGACAACTGGACTGCGTGATCTTGTATAACGAGCGCCTTGCCCCGAATTATGGGCGTCTAGGCGATGCTCTAAACGATTGGTAATACCGGCATAGTAGGTGCCATCTGCACACTCAAGTAGGTATACAAGCCAGGTCAAAATAGATCAAATTTGGGTTAAAAGTGCGTTGGATGCTTGAAATTATCATTAATGCCCTTATATTCTATAGATAGATATATGGAGTGCAAAAATGAGAATAGATAAATTAACAACCAAGTTTCAGGAGGCCTTAAGTGAGGCCCAAAGTATCGCTTTAGCTAAAGATAATCAATATATTGAACCTGCCCACGTATTGCTGGCAATGTTGCGTGATTCTGATGGTGGCGCCAAGAGTTTGTTGACCCGAGCTGGGGTGAATGTTTCTGGGTTAGAAAAGGGCGCAGAGAAAATCATCGGCAATCTTCCTGAGGTGCAAGGCACGGGTGGAGAAGTGCAGGTCGGCCGTGATTTAAGTAACTGGCTCAACCTATGTGAAAAAGAGGCCAATAAGCGCAATGATCAATTTATTGCAGGCGAATTGTTCTTGCTAGTGGTGGCTGATGACAAAGGTGAGCTCGGTAAAGTGGCTCGTGAGAATGGATTAAATCGTAAATCGTTAGAAGCGGCTATTGATTTAGTGCGCGGAGGAGAGTCAGTGAATAGTGCGGATGCTGAAGGCCAACGTGAAGCCTTAAAGAAATACACAGTCGATTTAACTGAGCGCGCGCGCATGGGCAAGCTCGATCCAGTCATTGGGCGTGATGATGAGATTCGTCGCACCATTCAAATTTTGCAACGTCGTGGCAAGAACAATCCGGTACTCATTGGTGAGCCAGGTGTTGGTAAGACTGCTATCGTTGAAGGCTTAGCGCAGCGTATTGTTAATGGTGAAGTTCCTGAGACTTTGAAAAATAAGCGTGTCTTGGTCTTGGACATGGCCTTGTTATTGGCTGGTGCCAAGTACCGCGGTGAATTCGAAGAGCGTCTCAAGGCTGTTCTGAGTGATGTCGCCAAAGATGAAGGTCAAACCATTATCTTTATCGACGAGATTCATACGATGGTAGGTGCTGGTAAAGGTGATGGCGCAATGGATGCTGGAAATATGCTCAAGCCTGCCTTGGCCCGCGGTGAATTACATTGCATTGGTGCAACTACCTTAGACGAATATCGTAAGTACATCGAAAAAGATCCAGCGCTGGAACGTCGTTTCCAAAAAGTGATGGTGGAAGAGCCTACCGTCGAGGCAACTATTGCCATCTTGCGAGGCCTTAAAGAGCGCTATGAACTACATCATGGTATCGAAATTACTGATCCAGCTATTGTTGCGGCTGCTGAGTTATCGCATCGCTACATTACGGATCGTTTCTTGCCAGATAAGGCGATCGACCTAATTGACGAAGCGGGTTCGCGCATTCGGATGGAGATTGATTCTAAGCCTGAGGTGATGGATAGGCTGGAGCGTCGTCTGATTCAATTAAAGATTGAGCGCGAAGCGGTTAAGAAGGAGAAGGACGATGCTTCGCAAAAACGCCTAGGTCTCATTGAGGATGAAATTAAACGTCTAGGCGCTGAATATGCTGATTTAGAAGAGGTTTGGAAAGCGGAGAAGGGCGCTGTATTAGGCGCAGCTCAGCTGAAAGAGGAGATTGAGAAAGTAAGGGTAGATATTGCAAAGTTACAACGCGATGGCAAGTTGGAAAAAGTTGCGGAGTTGCAGTATGGTAAGTTGCCTGAGCTTGAGGCTAAGTTGAAGTCTGCTGCTGCAGCCGAAGCTAAGGGTGATAAAGATGGCGTAGTGAAGAACAAGTTACTTCGCACCCAAGTTGGCGCCGAAGAAATTGCTGAAGTGGTTTCTCGTGCAACAGGTATTCCGGTATCAAAGATGATGCAAGGTGAGCGCGATAAGTTGCTCAAGATGGAGGAGCTGCTGCATAAGCGTGTGGTTGGCCAAGAAGAGGCCATTCGCGCAGTATCAGATGCTATTCGTCGTTCCCGTGCTGGTTTGGCTGAAGAGAATCGTCCTTATGGATCCTTCTTATTCCTTGGGCCTACCGGGGTTGGTAAAACCGAGCTCTGTAAAGCCCTAGCTGGCTTCTTGTTTGATAGCGAAGATCACCTCATTCGTATTGATATGAGTGAGTTTATGGAGAAGCATAGCGTGGCGCGTTTAATCGGCGCGCCTCCGGGCTACGTTGGCTACGAAGAGGGTGGTTATTTAACCGAGCAAGTTCGTCGTCATCCATATAGCGTGATCTTGTTTGATGAAATCGAGAAAGCTCACCCAGATGTATTTAATGTTCTCTTGCAGGTATTGGATGATGGTCGTCTAACAGATGGTCAAGGTCGCACCGTGGACTTCAAGAATACCGTCATCGTCATGACCAGCAATATTGGTTCGCATTTAATTCAGTCAATGGTGGATAAGAAGCAAGCAGAAATTAAAGAAGCGGTATTTGAAGAGCTAAAGAATCATTTCCGCCCTGAGTTCTTAAACCGTATTGATGAAATCGTAGTGTTCCATGGTCTAGACAAGGGCAATATTGCGAGTATTGCGAAGATCTTGCTGAAGAACTTGTCAGATCGTTTGGCAAAAGTGGATATGCAGCTTGAGGTCAGTGATGCAGCCTTGAATAAGATTGCCGAGGTGGGTTTTGATCCAGTCTTTGGAGCAAGGCCACTTAAGCGGGCGATTCAGCAGCATATTGAAAACCCAGTATCTAAGATGATTTTGGAAGGTAAGTTTGGACCCATGGATGTAGTGCCTGTCGATGTTGATAAAGCCGGTGACTTTAGCTTTAGCCGTCAGGTCCATTAAGTAGTCAAAATATAGTTCAGCAGGAATATTCCTGCGCCAGTAAACTTGGTACATGACTGTTGCGCTTAGTAGGCGTGCCAGTGATGTCCGGGTTATTGGTCTCATTAGCCTAGCTCACGGCAGCTCCCATTTCTTTCATTTAGTGCTTCCTCCCATGTTCCCATGGTTGAAGGATGCTTTTGCATTGAGTTATGCCGAACTCGGTTTACTCATGTCGGTCTTCTTTGTTGTGTCTTGTGTAGCTCAGGCTACATCTGGTTTTTTAGTGGACCGTATTGGAGCTCGGCCAGTTTTATTTAGCGGCATAAGCATGCTTGTCATTGCAGCACTGGTGTATTCCCAAAGTAATGGTTATGCCATGCTCTTATTGGGGGCGGTCATTGCTGGTTGCGGTAACGGTATTTTTCATCCTGTTGACTACACACTCATCAATCACAAGGTGTCGCCACCCAATCTTCCATATGCCTATTCAATGCATGGTGTCACAGGGTACTTGGGGTGGGCAGCTGCGCCAGCCTTCATGGTGGCGATTGCTCAATTGGCCGATTGGCGTATTGCATTCTTATCTGCAGTACTACTGGAGGTTTGTGTCTTAGCGATTCTTTGGATCAATAGAAATTATCTTTTAGACAATGTTAAAGAGCGTCATGAGAATACGCATGCAAGTACTCAGGCTGCTAATCCTGGCATTGCTCAGGAGAGCCCATTCGCATTCTTGAGGTTGCCAGCTGTTTGGTTATGTTGGGCCTTCTTTTTCTTCAGTATGGCCTCCACCTCGAGCTTACAATCTTTTGCGCCAAGTGCACTTTTTAGTATTTATGAAGTTCCTTTAAATGTAGGTAGTTACTACATTACGCTTTTGGCATTGGGGAGTGCTGGAGGAGTTTTATTTGGGGGCTACTTGGCGGCAAAGTTGCAGGCACCAGAAAGAATTGTCTCCATATGCCTCTCTATTACGGTAGTAATGTGCTTGCTGTTATCTACAGGATTCATTTCAATTGATCTCATTCCTATCATCTTCTTTGCGCTGGGATTCGGGTATGGAGTGGTGGCACCTTCGCGAGATCTATTGGTGAAAAAGGCAACACCTCAAGGCGTAGCTGGACGCGTATATGGAATCGTCTATTCAGGAATTGATTTGGGTGCCGCAGTTGGCCCATTTATTTTTGGCTTCTTTATGGATGCTGGATTGCCAAAGGCGCTATTTCTTGGGATTGTCGTGTTCCAGCTCATGATTATTCCAACTGTCTTTAAGGTAACCTCAAAGAATCGGCAAGCAGCTTAAACTAGAGCCGCTTTAATCCTTTTTGCAAATTCAACCGCATGCGGATTATCACCATGAATGCATAAGGTGTCAGCCTGGATTTTGATTTCACTACCATCAATTGCAGTGACTTTTCCATTCTTTGAAAAATAGATTGCTTGATTGAGCGCATCCGATTCATCTTCAATTACTGCGCCCGCTTGAGTACGCGGGACCAGAAAGCCTTCTTTGGTGTATCTGCGATCCGCGAATACCTCTTGCCATACCGGAACATTTAGCTCTTTGGCAGCATCGATCAAGCAACTTCCTGCAAGGCCGTACAAAATAACTTCGGATCCTAAATCTTTTACAGCCTGTGCAATACCTCGCGCGAGTTTGATGTCTTTAGCTGCCTGGTTATAAAGAGCCCCATGCGGTTTGACATGATGAAGCTTATTTCCAATTGCATCCACAAAAGCTTTTAATGCGCCAGCCTGGTAAAGAACATAATTGTAGGCATCTTGTTCGGATATGGCCATCTCACGTCGCCCAAAGCCTTCTAGATCTGGAAGGCCTGGATGTGCGCCAATATGAACCCCTTTTTTACTTGCCATTTCAACTAACTTTTTCATACGCGCTGGATCGCCAGCGTGCCACCCGCAGGCAATATTGGTCGATGTAATGTAGTCAAGCAATAACGCGTCATTGCCCATATCCCAGGCGCCAAAGCCTTCGCCCATATCGCTATTAATATCCATTACGAATTTCCACTGGTTTGAATAATTGTTTGAATTGAGTTAATTGTTGATTCTTCTAACTTTAATGCTTCTGCATTTAAACGGTCTGCCTCTTCAATATCTATTGGAATAAATCGTATTTTTGAGCCGGGTTTAACTTGTGCCAATTTAATGAGGTTGGAATGAATTACCTCGGCTAAGCGTGGGTATCCGCCAGTGGTTTGGTGCTCTGCAAGCATCACAATAGGTTCATGTGAGGGTGGAAATTGCACAGTTCCAAACGTAATCGCTTGTGATGGAATATTAGGCAAATTCTTTTTAACCTTAAACTCGCCTTGTAGACGTAGACCCATACGATTGCTTTGGTTGCTCACAGTCCAAACGGTCGACCAAAATAACTCTCGCTCTTTAATCGATAAAAAGGGTAGGTGAGGCCCTGCCAAGCAATAGATTGGCGTGATTGCTGCCAATGGCGTGAAAGGTGACTTGATATGCCATTTTGCGAAACATGGCAAAGCATCTTCTTTAAGGAGTGACTTTAAGAAAGGCGACTGCAAAGGTGATTGGGGGTTGATGAGCGATAAGAGCTGCCCCTTTTCAAGGCGTTTTGGTCCCATATCAGCGCTGATGTGTGAGCCTGAGCGGCCCAAGATTTTAGGTAATTGCAGCCCGCCACCAATAGCCAAAAGCGCTCGAAACCCAGGATTAAGCGGCGAAAATTTGAGCACGCTGCCTTTTGCCAACCATACGGGTCTATTGCCTGGGATGCGTTGATCATCAACAATGCCGTCACAGTGTGCGCCAACCCAGGCTACACAAGTTGCTTGATGAAAGAGGAGGCTTGGACCGCTGGAGGTTATCTCTATGGTGGCCATGTCTACTGAGTTGCCTACCAAAGCATTTGCTAGATGAAGAGATGATAAGTCGCAGGCTCCACCAGGACCAACCGCCCAATGAGAAAGGCCAGATCTTGGCTCATCCTGAATAGTGCTAAAGGTTCCAGACTGTAATACTTCAATCGATGCTTTGTTATTAACCTTATCTAATGCGTGAATAATTTCTTGGTGAGCGTTCTTTTGATCTTGTTTGTAAAACTCATCCAATGTAATTTCTTCAATCTGCATTTGATCTCCAGCCATAAATAATCCTGGCGGTTGATTTTGGATGTCAAACATTTGATTGGGTGAGCGACCAATTAGATTCCATCCTCCTGGCGTGGTTCGAGGGTAAATTGCAGTTTGTAATTCTGCAATCGCAACGCTACCTTTAGGGACTGCTGGTCGAGGAGAGGGTAGGCGAGGTAGGCGTAACTTAGGGTCAAGGCCACTAAAGTATGCAAACCCAGGCATAAAGCCCAGAATATCTGCCGTATAAAGATTTTTCTTGTGAAGATGAATTGTCTCTTCAATAGACAGTTGGCAGGCCTTAGCAATGGCGTGTAGATCTAACGCAACATCCGGGTGATAACAAACTTGAATCCGGTGAATCTTAGCCGGATAAGTTGAGCGCTTCTTTTGTTTTGCCAGCTGATGCTGAATTTTCTCTAGTTCTGCAAATGCTTGTTGACGCGTTAGGTTTGGACCTTCATGCGTATATTGCAATTGGATGACCAGCGAATCTAGGCCAGGAACGATTTCAGCGGCCCATAAGGGTTTGTTGGCCAACAGTAGCTTGCTTAGCTCATGAATATCTTTTAAGGCATCTGATGATTTGGAGAAATCAATCAATATGCTGTGGTCGCCAATTAGTGTGCAATGCATCATGATGGAGTGTTAGGGGTTTTCTCTAGTATGTGCTTTAGCGGGAATAATTGGGTTATAAAGATGGTACTCATTCATTAATTTAAAGCCTAAAAAATAAAGGAGACAAAATGAGTCAACAACAAGATACCAGTCTGACTGGTTTTTATAAGGTCATGAACCCCAAGGAAAAGAAAACTTTTTGGGGTTGTTTCTTAGGCTGGGCATTAGATGGCATGGACTTCATGATTTACCCCTTGGTGATTGGAACCATTATTGCAGTATGGCAGGTTGACCGTGGTATGGCCGGCCTGGCTGTAACAGGTACTTTATTGGCTTCTGCATTTGGTGGATGGTTTGCAGGTTATTTAGCCGATCGAATCGGTCGCGTACGCACGCTTCAGTTCACGATTCTTTGGTTCTCTAGCTTCAGTTTAATTTGCGCATTCACGCAAGACTTTAATCAGCTCATGATTGCTCGCGCACTCTTGGGTTTTGGTTTCGGTGGTGAGTGGGCAGCTGGTGCGGTACTGATGGGCGAGACGATTCGTGCTGAATATCGTGGTCGCGCTGTAGGAAGTGTGCAATCCGCGTGGGCGGTAGGTTGGGGCGCTGCTGTACTCCTGCAAGCTATTATGTTTAGCTTGCTTCCTGCTGATATGGCATGGCGCGCAATGTTTGTTGTGGGCTTCTTCCCTGCATTACTCTTACTCTACATCCGTCGTAATGTAGAGGAGCCTGAGATTGCGAAGATTGCTCGTGAAAAAGTTGTAGCAGCTGGTGACTCACCATCAATCTTTGAGATTTTCAAACCGGGTATCTTGAAAACCACAATCTTGGCATCTTTGTTGACCATGGGTGCGCAAGGTGGTTACTACGCAATTACTACTTGGGTACCAACCTTTCTAAAGGCTGAGCGTAAATTAACAGTGGTTGGCTCTACCGGTTATTTGGCATTCCTGATTGTTGGTAGCTTTGTTGGCTATCTAGTTGGCGCGTGGATGGCTGACCGCTTTGGCCGTCGGAAACTATTTATGACTTTCTCATTGGGGGCAATTATTTTAGTGTTGGCATACACCCAGTTAGAAATCACTAATGAAATGATGATGTGGCTTGGCTTCCCCCTAGGATTTTTTGCCAGCGGTTATTTCTCGGGTATGGGCGCATTCCTAACAGAATTATTCCCAACTCGTTTGCGTGGATCTGGTCAGGGCTTTTGCTATAACTTTGGCCGTGGTATTGGTGCTTTGTTTCCTGCTTTGGTCGGCTACTTCTCGGCTCAATATGGACTAGCGATGGCAATTGCGATCTTTGCTGTCATTGCTTATGGTGTTTTCTTTATAGCTGCTGTGATTCTTCCTGAAACCAAAGGACGCGAATTGCAGGCTAATTAACGGCTTCTCTGTGTCACCAAAAGAAATTCCGTTTTGCCCAGGACCGCCCGATCATCAGGGTGGTCCCTTTTCTTTTAAGATGCCTTTCGGCGCAGTGGATACGCATGCGCATGTCATTAGCGCAGCCAGTTTTGTACCTGATCGTTCCTACACCTCTCCAGAGGCAACCGAAGAGCAATATATTCAAATGCTTGATGAGGTTGGTATGACCTACGGTGTGCTGATTCAAGTTAGCGTGAATGGCCAAGACAATGAGCCTATGCTTAAGGCGTTAAGGAATCATCCGCAGCGATTGCGTGGGGTTGCTGTGCCGCTCCTTGGTCAAGTAGATTCTTATTATCAAAAGATGAAGGATGCTGGTGTAGTTGGTGTTCGTATGAACCTCATGTTCTCTGGAGGTGGCTTAGATATTTCGAAGCTTGAAGAGTGCGATGCTCTAGCAAGAGATTGGGGTTGGCATATTCAATTTTTGTTAGATGCAAATGATCTTCCAATGCTAATGCCGCGTATGCAGAAGTTAAAGTCCATATTAATGATTGATCACATGGGCTACTTAAGAGCTTCTGTTGGTTTGGATTCGCCTGGTTTTAAAGCGCTCGTTGATTTGGTACGAGAGAGGGCATGGGTCAAAGTATCGGGTGCCTATCGTTTAACTGATCAAGCGCCTCCTTATGAAGATGTGGTTCCTTATGCACAAGCATTAATTGATGCCGCACCTGAGCGATGTGTATGGGGCTCCGATTGGCCGCATGTTGCTAATTGGGGTGTTATGCCATCAGTAGCGCAGCTACTTGAAAGTCTTGCGTTATATGCGCCCGCTGAAGCACTACGCAATCGAATTCTTTGCTCCAACCCACAAAATCTATATTTTTCATAATATGAAATGTCATTACGCTGCGTAAAATGCAGTGCAGTATGCGGTTGATCTTTTCATTCCAAGCAGTGAATAACTATTTCACATAGTAAAAATACAAATATAAGTTATTGAATTTAAATAACTAAATATTTTTAAAAATATCATAAATTTCCCTTGATTGCTTTTTTGAACTGTCTAAACTCTTATATAAGACATAAGACTTGAATGGGTCTTAAAGATCCTCAAATTTTGAAGTACTTGTTTAACTTAGGGAGAAAAACATGGCAGATCGCAAAGCAGAAATCGCAGCACTACAAAAAGACTGGGATACCAATCCACGCTGGAAAGGTATTACTCGTGGCTATACAGCCGAGGACGTAGTACGTCTTCGTGGTTCATTGAAGATTGAGCACACTTTAGCTAAGCATGGCGCTGAGCGTCTTTGGGAATTGGTAAACAACGAGGCCTACGTAAACTGTTTAGGTGCCTTGACTGGTGGTCAAGCAATGCAGCAGGTTAAAGCCGGCGTACAAGCTATTTACTTATCAGGTTGGCAAGTTGCTGCTGATGGTAACTCTTATGCTGCAATGTATCCTGATCAATCTTTATATCCAGTAGATTCAGTTCCTAAGATGGTTGAGCGTATTAATAACTCATTCCAACGTGCTGATGAAATTCAAACAGCTAAAGGTATCAACAAAGGCGACGCTGGTTATATTGAATATTTTGCCCCAATCGTTGCTGACGCTGAAGCTGGTTTCGGTGGTGTATTGAATGCATTTGAATTAAGCAAAGCACTGATCAAGCAGGGCGCTGCTGGCGTTCACTTTGAAGATCAATTATCTTCCGTTAAGAAGTGTGGTCACTTAGGCGGTAAGGTATTGTTACCTACTGCTGAGTCAGTTCAGAAGTTGATCTCTGCACGTTTGGCTGCTGATGTGATGGGTGTTTCTACTATCATTTTGGCCCGTACTGATGCTGAAGCCGCTGACTTGTTGACTTCTGATTATGACGCGAATGACAAGCCATTCTTGACAGGCGAGCGCACACCAGAAGGTTTCTACAAAACACGCAAAGGCTTGGATCAAGCGATCTCACGTGGTTTGGCATATGCTGCTTACGCCGACATGGTTTGGTGTGAAACTGGTACCCCTGATCTTGATTTTGCTCGTCAATTTGCTGAAGCAATTCGTGCGAAGTTCCCAGGCAAGATGTTGGCCTACAACTGCTCACCTTCTTTCAACTGGAAGAAGAACTTAGATGACGCAACTATTGCTAAATTCCAACGTGAATTAGGTGCAATGGGTTACAAGTATCAGTTCATCACATTGGCCGGTATCCACTCTATGTGGTACAACATGTTCGACTTGGCTCAAGACTACATGCAGCGCGGCATGACTGCATACATCGAGAAAGTGCAAGAGCCAGAATTTGCTGCTCGTGACCGTGGTTACACATTCGTTTCACATCAGCAGGAAGTTGGTACTGGTTACTTCGATGATGTAACGACTGTTATCCAAGGTGGCAAGTCTTCTGTAACGGCATTAACGGGTTCTACTGAAGAAGAGCAGTTCCATTAAGAATCCCTAAGTAGTACGTTGTAAGCAGTGGCACCATACTGCCGCGGCACCTAAATGACCCCACAAGGGTGACTTAGGTGCCGTTTTCGTTTACATTCTTCAGATGACTAATTGCGTACTCTGTAAAGACAAACTCAAGCCCGAAGAGGGTCAACTCATATGGCGTGGAGATGACTGTCGAGTCATCTTGGTAAATGATGCTGATCTACCTGGATTCTGCAGGGTGATTTGGAATCGCCATGTGGCTGAGATGACCGACCTTACCCATGGCGAGCGGGAGCATTTAATGGCCCTTGTGTTTGCTGTAGAGGAGGTAATGCGCGACGTCATGCAGCCCGATAAGATTAATCTTGCTGCTCTTGGGAATGCGGTTCCACATATTCATTGGCATGTCATTCCGAGATATGTCGATGATGCCTTCTTTCCCGGGTCAATATGGTCAGTAAAAACGCAGCAAACATCAAATGTAATACTGGCTGCGAGAAGGCAAAGAGCGCTTGAATTGCCGCCGGCAATTCGGGTGGCAATTTCAGGATTATATTAAAGTGGTGATTTGGCTCAAAAGCCAAATAGCAGTACTTATAATAAAAATAGACGGAGACTTTTGTGATTCAAAAAATAATGCCTAGCGTAGTTGAGGCCTTGCGAGATATCGCTGATGGTTCGACTATCCTCGTTTCTGGATTTGGTGGTGCCGGCCTACCCATTTTTTTATTGGATGCGCTCCATGAACAAGGCGCTAAAGACTTGACCATAGTTAGTAATAACGCGGGTAACTCAGGAGTGGGAATTTCTAAATTGATAGGGGCTGGGCGCGTCAGAAAAATGGTGTGTTCTTTCCCTCGTCAGCCAGAGTCTGGTGCATTCGATGATCTCTATCGTGCTGGCAAGATTGAATTAGAGCTTGTTCCACAGGGAACTCTGGCCGAACGG
The DNA here is from genome assembly GCF_018687815.1 of Polynucleobacter sp. JS-JIR-II-b4. NCBI lineage: Bacteria > Pseudomonadati > Pseudomonadota > Betaproteobacteria > Burkholderiales > Burkholderiaceae > Polynucleobacter > Polynucleobacter sp. JS-JIR-II-b4. The sequence continues at coordinate 507,997 of NZ_CP061306.1, forward strand.
ATTCGTGCTGGTGGTGCTGGTATTGGTGGTTTTTATACGCCTACTGGTTTTGGTACTGAGCTGGCCAAGGATAAAGATATTCGTGAAATAGATAGCGTTAATCATATTTTTGAGAAGGCTATTAAGGCAGATTACGCATTAATTAAGGCCGATAAGGGTGATCGCTGGGGTAATCTCACTTACCATGCCACCGGCAGAAATTTCGGTCCAATTATGGCTACAGCGGCACTTTGCACTATTGCTCAGGTAAATCAAGTGATTGAGCTTGGAAAGCTTGATCCAGAAAACATTGTGACACCCGGAATCTTTGTGAAGCGTGTTGTGAAAGTGGAGGCGTCATCATGATTGATCTTTCTAAAATCAAAAAACGTTCAACAGCAGATATTGCTAAGAGGATTGTTCAGGATATTCCTGATGGCGCTAGCGTGAATTTAGGCATTGGCCAGCCAATGACTATTTCCAATTACTTGCCAGAGGATCGTGAGATCTTGTTGCATAGCGAGAATGGTTTGCTTGGGATGGGGCCCTTAGCTACTGGCGATGACATTGATGAGGAATTAGTGAATGCAGGTAAGCAGCCAGTAACCATGCTTCCTGGTGCGTCGATTTGTCACCACGCTGATTCGTTCGTAATGATTCGTGGTGGACATCTTGATATTTGTGTCTTAGGGGCTTTTCAGGTTTCGGTAAAGGGTGATATTGCTAACTGGCGAACTGGCGACCCAATGGCTATACCAGCAGTGGGCGGTGCCATGGATTTGGCTTTAGGTGCCAAGAAGTTGTTTGTGATGATGGAGCATCTGACTAAATCAGGTCATTCCAAGTTGGTTCAGGAATGCACATATCCGCTAACTGCCCTTGCTGCAGTAGATTGCATCTATACCGACTTAGCAACCATCGAAGTGACGCCAAGTGGATTGCGTGCAGTAGATTGGGTGGATGAATTGAGTTTTGAGGAGCTGCAAGAAATCAGCGGGGTCCCACTGTTGAATGCAAGGCAATGAGCCGAATCTTTATTTCTCTGATTTTGCAGTCGCTACTATTGGGTGTGAGTATTTCTACTCTCCATGCGGCGAATCAAGAGGGGGTATATCCCAGTAAGCCGATTCACCTAGTTGTTGGTTTTTCTCCCGGCGGTTCTGCTGATACTGTTGGTCGCGCTTTGGCGGAGGGGCTTTCCACTCGACTTGGACAACCTGTGATTGTTGAGAATAGAGCTGGGGCAAATGGAAACATTGCTGCAGAAATGGTCGCACGAGCTGCCCCCGATGGATACACGATTTATTTTCCATCGATTGGGCATGCGGTCAATGCATCTCTATATAAAAAATTGCCCTATGACCCAATTAAAGATTTCACGGCAATTGGCGGAGTATTTTCCGCCCCTAATATGTTAGTAGTGCCGCTGAATTCGCCTTATAAATCTGTTGCCGATGTCATTAGTGCGGCTAAAGCTAATCCGGGCAAGCTAACCTTTGCTTCTAGCGGTAGTGGTACCTCTGTGCATCTTTCGGCTGAGCTATTTGAAAAGATGGCTAAGATTGAGATGATTCACATACCTTATAAGGGGACTGGTAGTGCAATGCCTGATGTTATTTCGGGGCAGGTTGATATGAGTTTCCCAAATTTGCCGAGTGCTGTACCGCAGGTAAAGGCCGGTAATCTGCGTGCTTTAGGTGTTACCACTGCAAAGCGATCTGCTGCTGCCCCAGGTATCCCAACGATTGCTGAATCCGGTTTGCCTGGTTATGAAATGGCCACATGGTATGGATTACTAGCCCCGGCAAATTTACCGGTAGGCATCCGTAATCGCTTGAATAAAGAATTACAAAGTATTTTGGCGGATCCAAAATTTAAAGATAAATTAATTGCACAGGGCGCTGACCCAATGCCAGGAACGCCAGAGCAATTTTCTGGATTGATTAAAAGCGAAATTGAACGTTGGCAAAAATTAATTCTGCAATCAAAAATTACCATTGAGTAGTCTATTTATCCCTAAGGAAAGTCTATGTCTTTTTCTAAAAATGCCTGTATCGCTGGAATTTATGAGCATCCCCTTCGGGTTGCCCCCAATCATACGGTTGCTCAATTGCATGCTGAAGTTGCCCATGGCGCTCTACAAGATGCTGGTTTGACATTAAACGATGTTGATGGCTATTTTTGTGCGGGCGATGCTCCAGGAATGGGGCCTGTTTCAATGGCTGATTACTTGGGATTAAAGAACTTAAGTTACTTGGATTCAACTGATACAGGCGGATCGTCGTATTTAACTCATGTAAATCATGCGGCTCGAGCTATCAGTGCTGGGCAATGTCGTGTAGCCTTAATTACTTTGGCCGGCCGCCCAAAGTCAGAGGGTTCTAGTGGCACCCAAGTGCGTAGTCAATATGCTAGCGCTCCAGATTTTGCTTTTGAAAAACCGTATTCCCCGGCACCATTAAATACTTATGCCATGTGTGCCATGCGCCATATGTATGAATTCGGAACTACTAGTGAGCAACTGGCCTGGATTAAAGTGGCTGCTTCGCATCATGCACAGCACAATCCCAATGCGTTATTAAAAGACGTTTTAACTGTTGAAGATGTCTTGAATTCTCCAATGATTGCAGATCCATTACACCGTGCAGATTGTTGTGTGGTCACCGATAGTGGTGGTGCTCTAGTAGTGGTACATCCTGATATTGCTAAAACATTGAAGAAGCCTGTGATTACGATGATGGGCGCTGGCGAGTCCACCAAAGGCCAAATGGGTGGTAAGGTTGATTTAACCTATTCCGGTTTAGCATGGGCTGCCCCGCGTGCGTTTGAGGAGGCGAAGTTAACGCCTGACCAGATTCGATATGCATCCATTTACGATAGCTTCACTATTACCGTTCTGATTCAACTTGAGGATCTGGGGTTTTGTAAAAAAGGCGAGGGTGGTCGCTTTGTTGAGGATGGGCAGTTGATTTCCGGGAGGGGGAAGCTGGCTTTTAATACCGATGGCGGGGGCCTTTGCAATAACCACCCCGCAAATCGTGGCGGCATGACCAAGGTTATCGAGGCAGTAAGACAGCTCCGGGGTGAGGCTCATCCTGCGGTGCAGGTGCCTAATCTTGAATTTGCTTTGGCATCCGGTATTGGCGGCGCCCTAGGGACACGTCATGGTGCCGCAACTCTTATTATGGGGAGGTTGTAATGTTAAAAGGAAATCAAGTGGTTCATCGTCTGCCTAGTCCAATCATTAATCCAGAAAATCAGGCTTTTTGGCAAGCAGCCCAAGATGGTAGGCTGGTATTAAAAGCGTGCAACTCTTGCAAGGAAGTGCACTACTACCCCCGAACAATTTGCCCTCACTGCGGCGGTAATGACACTGCATGGCTTGATTCCGAAGGTGTTGGTGAAATCTATTCATACACGGTCATGAGGCGTGGAGTAGAAGTTCCTTTTGCAATGGCCTATGTTCTTCTTAAAGAAGGCATCTCTTTGCTGACGCACTTATGCAATTGTGATTTTGATGCAATTCGCATTGGGCAAAAGGTTCGGGTAGTATTCCAAGAAACTCAGGACGGTCAGAAGACACATCTATTTGAGCCCTTGGCTTAACTTAATAAGCTAGGAAAGCTGACTACATTCCCTCAGAAACCAATAGGGGGACCACTATGAGTCCCCCTATTGGTTTTTACCGCGGCTAAGTACAGTTCAAATTATTCAGCTTCAATTTTCGCCTGTTGAGCAACTAACTCCCACTTCTTCTTTTCTGCAGCAATAAAAATTTTGGTATTGGCTGGTGTATCACCCACAGCCCAGCCACCTAGATCTTTCCAGCGCTGCTTGATTTCTGGAGTTTCTAGCGCCTTCTTAACAGCTAGGTAGAGCTTATCAATGATAGGTTTGGGGGTGCCGGCAGGTGCGAATAGGCCGAACCAAGCGGTTACCTCAAAGTTGGGATAGCCTGATTGAATCATTGTGGGAACATCAGGCAACTCCGCAACGCGATTTTTGCTGGTAACCGCTAAAGCGCGTAATTTTCCAGCTTTAATGTATTGCATAGAGCTGGGTAGATTGTCTACCATCATACTAGTCTGGCCAGCCAGTAGATCTGCCAGTGCGGGGCCGGCTCCCTTATAGGGCACATGAATAATGTCAATGCCAGCCTGTGTTTTGAACAGCTCCCCGGACATATGGATTGACTGACCGCGGCCAGATGATGCAAACGAATACTTGCCGGGATTCGCTTTGGCTAATGCCACAAGCTCGGCTACCGTTTTAGCGGGAACCTCTGGATTAACTACCAATACATTTGGATTGGCAATCACAATCGTTATCGGCTCCATATCTTCCATTTTGTATGGGAGATTTTTATAGAGACTGTAGTTGATCGCATTTGGACCAATATTACCCATCGCTATCGTATAACCATCTGCTGGCGCGGAAAGTAGCGCTTGAATGCCAATAATGCCTGCTCCACCCGCTTTATTTTCCACAATCACGGTCTGACCAAGCTCTTTACCTAGAATATCAGACAGCGCACGCGAGGCAATGTCGGTCGTTCCGCCTGGAGCCGCAGTCACAATAATTTTGATCGGCTTATTAGGAAAGGGTTGGGCGAGGGCTGATTGACTCGCCAATAGGGGGGCTACAAATAAGGCAGCACTAAATAAACATGCACATCTAACAAAATTAAGTCTAAACATAGTCGTCTCCAACGCGGGTCGGTGTAATAGTAATAACGCGATCTTGAAAGCCCGCTAGCTCAATATTAAACACATATGGCTATTCATTCAATCCTCCTACAATATCTTTTCTAGGTGCGGCGGTAGAAAAATTACCTTAAGCACTATTGAGTCAGCGCTTCTCAGGCTGACTCAGTCCTCGCTGAAATGCATTATTTCCTAAAGATAGTTTTTGGACTGGCGACATTGTGGCATTGACCAATTCCATGTAATAAAACATATCTAGAATAGTTCAATCGTTGAGTGCTGTAATCTAGACCGCCGTTAAAACGCGTACCTAAGCAATAGGGAGGTTCATTGCTGGCAGAAAATCGATCATCCTAGAATTTTTGGGACTGGATTGGAAGATTTAATGGAGGCCTCAGAGGTAGTGCGTGCCAATGAACTACTATCCTCATTTAATGCTACGATTATTCTTTTTCATTTTAAATTCATGCGTAAATTATTTTGCACCTCTTTAATACTAGCAATTAATGTTTTGCTGGTGAGCCTTTCTTATGCGGCTGATATTCAGGTAATTACATCCGGTGCCTTTGCTGAAGCATTAAAAGATCTAGCCCCTGAATATGAAAAGCAATCCCCCAATAAAGTCATCATTTCATATGGGTCGTCAATGGGCGCTGCACCCGACTCAATTCCATCGAGACTGGCTAGAGGCGAGCAGTTTGATGTCTTAATTTTGGCTGCACCTGCATTGGATGGCTTTGTAAAGAGCGGGACTGTTCAATCGGGGACCAAGGCTGATTTAGTTGCTTCGGTCATGGGTGCGGTAGTCAAGGCAGGTGCACCAAAGCCTGATATCAGCACTATGAATGGATTGAAGTCGGCTCTATTAAACGCGAAGTCGGTTGCTTATTCAGCAAGTGCTAGCGGCGTTTATTTATCAACTGAACTTTTCCCAAAAATGGGAATCTCCGAGCAGATGGATAAAACTGCACGAAAAATTTATAGCGAGAGAGTTGCCTCAGTTGTAGCCAGAGGAGATGCTGACTTGGGCTTTCAGCAAGTAAGTGAGTTGCTGCCTATTCCTGGGGTAGACTTTATTGGTGAGTTGCCGCCAGAAGCGCAAAAGACAGTGCTATTTTCTGCAGGCATTACTAGCGATACACAGAATCTCGCTGCATCAAAAGACTTGATCAAGTATTTAGCTTCAAAAAAAGCAGTTGCAACGATTCAAAAGGCTGGATTAAAACCGGTGTTGCCAGCATTACCTTGGTAGGATAAGGATTATATAAATGAAGTGTTTTGCTAAAGCTGTTCTGATTACATTCTTATCTTTAGTATTTGGATCGGCGTTTGCTGCGGATCCTTGGCCTAATCACCCCATTAAATTTGTAGTTGGGTTTGGTCCTGGCGGTGCTAACGATACTGTTGCTAGAGTGGTTGCTGAGGCTGCATCTAAGCAACTAGGTCAACCAATCATCGTAGAAAATAAACCAGGCGCTGGATCTATATTGGGCGCAGATTTTGTTGCAAAGAGCGCGCCAGATGGCTATACCTTCTTTGTAAGTGCCGGTGGAATCGTTACTAACCCAATGATTAAGCCATCCATGCCATACAAGGAAGGCGATTTAGTGCCCGTTGGGATGCTTGCTATAAGCCCATCTATTATTGTCGTTTCAGCAGACTCCAAAATTAATAATATGAAGGATTTGCTGGTGCTGGCCAAAGATCCTAAGGGGCTTAACTTTTCGACTGCCGGTACCGGGAGTACCCCGCACTTCGTAGCGGAGATGTTGAAAGTAAAAGCAGGCGGTAAATATGAAATCATTCCTTACAAGAGCGGTTCCGAAGGAATGGTAGCCGTTATCTCCAATCAAGTTGATGCAACCTCAGAGGCAAGCGTTGTTGTCATTCCGCAGATTCAAGGCGGCAAATTAAAAGCAATTGCTTCCACCTGGAATAAAAGAATTGCTGCTCTGCCTGATGTTCCAACAACCAAAGAGCAGGGATACCCCGAGGTTCTGATTGGACACTGGGCGGGCGTCTTTGCTCCTAAGGGAACGTCTGATGCTATCTTGGAGAAAATGAATCAAGCAATTAATGCAGGCCTGAAGACCGCTGCTGTTCAAAGCCGTCTAACGCCACAGGGCATTGAACCGTCACCTGGAACTCGAGCTGCTTTTACTAAATTCCTCGCGGATGAAAAAGCTAGACTAGAGCCAATAGTAAAGCGCGCCAATATGAAAGAGGATTAAGCTAATTTTTTAAGGGCTTCTAAATACTTCTCTGGGTTGAGTGGCTGACCTTCACGCTGCGCCTCCCACATCACTTGCCCTAGGCATTCCATCATGACGTGTTGTGCTTCATGTACTGAGCCGAGTTTTTGCGATAGTTTGTCTGCGATTTCTTTGATTCCTGGCGGCTGATTTATTGAGATCTGCTCACTGATTGACAGATGCATTGATAGATGCAGGAATGGATTGGTTTCGCCTCGTTCTGGCGTGTAATCTTGGCTTAGGGCGCCTTCTGGATCGGCAAGTAAGTCGTGATATTCAGGATGCTCAACCATCCAATCGCTTGCCAATGTCTCCATGGGGTCAAGGATATGATTCTCGGTCTTCTTTATCCAGGTATCGCAGAAAAAGCGACGCACTTCTTCACGGGTTGGATTAAATATCGCCACGAACTTTTCCTTTGCCAGTTTTTTGTTTAAAGCCGCATAGTGGTTCTACTATGCATTGTGCGCAATCTGGGTTACGTGCCTTGCAGGTATATCGACCATGCAGAATTAGCCAGTGATGAGCATCTAATAAGTATTCTTTAGGTACACGCTTAAGTAATTGCTGCTCCACCTTGAGAACGTCCTTGCCTGGTGCTAGGCCAGTTCGGTTCGATACTCTAAAGATGTGGGTATCCACAGCCATGGCGATTTGTCCAAAGGCGGTGTTGAGGATGACGTTGGCTGTTTTTCTGCCAACACCTGGAAGAGCTTCTAATTCTTCACGTGTTTGAGGAACTTCTCCCCCATGTTTTTCTAGGAGCAGTCGACAGGTTTCCTGAATATGTTTGCCTTTAGAGTTAAACAAGCCAATATGCTGAATATAGGGCCTGACACCTTCTTCGCCAAGATCTAAAAGGGCTTGCGGGGTATTGGCCACCTTGTAGAGCTTGCGCGTTCCCTTGTTGACTGAGATATCGGTTGCTTGTGCTGATAGTAATACTGCAATTAATAACTCAAATGGCGAGTTGTATTCCAACTCCGTTTTTGGGCTGGGGTTGTTTGCTTTGAGTTGCTCAAAAAAAGCACGACGCTTTTCTAGATTCATCATTTCTTTTGTTGGGCTCGCGCAATTGCTGCTGCAATGATGGCACGCTTACGCTCTTGTTCTTTTAACTCATCAGCAGATGAAGGGCTTTCTGCATTGACTGCAGTTAGTTTCGCGGCAGCCTTTTTGGCCAGGCGACCATCATTATCTTTTTGTTCTCTATCTAGTCTGATTTCTCGATCGTGATAGCGCTGACGGGAAATATCTGCCAACTCTTGGGACCAAGCATCCCAGCCAGTTTTATTTTTGGTGACATCAATCATGCTGATGCAATCAACCGGGCAGGGCGGAATGCAAAGATCGCAACCAGTACACCACTCAGTTAGAACCACATGCATTTGTTTAGAGGCGCCAACGATCGCATCAACAGGGCATGCCTGAATGCAGAGTGTGCAGCCAATACACTTCTGCGGGTCTATAAAAGCAACTGGTCTGGGGCGCTCAACTCCACACTCTGGATCTATGGTTGGATGAAGCTCAAATGCATCTTGGGGGTATATGGGTATCAGAACCTTGCTCAGGCGCTCAATACCCTCAACCCCACCAGGCGGGCAGCGATTTGGGAGCGCTTCACCAGAGGCCATTGCCTGGGCATATCCACGGCAATCTGGATAGCCGCATTTAGTGCATTGGGTTTGCGGAAGAATATCCTCAAGTTGGTCGATGAGGTTATTGGCTTGGCTCATGGAAATGGCTGATTGCATTCTTCTTAAAATTAAAGGCTCCGAAGAGCCCTTAATTTATGCAGACTTGGTAGTCCGTGTAGCAGTTTTCTTCGTGTTTTGATGCTCACGAATAAACGTCTTAATCTTTGGATAAACCTTCTCACGCCAACGACGACCAGCAAAGATGCCATAGTGACCTGCACCCATCACTTCGTAGTGATCCTTATCCTGCTTTGGGATGCCTGCGCACAAAGCATGTGCAGAGCGCGTCTGACCACTTCCAGAGATGTCATCAAGCTCGCCTTCAATGGTGAGGAGGGCAGTTTTTTTAATATCTTGTGGTTTTACAAGCTCACCAGAAACTTCCCAAGTGCCATTCGGCAATGAGTAGTCTTGGAAAACAGTCTTAATAGTGTCGAGATAAAACTTAGAGTCCAAATCCAATACTGCGTTGTACTCGTCGTAAAAACGAATATGTGATTCCGCATCTTGTTCGTCGCCACGCACTAAGTTTTGGAAGTAATCCCAATGAGACTGTAAGTGGTTCTGTGGGTTCATGGCGATAAAGCCAGTGTGTTGCAAGAAGCCTGGGTAAACACGACGACCAGTGCCTGGATAGTTAGGAGGCACGTTATAAATCACGTGACTCTCAAACCACTCAAAGGACTTCTGATCCGCTAGGTTATTTACCGCAGTTGGTGACTTGCGTGCATCAATTGGGCCGCCCATCATGATCATGGAGGCTGGCGTTGCTTCACCAGCAGAAGCCATCAATGAGATTGCGCCTAAAGTTGGAACCGTAGGTTGGCAAACAGAAATCACATGTAAATCTTTAGCGCCGATGGTGCGAATGAATTCTTGCACGTAATGAACATAGTCATCAAGACCAAAGTCACCATCTTCAATCGGTACCAAACGAGCATCAATCCAATCGGTGATGTAAACCTTATGGTCTTGCAAGAGGGTGCGTACTGTGTCACGCAGCAAAGTGGCATGGTGACCAGACATTGGAGCAACAACTAGTACGGTTGGGTCTTCTTTGAGGCTCTTGATGGTTTCGACATCATCAGAAAAGCGCTTAAAACGAATCAGATTACAGAAAGGTTTTGCGATGATCGTTCTTTCATGAATCGCAACTTCGTGACCATGTGCTTTAACAGAGCGAATACCAAACTCCGGTTTTTTATAGTCCTTACCTAAGCGATAAAGGAGTTCATAGCTAGCAGCCAATCGGTCTGAACCTGGCACCTTAGAGGCGGGGTTGGAAGAATTAATAAAAGCTTCTGAAGCAGCACGTGCCCAGGAGCTCACTGGTTGAAGTAAGGCTTTTTGAAATTCGTGTAACTGATATAGCATGGTACCTCCGATAATTCAGTGTATCCGCTTATTACGCCAATACGCGGGCGATTGCTTTAGCCACTTTATCAATATTTTTGGTATTGAGGGCCGCAACACAAATGCGTCCAGTCGAGAGCGCATAAATGCCATCCTCTTTCTGTAAGCGATCAACTTGCTCAGCTGTTAAGCCTGAGTAAGAAAACATGCCACGTTGCTTCTCGATAAAAGCAAAATCTTGCTTCACACCAGCAGCAGCGAGTTTTTCAACCAGGCCATGACGCATCGCTTTAATACGATCACGCATTTCTGCCAACTCATCTTCCCAGAGCTTACGTAATTCTGGTGAATTCAAAACGGCGGCAGCAATTGCAGCGCCGTGAGTTGGGGGATTGGAATAGTTTGTGCGAATGACACGCTTTAATTGGGAAAGTACGCGAGTAGATTCATCTTTGCTTTGTGTCACGATAGACAGGGCACCAACACGCTCACCATAGAGCGAGAATGATTTGGAGAAAGAGCTTGATACAAAGAAAGACATCCCTGAATCAGCAAAGAGGCGAACTGCAATACCGTCTTTCTCAATCCCATCAGCAAAACCTTGGTAGGCCATATCCAAGAAGGGGATGAGACCTTTGTTCTTGCAGATATCAATCACTTGGCGCCATTGCGCTTCTGTAATATCTGCACCAGTTGGGTTGTGGCAGCAAGCGTGTAACAACACGGTTGTGTTCTTTGGGAAAGACTCTAAGGACTTCACCATACCGTCAAAATCTACGCCACGAGTTTTGCCGTCAAAGTAGGTGTACTCGACAACATCAAAACCAGCAGATTCAAAAATGCCGCGATGGTTTTCCCAAGTCGGGTTGCTAATCGCGCAAGGTGCATTGAGGTTCAAGCGCTTGATGAAGTCGGCGCCTACGCGCAATGCACCGGTACCGCCGAGACACTCAGCAGTGACAACGCGACCATCCTTAATGAGCGCAGAGTCAGCGCCAAACAATAAATTTTGCACTGCACTGTTATATGGGTTTGGTCCTTCGATTGGAATGTAGCTACGTGGCGAGTGCTTTGCAACAATCGCCTCTTCAGCTTTAATCACAGCCTTAAGAAGTGGCACCTTGCCTTCGTCCGTGTAATACACGCCAACACCTAAATTTACTTTGTCAGCGCGCTGGTCTGCAACGTAGGCTTCTGTGAGGCCAAAAATAGGATCTTTAGGGGCTAGCTGGACTGAGGCAAACAGGGTCATTTGAGGTCGAAAGTGATGGTTAGAGGGTAATTGGGGGCGGTTTTATGGGTTGTTGACGTTAAATTCAGTTTAATTGTCGGTTTTGAAGCCAGAATCAACTATTTCCTAAGAAAAACGGCAAAATCATTGTTTGTACAAAATTCGCTGTGAAGAAGTCTCACAGGTGAAATGATAGCCGAGATGCCCCCTAAGTTGCCCAAAACTGGTTCAAAAGCCGAAGTAAAAGAAGTGCCAAAAACCCCTGTGGCAGATCCCTTGGGTGAGGCTGGCCACGACCTCGATCCAGCCAAATTTGTAACCTTCCCAGACTCCCCTTATCAGCTCTATCAGCCCTTCCCGCCGGCTGGGGACCAACCCCAGGCTATTGATGCCCTGGTAGAGGGTATTGAAGACGGATTGACCTTCCAGACGCTTTTAGGGGTTACAGGGTCCGGAAAGACCTTCACGATGGCCAATGTCATCGCTAGAACGGGTCGTCCAGCCATCATTTTTGCCCCCAATAAGACCTTGGCCGCTCAGCTTTATAGCGAATTTAGGGAGTTTTTCCCAAGAAACGCTGTTGAGTACTTTGTTAGCTATTACGACTACTACCAGCCTGAGGCCTACGTTCCGCAGCGGGACCTCTTTATTGAAAAAGACTCCTCCATTAATGAACACATCGAGCAGATGCGTTTGTCGGCAACGAAGAGTTTGTTAGAGCGCCGTGACGTCATTATTGTTGCAACCGTTTCCGCAATTTACGGTATTGGTAATCCGGGCGACTATCACAGCATGGTGATGACATTACGTCCTGGTGACAAGATGAGTCAGCGCGATATTTTGATGCGACTGATCGCCATGCAGTACGACCGTAATGAAACCGATTTCAAGCGCGGCGTATTTCGAGTGCGTGGCGACACCATTGATATTTTCCCAGCTGAGCATAATGAGTTAGCAGTGCGCGTTGAACTCTTTGATGATGTGATTGAGAGTTTGCAATTTTTTGATCCGCTGACTGGAAAGATTCGCCAAAAGATTCCACGCTTTACTGTATACCCAAGCTCACATTACGTTACACCACGCGATACTGTTTTAAAGGCAATTGAAACCATCAAGACGGAGTTGCGTACTCGCTTAGATGAGTTTGTGAAGGATGGCAAACTGGTTGAGGCGCAACGCCTTGAGCAGCGCACGCGTTTTGATTTAGAGATGCTTAATGAGTTAGGTTTCTGCAAGGGCATTGAGAATTACTCTCGTCACCTCTCCGGAGCCGCTCCTGGCGAGGCACCGCCTACGTTAGTGGATTATCTGCCTAACGATGCTTTGATGTTCCTCGACGAGAGCCATGTACTGATTGGGCAGCTCAATGCCATGTATAACGGGGATAAATCTCGCAAACATACTTTGGTGGAATTTGGGTTCCGTTTGCCTTCGGCGATGGATAACCGTCCACTCAAATTTACTGAGTTTGAAACCAAAATGCGTCAAACCATTTTTGTTTCTGCAACGCCAGCTGATTATGAGAAAACACATCAAGGTCAAGTAGTCGAGCAAGTAGCAAGACCAACTGGTTTGGTTGATCCAGAAATTGAAGTATTACCAGCAAGTACACAGGTTGATGATTTGTTGGATCAAATTCATGCACGTGTCAAAGTACATGAGCGAGTTCTGGTTACCGTATTGACGAAACGAATGGCGGAGCAATTAACAGACTATCTTTCAGACAATGGCGTGAAGGTGCGTTATGTTCACTCCGATATCGATACTGTTGAGCGTGTAGAAATTTTGCGTGACTTACGTTTGGGCGTCTTTGATGTGCTGGTCGGCATTAACTTATTGCGCGAAGGTTTGGATATTCCTGAGGTATCTCTAGTGGCCATTTTGGATGCCGATAAAGAAGGCTTCTTACGTTCAGAGCGCAGTCTGATACAGACTATTGGTCGCGCTGCTCGTAATGTTCGTGGCAAGGCGATTTTGTATGCCGATCGGATTACCGACTCTATGAAACGCGCCATGGGGGAGACCGAAAGACGGCGAACCAAGCAAATTGCCTTCAATAAGCTTCATGGGATTGAGCCTAAGGGCGTCAAAAAGCGCATTAAGGACATTATTGATGGTGTCTATGACGTCAAAGAGAAGCGTCAGGAGATGCAGGTTGAGCAGGAGCGGGCTCATTATGAAGATATGGGTGAGAAGGACTTGGCGGCCGAAATTAAGCGCCTGGAGAAGCAAATGAACGCTGAAGCCAAGAATTTGGAGTTTGAAAAGGCTGCCAGCACCAGGGATAGACTCACTAAGGTTAAAGAAATGGCTTTTGGGGCCAGATCTAGGGACTCTGTCTAAAGATTGAGCAGTCAATTCCTGGCTTGCATTGAGGTTTTTTGGGATAATTCCCGAGCAATTTGATAGGGAATATGGTAAAGTTGAGTGGAATGGTCGGGTATTACCCGCCCGACTGTTAGCTGTCCATAACAATCCATTACCAAGGTGACATATGAGACTTACAACCAAAGGTCGTTTTGCAGTAACCGCAATGATTGATTTAGCCCTGCGTGAAACGCATGGCCCCGTAACTTTGGCCGGAATTAGCCAAAGACAAAAGATTTCCCTTTCTTACCTCGAGCAATTGTTCGGCAAATTACGCCGTTTCAATATCGTGGAGAGCACACGTGGTCCTGGTGGTGGTTACACCTTGGCACGTCCGTCCTCTGAGGTGAGTGTGGCTGACATTATTGTTGCTGTTGATGAACCTCTCGATGCAACCCAATGTGGTGGCAAAGGTAACTGTCATACCGACGAAGAAAATCATGGCCGTTGTATGACGCATGATCTCTGGAGCAATCTCAATTCCAAAATGGTTGAGTACCTGAGTTCGGTGAGCTTAAAAGATTTAGTTCATCAGCAAGAAGGGCGCGGCATTGTGATTCAAGATATGCGTCAAAAGAAAATTAAAGTTGAAAGCTCTAAAGCAGATAAGCCTGCTACAGCACTTGCAGCTAAAAAAGAAGTAGCGCCTAAAGCGCCATTAGTGAATTCCGTATTCAATTTGGCGCGCCAAAGTTAATAACGTATTACCTACCGATAAATAAACCATGAACGCACCACAAGACCTTCCGAAACAACCGGTTCCTATGTTTAGCCCTAAGCACTTTCCGGTGTATATGGACTATTCAGCTACAACGCCGATTGATCCGCGTGTGGTCGACAAAATGTTGCCTTATTTGCGCGAGCAGTTTGGTAATGCTGCTTCCCGTAGTCATGCTTATGGCTGGGCTGCAGAAGAAGCTGTTGAGTGGGCGCGTTCAGAGGTTGCTCAGTTGGTGCATGCTGACCCTAGAGAAATTGTCTTTACTAGCGGCGCCACTGAAAGTATTAACTTAGCATTAAAAGGCGCAGCGCATTTTTACAAAGATCGTGGCAATCACATTATCACTGTTAAAATCGAGCACAAGGCAACTTTAGATACTTGTCGTGAATTAGAGCGCGAAGGTTACGAAGTAACTTACTTGGATGTGTTGCCAAATGGTTTGATTGATTTTGCTCAACTTGAGGCTGCAATGAAGCCAGGTACGATTTTGGCTTCAGTCATGTATGTCAACAATGAGATTGGTGTTGTGCAAGATATTCCTGCCATTGGTGAGCTGTGCCGTTCACGTGGCGTGATTTTGCATGTAGATGCAGCGCAAGCAACTGGCAAAGTAGATATTGACCTAGAAAAGATCAAGGTGGACTTGATGAGCTTTTCTGCGCACAAGACTTATGGCCCTAAAGGTATTGGCGCCTTGTTTGTACGTCGTAAGCCACGTATTCGTATTGAGGCACAGATTCATGGCGGTGGTCATGAGCGCGGTATGCGTTCTGGAACCTTGGCTGTTCACCAAATCGTTGGCATGGGCGAAGCTTTCCGCATTGCTCGTGTTGAGATGATCGAAGAGAATAATCGTATTCGTGGACTGCGTGATCGCTTACTCAATGGTTTGAAAGATATTGAAGAAGTCTATGTCAACGGTGATATGGATGATCGTGTTCCGCATAACCTCAACATTAGTTTTAACTATGTTGAAGGCGAGTCCATGTTGATGGCGTTGAAAGATTTGGCAATCTCTTCTGGTTCAGCCTGTACCTCAGCATCCCTAGAGCCTTCTTATGTATTGCGTGCGCTGGGTCGCAACGATGAGTTGGCGCATAGTTCAATTCGCTTTACCTTGGGTCGCTTTACGACTGAAGAAGAAGTCGACTTCACTATCAAGTTAGTAAAAGAAAAGATTGCCAAGTTGCGTGAGTTATCTCCGCTCTGGGAAATGTATAAAGACGGAATCGATATCAGCACGATTCAATGGGCTGCACACTAAAAATATTTAAAGATAAAGAAATTTAAGAGGAAATACCATGGCATATAGCGAAAAGGTCATCGACCACTACGAAAATCCCCGCAACGTTGGCTCATTTGAGAAGGGCGACGACAGCGTAGGTACCGGCATGGTTGGAGCCCCAGCCTGCGGCGACGTAATGAAATTACAGATTCGCGTGAATGATCAAGGCGTGATCGAAGATGCAAAGTTTAAGACTTATGGTTGTGGTTCTGCGATCGCTTCATCTTCTCTGGTAACAGAGTGGGTTAAGGGTAAGACATTGGATCAAGCGCTAGAGATTAAGAATTCACTCATTGCTGAAGAGTTGGCTTTGCCTCCTGTAAAAATTCACTGTTCTATCTTGGCTGAAGATGCCATCAAGGCAGCGGTGGCGGATTACAAAGAAAAGCATCCAGCGAAGTAAGAGTAAAAAAGAAAAAGAAGTGGATAACTATGGCAATTACCTTAACTGATAAAGCAGCTGCGCACGTAAATCGCAACCTAGAAAAGCGCGGCAAAGGTTGTGGCTTGCGCTTGGGTGTGCGCACAACAGGTTGCTCCGGCTTGGCTTATCAACTTGAATATGTTGATGAACCTGCAGCTGAGGACCAGGTATTTGAGTCCAATGGCATTAAGGTATTTATAGATCCAAAAAGCTTGGCTTACTTGGACGGTACAGAGCTAGACTTTGTGCGTGAGGGTTTGAACGAGGGATTTAAGTTTCAAAATCCAAACGTAAAAGATGAGTGTGGTTGTGGCGAATCCTTCCGCGTCTGACGATTACTTCCGCTTCTTTGGTTTAAATCAGCAATTCAAAATCGATTTGCCTGCTCTAGAGCAGGCATACCTGGCGATTCAAAAAGAAGTGCACCCTGATCGCCATGCGCGTGGCAGTGATGCGGAGCAACGCCTTGCCATGCAGATGGCTACCCTTGCTAACACTGCTTTGCAAACATTGAAGAACCCAATCCAACGCGGCCTCTATATTTGCCAGCTTCATGGCGTGGATGCAAAATTAGAAACCAATACTGCAATGCCTGCCGCTTTTTTGATGAGGCAGATGGAGTGGCGTGAAAGTCTCGATGAACAAGCGGAAGATTTGCCCGCTTTAGAGGCTTTGATGGCCGAGGTAGAAGAATCAAAGGCAGATACCCTAGCTGAAATCGCCCAGGCTATTGATGGGGCTAAAAATTATCAGCGCGCAGCAGAATTGCTACGTGGTTTACTTTTCATTGATAAGTTTGCGGTTGAACTTGATGACACCATTGCGGCCTTAATCTAGTCTCAATCAAGCTAAACTCTATCTCCTATGGCCTTATTACAAATCTCTGAACCCGGTAAATCGTTAGCGCCCCATCAGCGCCGCATTGCCGTGGGCATTGATTTGGGAACTACGAATTCATTGGTAGCGATTGTGCGTGATGCCTTGCCTAAGGTCTTGCCAGATGCGCAGGGTAGAGAGCTACTTCCATCAGTCATCCGTTATCTGCCAAATGGCAGAACTCAAGCGGGCTTTGAGGCGCTTGAGAGCGTCGTAATTGATCCTAAGAACACGATTGTTTCCGTAAAGCGTTTCATGGGCCGTGGCTTGCTGGATGTGGAACATATTGAAAGTGCTCCCTATGACTTTGTTGATCAGCCAGGAATGCTTAAGCTGAGAACCGTTGCTGGCGATAAGAGTCCTATTGAAGTTTCCGCAGAAATTCTGGCGCGTTTACGTCAGTTGGCAGAAGATTCTGTCTCCGATGAAATCGTGGGAGCAGTAATTACTGTTCCCGCTTATTTTGATGATGCGCAACGTCAAGCCACAAAAGATGCTGCCAAGTTAGCAGGCATTGAAGTGCTGCGCTTACTGAATGAGCCTACAGCTGCCGCAATTGCTTATGGACTAGATAACGCCTCAGAAGGCGTCTATGCCGTCTATGACTTAGGTGGCGGAACATTTGATATCTCGATACTGCGTATGAGTCGCGGTGTCTTTGAAGTGCTTTCTACTGGTGGTGATTCCGCTTTAGGTGGTGATGACTTTGATCATCGTTTGTATTGTTGGGTAATTGAACAAGCCAAGCTTCCACCGCTATCGATTCATGATCATGCAACGCTCTTGCAGGCTTGTAAGCACGCCAAAGAGCAGTTGAGTCACAACCCTCTGGCGCGCGTTCATGAGACCCTTGCTGATGGCACGGTGGTCAATGTTGGCGTAAGCCAGGCACAGTTCTTTGAGATTACTCAGAATTTAGTAACCAAGACTTTGATGGCTTGTAAAAAAGCTTTGCGCGATGCAGGCTTAAAAGCCGAGGATGTTAAAGGCGTAGTAATGGTCGGTGGTTCAACACGTATGCCGAATGTACAGCGCGCAGTTGGTGAGCTCTTTGGCACACAGCCATTAAATAATTTAAATCCTGATCAGGTAGTCGCCTTAGGCGCTGCGATGCAAGCCGACCTGTTGGCCGGCAATCAAAGTAAAGATGATGAATGGTTGCTCTTGGACGTCATTCCGTTATCACTTGGTGTTGAAACCATGGGTGGCTTAGTAGAAAAAATCATTCCACGTAATACACCGATTCCAGTCGCTAGAGCACAGGATTTCACAACCTTTAAAGATGGTCAGACTGCGCTAGCAATACAAGTAGTCCAGGGTGAGCGTGAGTTGGCTCAAGACTGTCGGTCTTTAGGTAAGTTTGAGCTGCGCGGTATTCCGGCGATGGCCGCAGGTGCTGCGCGTATTCGAGTGACCTTCCAGGTGGATGCCGATGGATTGCTCTCAGTTAGCGCAACCGAGCAAGGCTCCGGCGTAAAAGCCTCGATTGATATCAAGCCTTCCTACGGTTTGACCGATGCCGAAATTACTCGCATGCTGCAAGATGGTTTTTCATCTGCAAAAGAAGATTTGCTTTCTAGATCATTGCGTGAAGAGCGGGTTAATGCACAGCGCCTTCTAGATGCGGTGCAGACCGCGCTTACAAGCGATCGTGCTTTATTGAGTGCAGATGAGCAGAAGGTCATTGATCAAGAGATGGCAACGCTTCAAAAGATCTTAAATGATGAAGCAGATAGCGCGGTGGTTCGTAAAGCAGTGGATCATGCAGCAAAAGCAACCGATGACTTTGCGCAAAAACGGATGAACGCTAGTATTCAGAAGGCTTTATCTGGCAAGAATGTTGCTGAGATTTAAAAATATATAACCCAAGAACGAATTCAAAAAATTCAAACTGAACCCAATAGAAAAGAATCATGACTCAAATCGTCGTACTACCGCATAGTGAGTATTGTCCTGAAGGCGCAGTGGTTGAGGTTGCTCCGGGCACGTCGATTTGTGAGGCTTTATTAGAGAATGACATTCCAATTGAACATGCTTGCGATATGGTGTGTGCTTGTACTACCTGCCACGTGATTGTGAAAGAGGGCTTTCAGAGTTTGAATCCTCCTGATGAGAATGAGGAAGATATGTTGGATCGTGCATGGGGGCTAAATCCTCAGTCTCGTTTGTCTTGCCAGGCTATTGTGGCAAAGCAGGATCTAGTGATTGAAATCCCCAAATACTCAATCAATCATGCCAAAGAGAACCATTAACGCACCAAAATGAAGCATTAATGCCTGCAATCATGCAAATGACACAAGTCAGAGGTTTCTAGAGGATTAATATGAATTCGTAGTTCATTCTTTAGGTAGTACCTCCAAAAAAATCTTTTAAGCCATCCTTCGGGGTGGCTTTTCTTTTTGGTAAATGAAAAGGCCCCGCATCGCGAGGCCTTTTGTTCCTTAATGCAGATTTAGCAATTACTGTGCTGTGGCCTCACGAATCATTCCGGCTGCCACTGTGTGATTGGTAGCTTCATCGATCAAGATAAAGGCACCAGTACGCTGGGATTGATCAAACAAGTCTGCAACAATTGGTTTTTGCAGAATGAAATCAACACGGCCAATCTCATTGGTGGAAAGTGCATGCACATCACTAGCTTGAGACAAGGTTTGAACATCTAAAACTTGTTGAATGTTCTTCACTTTTGCACTAACGGTATTGGTGGTGTGTCGTAAAGCATATTTACGACTCAATGAGAGTGGTTCGCTATCTAACCAGCATAAATCAGCAGAAAGTTGCTTGCTCAATACTGGTGGATGACTATCTTCAGCGCTAATAAATAAAGAGCCGCGCGATATATCAATATCTTCAGATAATTGAATAGCTACCGCTTGACCCGTTTCAGCAGATTCCACCGCATTGTTTCCATTGGTTTGCTTGTCGCTTGAGCGATTGCCTAAATAAATCTCGGTAACAGTTGCCTCAGAGCCGCTTGGCAGAACTTTAATCTTTTGGCCCTTGCGGATGCTGCCGGACTCTATTTCTCCAAGGTAGCCACGGAAGTCATCGGAAGCACTGCCATCTTGGCGTGCAACATACTGGACTGGGAAGCGGAGCGCTAGCTTTTCGGACTCGGGGCTGGTATCTAAACTCTCAAGCCACTCTAAAAGAGTAGGCCCTTTATACCAAGGTGTATTTTTGCTGGCAGTAACAACATTCGCGCCGAGCAAAGCTGAGATTGGAATCAAAGTTGGCTTTGGTAACCCAATTTTTTGAGTCAGATCTTCAATCGCAATCTTGATGGTATTGAAGACTTTCTCGTCAAACTCATATAAGTCCATCTTATTGACGGCAAATACCACATGACGCAGACCCAATAAATGCACAATCGCCGCATGACGTTTGGTTTGCGCCAATAGAGTGGCTGGAGTGGTGTTGAGATCAACGCGTGTTGCATCAACCAAAATGACTGCAACATCAGATTGAGATGCACCAGTTACTAAGTTGCGAGTGTATTGCTCGTGACCTGGAGCATCAGCAACAATAAATTTACGCTTTGGCGTAGAAAAGTAGCGGTAAGCCACATCAATCGTAATGCCTTGCTCGCGTTCAGCTTCTAAGCCATCGGTGAGGAGAGCCAAATCAACGCCTGCATCAGATGAGGTGACGCGTGCATGTTTCGTTTTGGAGAGTGACTCCAATTGGTCCACCAAAATGGATTTGGTGTCATAGAGTAAACGTCCAATTAAAGTGCTCTTGCCGTCATCTACGCTACCTGCAGTGATAAAGCGAACAACGTTTTGATTTTGATTGATAGTCATCAGAAGTAACCTTCTTTCTTGCGGCGCTCCATGGAGGCCTCATTAGTTTGGTCGTCCATACGGGTTGCACCGCGCTCAGTGATTTCGGTAATGGCGGTTTCGGCAATGATCTCTAGTGGAGTTGCAGCAGTGCTTAAGACTGGGCAGGTACAGCTGATATCACCAACGGTACGGAATCGAACACTCAGAACTTCACTAACATCCCCGGGTGCCTTAGGTGTTACATCCGTTACTGGAACGAGTAAGCTATTTTTCTTCACTACTTCACGCTGGTGTGTGTAGTAGATGCTTGGTAGCTCCAATTTCTCACGTGAGATGTATTGCCAGATATCGAGTTCTGTCCAGTTAGAAATTGGGAATACGCGCATGTTCTCGCCTTTGGCGATTCGGGCGTTATAGAGGTTCCAGAGTTCAGGGCGCTGAGCCTTAGGATCCCATTGGCCAAATTCATCGCGGAAGGAGAAGATACGCTCTTTAGCGCGGGCTTTTTCTTCATCGCGACGTGCACCACCCATCAGAGCATCAAATTCATGCTCTGCGATGGCTTCTAGCAAGGTAACGGCTTGAGCAGCATTGCGTGAATCTGTTTCTTTACGTAAACGTACAGTCCCCTTTTTGATGGAGTCTTCAACGTGACCCACAATCAACTTCACACCAGTTTTCTCTACAACAGCATCGCGATAGGCGATTACTTCTGGGTAGTTGTGGCCTGTATCAATATGCAAAATTGGGAAAGGCAATTTCACCGGGCGATCTCCAAATTGAAATGCCTTGCGCGCCAAATGGAACATCACAATGGAGTCTTTGCCGCCAGAAAACAGCATGGCCGGGTTAGAGCACTGGGCTACCACTTCACGAATGATGTAGATCGATTCGGCTTCAAGCCAATCTAAGTGATCATCAAGTAATTTTTGTTCTGACATTCTGTAAGTTATTTCTACTAAGTATTGATATTGAATTCGAATTATTTATTAACGTGCAAGCCACATTCTTTACTATCGCTTTGCAACCACCACCAGCGACCAGCGCGAATGTCCTCACCCTTCTTCACCTGACGGGTGCAGGGCTCGCAGCCAATGCTGGGGTAGCCCTTAAGGTGCAGAGGATGAATAGGAACGTTTTCTTGTTTGATATAGGCCCAGATATCAGCTTCAGTCCAATCGAACAGGGGGTTGAATTTGGCGATACCTCTTGCATCGTCCAACTCTTCTAAATTAAGTTCAGTGCGTGTAGTAGATTGTTCACGACGCTGGCCGGTGATCCATGCATCCGCACCAAGTAATGCGACATTAAGCGGTTTAATCTTGCGCGCGCCACAACAAGCCTTCTTGGGCTCTTCACCATCGTAAAAACCATTCATGCCATATTGCTCAATAAAAGCTTGAACATCGCCTTCTTGAGGGTAGACCTTTTCAATCGAAACGCTATAGCGATCTTCAGTGGTCTTCACCATATCTACAGTCTCTTGGTGTAAGCGACCGGTCGCTAATGTAAATAACTTAATCTTGGCGCCAGCCTTAGCAATAGCATCGGTAACCACCATGTCTTCTGCAGCGAGGCTGGTTGCAAAGCGAACATCAGAGAAGCGTGAGGAAATGTCAGCTAAACGCTGCTTTAAAACGGCAGACTTTTCGGCAAGCTCCGCAGGAGTAAGGGTGCTTAATGGAGTGGACCAAAATTCTGGAGTAATCATGATGAAACTAACTTGATTCCAACCAAAAATAGGGTTACGGCAAGGGTATTTCTAGTTGTTCGCTCTGAAAGAGTGCTTGAGAGTCTTGCGCCCAGCCAGATGGCGGGAACGGATCCCAGCAAGAGGCCAAAAAGCAAGTCAAAGTGAACATTACCAAGCCACCAATGCCCTATTCCAGCAAGAGCAGTAAGAGGAACGGCATAGGCAATATCGGTACCAGCCACTTCTGCAGGTTTGAGATGTGGATACAGAATCAATATCAAGGTTGCGCCAATTGCACCTGCACCGATTGAGGATACTGTTACTAGAACGCCAATTACAGCACCTACAACAATGGTTGCTGCTTTTAAGTTTGAGCCGCTGGGTAAAAAATTTGGGTTTGCTTGAACCCATTTCAAGATCTTTGCTCTAAACAGTAACGAAACAGCAGTTAATAGAACGGAAACGCCAATGGAGATGCTAATAAAGTGATTAAAGTTTTTTGAAACGGGGCCAATGATCTTTAGTGCCAATATAGAAATAATGGCAGTAGTAATGCTGCCAATGCAAAGTAATTTGACGATATCCCAGCGTACGTTCCCATGTAGGCGGTGTGCTGCAGTACCAAAGCCTTTTGTAATAGCAGCAAATGCCAAATCAGTTCCGACCGCCGTTTTTGGAGCGACGCCAAAAATAATTGTTAACAAAGGAGTCATCAACGATCCTCCGCCAACGCCTGTCATTCCAACCAGCAAACCCACTAAGGCGCCAGAAATAATAAATTGGGAAGAGTCTTGAAAAAATTGCAACATGATCTATATCCCTAATTAGGCGAATGACTGCTCAAACTCTTCGAGTTTGATGGCGTTCATGAGAAATAGAATTTGACGCTGAAAGCTTTTGCGCTCTGCGACCTTTTCGTGGGGGAGTCGGTCATGCTCACGCAATAATTGGGTGATTACAGGGTTGTAATGCTCTCGAACGGGGGACATCAAAATTCCTTGGTAAATATCTCGTTAAGGCGAATTTACCAAGCCGCCTATATATCCACAAGGAATATATAGCGATATCTAAATGACTTTTAGATATATAGAACTAAACTGATTATTTTTCTACGAATGCGCGTTCAAAGACATAGTCACCCATTTGACCAAGGCTTGGTGAGACTTTAAAGCCTTTGGCATCAAGCATCTCAGAGGTTTCTTTTAGCATAGAAGGGCTACCGCAAATCATGGCGCGATCCACTGCTGGATCAAGCGGTGGCAAGCCAATATCTTTAAAGAGTTGACCAGATTCAATCGCAGTAGTGAGGCGGCCTGTGTGTTTGAAAGCCTCACGTGTCACTGTTGGGTAATAGATGAGTTTTTCACGAATGAGCTCGCCCAAGAATTCATCTTGAGTGAGTTCATCGCGAATGTAATCTGCATAAGCTAACTCGCTTACTAGACGCACTCCATGAATCAACACAACCTTCTCGAACTTTTCATAAGTCTCTGGATCACGAATGATGCTCATAAAGGGGGCTAGGCCAGTACCGGTACTAAACAAGTAAAGATGCTTACCTGGATTTAAGTCATCCAACACCAGGGTGCCAACAGACTTCTCGCTGACGAGAATCGGATCGCCAACCTGAATCTTCTGTAGGCGTGAAGTTAAAGGACCATCTTGAACCTTGATACTTAAAAACTCGAGATGCTCTTCATAGTTTGGGCTGGCAACGCTATAAGCACGAACCAATGGCTTACCTTCAACTTCTAGACCAATCATCAAGAAGTGACCGCTACGAAAGCGTAAGCCTTTGTTGCGAGTAGTAGTAAAGCTAAATAGAGTGTCGTTCCAGTGGTGAACGGTGAGGACTGTTTCGGTGTTGTATGCGGCCATAAAAGCGTATTAATTAGGTGATAGCAAAAGGGTGATTATCCCATTCTTAGGGCGCTAAATTGAGGCTAATCCCTCAAAAAATAGGACTCTGTAGTGATATAGATCAGACTTTTAGTAATAAAGAAGCGACTTACTAGCTCAGTTATGCCTATTAGCTATCATCTAGATATGAAAAAAAGCCATTACTTACTTTTATCGCTTCTAAGCTTTGGCTTGGTGGCGTTTGCTGTTGTTCTTCAGCAGGTAGGGTATCAGGGGGTCAGTTTTTTGCCATGCCCACTCTGTGTTTTGCAAAGAGTGGGTTATTTAGGTGTCGCTATTTCATGTCTTTTAGCTGCCGGCATTCCTCCGTTGAGAAAGTGGTTTCATAGTCTGGCAATATTAGCTGCTGGATATGGGGTGGCAGTAGCCGGGCATCATGTTTGGCTTTTATCTCATCCAAGTGAATCTTGTGGAATAGACCCTTTAGAAACCTGGATTAATCAGTTTCAATTTGTACAAAACCTACCTTGGTTATTTAAGGCAGACGGCTTATGTTCTGCAAAGCTCCCAGCTATTTTGGGTCTGCAAGTTCCGGAATGGTCCTTGTTATGGTTTGTGGCGCTCACACTAGTATTGTTGGTAACCTTTTTTAAGAAACCCTAATCTATAGACGCTGAGATTGTTAGTAAATAACAATTACATCTTTTACAAGTCCCGCCTTAACCCATAAGATCTCTATCAAACCCATTTTTTGCACTAAGGAATATTGATGACTTACTTTGCTGATAACTCACTAACCATTGGTAAGACACCATTGGTGCGTCTTAACCGCGTAACCGACGGTGCAAAGGCGACCGTTCTGGCCAAGATTGAAGGCCGCAATCCTGCTTATTCGGTTAAGTGCCGTATTGGCGTTGCGATGATTAATGATGCTCAAGAAAAAGGGCTCTTAGGTCCTGGTAAAGAGCTTGTTGAGCCTACCAGTGGTAATACCGGTATTGCTTTGGCCTTCGTGGCGGCAACTCGTGGTATTCCGCTGACGCTCACCATGCCGGAGACTATGAGTATGGAGCGTCGTAAGTTACTCACGGCTTTGGGTGCCAAGATTGTGTTGACCGAAGGCCCCAAGGGTATGAATGGCGCAGTTGCTAAAGCGAAAGAGATAGCTGAATCTGACTCTAAATATGTTTTGCTTCAGCAATTTAGTAATCCATCCAATCCGGCGATTCATGAAAAGACAACTGGCCCAGAAATTTGGGAAGACACCGATGGCAAGATTGATGTGTTTGTTGCCGGCGTAGGAACTGGTGGAACAATCTCTGGTGTTGCTCGTTACATTAAGAACGTTAAGAAAAAGAATATTGAAGTGGTTGCGGTTGAGCCAACTACTAGTCCTGTGATCACACAGAAGTTAAATGGCGAAGAAATTAAACCTGCCCCACATAAGATTCAAGGTATTGGCGCTGGGTTTATTCCGGATAACCTCGATTTATCGGTGGTGGATAAGGTGGAGCAAGTCAGCAACGAAGAAGCAATTGAGTTTGCCCGCCGTATTGCCAAGGAAGAGGGTATTTTGGTGGGCATTTCCTGTGGTGCAGCTGCTGCAGTAGCGGTACGTCTGGCTAAGAAGCCTGAGTACGCTGGAAAAACCATCGTGGTGGTTCTACCTGATACTGCTGAGCGTTACTTGAGCTCTGCCTTATTCGAGGGAGTGTTCGATGAAAAAGGTTTGCCAGCATAAGCGCCGTTATAAGCACAGCTACTTTTAAATAGGTTGGCAATAAAAAAGGCACCCTAGGGTGCCTTTTGATATTTCGAGAATGCTTACTCTTCTTCGCGACGCAAATGCGGAAAGAGAATCACATCACGAATGTTGGGTGCATCAGTAAGTAGCATTACTAAGCGATCGATACCAATGCCGCAGCCGCCAGTTGGAGGCATGCCGTACTCGAGGGCGCGGATGAAGTCATGGTCAAAGTACATCGCTTCTTCGTCGCCCGCTTCTTTTTGCTCTACTTGCTTGCGGAAGCGATTTGCTTGGTCTTCCGCATCGTTTAATTCTGAGAAACCATTAGCGATTTCGCGACCGGTGATAAAGAGCTCAAAACGCTCAGTAATGCCTGGGCGGGTATCGGACTCTCTAGCGAGTGGGCTGACTTCGATTGGGTAATCAATGATGTAAGTTGGCTCCCACAGATGTTCTTCAGCAACCAATTCAAAGAGGGCGAGTTGGAGTGCACCAATGCCGGCATTCTTAAGGGTAGGGGCATCTGGATTTTCGCCGCCCTTTTTCAATTCAGCGCGAATGAAGTTGATGTCATCCAATTGAGCGGCTTCATAGTTCTTGCCTGACTGACCGCAGTACTTGAGGATTGCCTCCGTAATAGTCAAACGCTGGAATGGTTTGCTCAGATCGAGTTCGCGACCTTGATGTGTCAATACCGCAGTACCTTGGGCATCAATAGCTGCCGCACGAATCAAGCCTTCTGTGAAATCCATTAGCCAACGATAGTCTGTATATGCCGCATAAAACTCCATCATTGTGAATTCTGGATTGTGACGTGGGCTTACACCTTCGTTGCGGAAGTTGCGATTGATTTCAAAGACACGCTCAAAACCACCAACCACTAAACGCTTGAGATAGAGCTCAGGTGCAATACGCAAGAACATTTGCATATCAAGTGCGTTATGGTGAGTGATGAACGGCTTAGCTGCTGCGCCACCAGGAATCGGATGGAGCATCGGTGTTTCCACTTCCATGAAGTCGGCATCCAACATATGGCGACGTAAGGATGCGATTGCGTTACTACGTGCCTTGAAGGTATTGCGACTTTCTGGATTAACAATGAGGTCCACATAACGCTGGCGATACTTAGTCTCTAAGTCTGATAGACCGTGGAACTTATCTGGTAATGGGCGCAATGACTTACTAAGGAGGCGCAAGTTGCTGCACTCAACAGACAGCTCGCCTTTATTGGTCTTGAACAGGTTACCTTCAGCAGAGATAAAGTCACCCATATCCCAATGCTTAAAGGCGCCATGCACATCAGCACCGCTAAGTTCGTCATTGATGTAGAACTGAATCTGGCCACTACGGTCTTGAATGGTTGCGAAGCTTGCTTTACCCATCACACGCTTAAGTACCATACGTCCAGCTACTTTGACGTGAACTTTCTTGGCGGCTAATTCTTCTTTAGTAAGACTGTCATAGTGAGCATGTAAATCTGCTGCCAAATGTGTTGGCACAAAATCATTTGGGAATGCGACTCCGCCAGCACGAAGCTTGGCAAGTTTTTCACGGCGCTCTGCAATGATGTGATTCTCATCAACTACTTCAGTAGCTGGGGCTGTGTCTAAATTGGTTTTATCGTTCATATCTATAGTGACGCGGTAATGGGTGTTAGTTTTATACGCCTTGTTTCAGGCTAGCTTCAATAAAGGCATCGAGATCGCCATCCAATACTTTTTGGGTATTCGAAATCTCAACGTTAGTTCGTAAATCTTTAATACGGCTTTGATCCAATACATAGGAGCGGATTTGATGACCCCAGCCCACATCAGTCTTGCTGGCTTCTAGTTTGTCCTGCTCAGCGCGACGCTTTTGTATCTCGTGTTCGTAGAGACGTGACTTAAGCATGCTCATTGCTTCAGCGCGGTTACGGTGTTGACTGCGGTCATTCTGACACTGCACCACAATCCCAGTGGGGATGTGGGTTAAACGAACTGCAGAGTCGGTTTTATTAATGTGCTGACCACCCGCACCAGAGGCGCGGTAGGTGTCGGTGCGAATATCGGCTGGATTAACGTCGATCTCAATTGAGTCATCAATCTCTGGGTAGACGTAGATAGAGGCAAATGAAGTATGGCGTCCATTTGAAGAGTCAAAAGGTGATTTACGTACTAAGCGGTGCACACCAGTTTCTGAGCGGAGGTGGCCGTAAGCATATTCACCATCCACTTTAATGGTTGCACTCTTAATGCCAGCAACGTCACCATCAGATTCTTCAAGAATTTCAGTTTTATAGCCTTTGCGTTCGCAATACTTGAGGTATTGACGATAGAGCATGCTGGCCCAGTCGCAGGCTTCAGTACCGCCAGCGCCTGCTTGAATATCAATAAAGCAATTGCACGAGTCCATCTCATTGTGGAACATGCGGCGGAACTCGAGGTCGCCAACAATCTTGCTGTAGTTCTCAACATCCTGCTCGATAGCAGCGATTGTTTCAAAATCGCTTTCTTCTTTAGCCATGTCAAACAGCTCAAGAGCGCTAGTAATGTTGGTATTGAGATCAGTAAGAGTGGCAACTACGCCATCGAGCAATTTCTTTTCTTTGCCGAGTGCTTGTGCTTTCTTTTGATCATCCCAAATCGTGGGATCTTCCAGAATTGAATTAACTTCAGTAAGGCGACGTGACTTTACTTCGAAGTCAAAGATACCCCCGAAGAGCTTGCTCACGAGTGAGCAGGTCGGACAAGGTATTTGAAATAGTGTTTAGTTGTTCAGCTTCCATCCCCTAATTATAAGGGGGTTATTGTCCCGAACCCTTAGGCGATGCTCAGTTGCCAGGACCCTCATCATGGGCTTCAATCATCAGCTGCACGCGGGCTTGACCTTGGTAGCGGTCAGTCACGAGGCGGTAGGCCAGCCTGGCTTTGGCGGGCAGGCTTTGTGTGCGGTTAAACCAAACAGCGGTGATTGGTTTATTGCTCGCTTTGAGCTCAGAATCGCCGATCGGGCGGACCATGAGACGCAAATGCTTTTCTTTCATGAGGCTTTGCTGGGCAATCTCAAATTCCCCATAGAAAACCGGCTGAGGGAAGCCTTGGCCCCAGATTTCTTCGGCTAGTAAGTCACCAATTTCAGGGGTGAATTCAGAAAGCTCCAATGCGCCGTCATGTGCATGGCGACGTTCAAGTAATTCATCTGTGAGTAGACTGCTCGCTACTTCCTGAAAGCAGGTATCAAACTTTTCAAAATCACTTTTACGTATGGTTAAGCCTGCAGCCATTGCATGACCGCCAAATTTGAGAATGAGCCCAGGCTCACGTTTAGAAACAAGATCTAAAGCATCTCTCAAATGAAAGCCAGTGAGTGAACGACCGGAGCCCCGTAATTCTTCGCCCGTGCTGCCATCGGCAGGCGCAAACACAATCGCTGGACGATTGAAGCGTTCCTTTAAGCGTGAAGCAACAATACCAACGACTCCTTGATGCCACTCTGGATTCCATAAGCAAATACTGGTGCGCTCTGCCATAGTGCCCGCTAATTGATCTTCAGCAAGATGAGAGAGGGCGGTTTCCTGCATGCCTGTTTCAATTACACGGCGTTCGCGATTAATGCGGTCGAGTTCGTGAGCTAAATTTAAGGCTTCATCAGCGTTATCAGTAAGAAGTAAGCGAATACCTAAGGTCATATCCGCTAGACGCCCAGCAGCATTGAGTCTGGGGCCAATCGCAAAACCTAAATCAAATGTATTAGCCTTGCGTGGATCTCGGGTTGCCGCCTGAAACAGCGCTTGAATACCGGGCTGTGAGATACCTGCGCGAATGCGTTTTAAACCATTGGAAACTAATACGCGATTATTGCGATCAAGTTGAGCAACGTCCGCAACTGTTCCTAAAGCAACGAGGTCGAGAAGATTTTCTACCTTAGGCTGAGTCTCATTAGTAAATTTTCCGCGCTTACGAAGTTCTGCACGCAATGCAACGAGCATATAAAACATCACGCCAACACCAGCAAGTGCTTTACTAGGAAAGCTGCAGCCTGGTTGATTGGGATTAACGATTGCTAAAGCCTTGGGTAAGCTATCTCCGGGCAGGTGATGGTCGGTCACAATGACTTCCATTCCTAACTCACGGGCGCGATCAACACCAGCTTCACTGGCAATCCCGTTATCTACGGTAATGAGGTATTTCGGTTTTGGGTTTTGTTGTGCAGCTAGCTCCACTACCTCTGGCGTCAGACCATAGCCCATCGTGAAGCGGTTTGGAACTAGAAACTGAATTGGGGTCTCAGGCCCGCCCAGCATGCGTAAGCCCCGTACGCCAACGGCGCAGGCAGTCGCACCATCGCAGTCGTAGTCCGCAACGATGAGCATTGGCTCTTTTTTCTCCAGAATATCTGCAAGCAGTGTTGCCGTGCTGATGCAATTTTTGAGCTCAACAGGTGAAAGTAGTTGCTTTAAATCGAGCGAGAGTTCTTCAGGAGATTGCAGACCCCTTGCGGCATAGAGTCGAGCTAGTAATGGATGTAATCCACTCTGTGCTAACCAAGTGGCAGTGCGTTCTGAGAAAGGGCGTTGAGAAAATAGACTCATATAAAGCTCATGCACCACTCATAGCTGAGTAATTTCTTTCCAAGTTAGTAGCTCTGCTTTTTTCCAGAAGGCCCAAGATTTTTTGGAAAGGTTTTTAGCGGTAAATGTTCGCTCACGCACTTTACCTTTTGGAAAGTCGATGATGACTACTTCATCTAGCTGTTTATCAAGCAGGGCTGCGCTTAATTGTGGCCAAGCCAGTTGAGGCTGCTCCAGCCACGCAAAGGCGCCGACTAAGTTTTTCTCATCTAAAGTGATTTCATGGGGAAGGCTTAATAGCTTTGCCAGGCCAGCTAGCATAGGATGCGGGCCAAAGAGGCGCTGCGATTGCTTTAATGGTGTTGGCACTTGCACATCATTGAGTTTGCCAATGCCGCTAATCCAAAGTGAGTTAATGCTGGGCATTCCACGCTCTGCTCGTTCTTCATTAACCGAACCAATATGCCAAAGCATTTGGATTTCATTTTGAAGTTTTCGCCATCGTTTGGCGATACCTTCTTCTTTGGAATCGCGTGGCATCCACCAGTCAATATTACGACCATGGGCTTGATCAACGCTGTAACTTTCTAAGCTCGCAAAAGGTCCTGCAGGAATAAACCAATAGTGTTGATTCTGAAATAAAACAACACTCTGAAAATCTTCTTCGATAAAAGGAAGGGCTGCGTTAAGAAGTTCGGATGACTCTTTTTCCGTCAGATCAATCTGACTTTGTCCCATCAAAATGAGGTGATCACGTGTGGCATGCAGATGAACTGGCTGTAGGCAGGCAATTATTTCATTTGGGTTGACTGCTAGATTGGATTGCCCCAGAAGTAAAACGGGGGCAAGCGGCACCTTTTCTCCCAGCAGAAAACGTTCATGAGGAAGTCCTTGCTGAGGGCTATCTCTGGTTTCAAGCTCATCTAAGGCATCTTCCCCAGATAGCATCAGGGTAAAGCGGCGCGGCAAAGCTCTAGAAGGGGTGGAATTGACAGTCATTCCCCTGATTTTAGGTGGCATTTGGGTAATCCGCCCGCATGCCTGTGTGATTCACTAAACTGTGAGTATGTTGAGACTTCCTATTGAGCTAGAAATTGGCCTGCGCTACACCCGATCTAAGCGTCGCAAGACGGTAGGTAAGCGCGATGGCTTCCTTTCCTTTATTTCTGGTATTTCCACTGCGGGCATCGCTTTAGGCGTTGCCTCGCTAATTGTGGTGCTTTCTGTCATGAATGGCTTTCAGAAGGAGGTACGTGATCGCATGTTGTCCGTCCTTTCTCATGTGGAAATCATTTCTCCAGATGGGTTGGTAAATTGGGAGCCGCTGGCACTGAAAGTGGCGCAGCAACCACACGTCGTTGGTGTAGCACCAATGGTGAGTTCACAAGGTTTGTTAAGTCGCGACAACATGATGCGTGGCGTATCTATTCGGGGCATCTTACCAAGTGAGGAAGGCAGGGTTTCCGATCTGCCTAAACAATTTGTTGCGGGAAGTATTGAAGACTTAAAGCCTGGAAGCTTTGGTGTTGCCCTAGGAGCACAACTTGCTGCGATTGTTGGCGCACACGTTGGCGATCGCATTAACTTGATTGTTCCTGAAAGTGACTTAACGCCAGCGGGTGCAATGCCGCGTATGCGTACGCTTCAGGTAGTGGGCATTGTCGATAGCGGTCATTATGAATACGACAGTTCTTTAGCCATCATGCATTGGAAAGATGCTGCAGCCTTACTGCGCTTGCGTGACCCGTCTGGCCTACGTGTCAAGGTGGATGATATGCAGCGGGCCCCTGAGGTTGCTAATGAGTTAGCGGCAATTGTTCCTCAGGCACTTTGGGTGACTGATTGGTCAAGATCAAATCGCAATTGGTTTGCCGCTGTTCAGACCGAAAAGAAAATGATGTTCATCATTTTGACTTTGATTATTGCGGTGGCTGCTTTTAACTTGGTCTCTACCTTGGTGATGACAGTCAATGAGAAACAGGCTGACATAGCGATTCTGAGAACGATGGGTGCGAGCCCTGGACTCATTCAGAGAATATTTTTAATTCAGGGGCTGGCAATTGGTTTATTAGGCTCTTTAGCTGGAGTGCTGCTGGGTTTATTGATTGCACTCAACATTGATGTGATTGTTCCAGTGATTGAAGCGATCTTCCGTGTGCAGTTTTTGCCACGTGAGGTGTATTTCATTAGTGAGTTGCCATCCGACGTGAGGGCAAATGACGTGCTGACAGTGGGTTTAATGGCTTTTGGCCTCTCAGTATTAGCTACGCTGTATCCAAGTCGTCGTGCCGCCAAGGTGCAACCAGCGGAGGCCTTGCGCTATGAGTAACTTAGATACGAATAATTTAGATAAGTTAGTGCTTAAGGCCAGAGGCCTTGCTAAGACTTATGGTCAAGGACCTACTGCGGTTGAGGTTCTGAAAGCGATTGATTTGGATGTAGCTCCCTCAGAAAAGGTGGCTATTGTTGGGTCATCTGGATCCGGCAAGAGCACCTTACTTCATTTATTAGGCGGCCTAGATAGTCCAAGCGCTGGTTCAGTCATCTTGGCTGGCTCTAATTTGAGTGACTTGCCAGTCAAAAAATTGGATCAACTACGCAACCATATTCTTGGCTTTATTTATCAGTTTCATCACCTCTTGGATGAATTTAGTGCTGCAGAAAATGTAGCATTGCCTTTACGTATCCGTGGCCTTAGTAATGATGAGTCTATGGAGCGTGCTAGCAATATGCTTAAAGCAGTAGGCTTGGCTGCACGCGAGTTGCATACTCCTGGCGAGCTCTCCGGCGGAGAGCGTCAGCGTGTTGCGGTAGCCCGCGCCTTAGTTGGTAATCCAGCTTGCGTTCTAGCGGATGAGCCAACGGGTAACCTCGATACTGAAACTGCCGATGGTGTATTTGATTTGATGCTTGATATCGCTCGTGATCAAGGTACCGCCTTTGTGATCGTGACGCATGATCCAATTCGCGCTAAACGTTGTGATCGTATTTTGCATTTAGAGCGTGGAGTATTAAAGACATTTTCAGCATGAGTGGACATCCCATGTGGATCGATACCCATTGCCATCTAGATGCTCCTGAGTTTGAAGGCTCGCTGGATGCAGTTATCCAAAGAGCTTCAGATAAGTACGTCAAGGCTATTCTGTTGCCGGCTGTAAAAGCGGCAGACTGCGCTTCCGTCAAAGCACTATCTCATCAATACAGTCAGCAAATTCCTGGCCTGGTCTACACCCTCGGAATACATCCGCTATATACCAATCAAGCGCAAGAAGGTGACATCCAAATCCTGGAGAATCATATTGTTGATTCACTTTCTGACTCTCGCTTTGTTGGTGTTGGTGAAATTGGCCTAGATTATTTTGTAGAAGACTTAGATCCCCATCGGCAAGAATACTTTTTCAATGCGCAATTAGATTTGGCCCAGAAATACCAGCTACCCGTAATCTTGCATGTTCGTAGATCGCAAGATGCCATTCTGAAAGCGTTGCGTCGTCGTAATATCCCCAGTGGAATAGCGCATGCTTTTAATGGCAGCTTTCAGCAGGCAGAGCAATTTATCGAGCTTGGTTTTAAGTTAGGCTTTGGTGGTGCAGCGACTTATGAGCGTGCGCTGCAAATCCGTAGGCTACTTAAAGAGTTGCCGCTCGATAGCATCGTTACCGAAACAGATTCGCCGGATATCCCGCCAGCATGGCTCAGGGGAGAAGGCATTGTATTTAATGAGCCTGCTTTTCTACCTCGGGTTGTCAAGGAGCTTGCCTTAGTTCGAGGCATTAGTGATGCTGAGTTTGCTTCAGCCGTATGGCGTAACGCCATGCAAGTATTGCCGCGTTGGTCTGCATTATGCGCAGACATTCCTAGCCACAACCTAGCCCCTTAATTAATTGCGCTTAGCTATTGCGGCGTTTATCGCCGGGGGATCGCTCCTTTTCTTTTTGCCGAAAGTTCCCGAATATTGGTTATATGCCTGCATAGCTACAGCTGTAGTGTGTTTATTCACAATTTGTTTTTCTCGTAACTATGGCATTTCTAAAAAACTGGCAATCATTGGCTTGCTGTTTACGATGGGCTTTGCATGGAATGCGCGCTATGCCGAAAATCGCCTAGAGAATATTCTTCTTATAGACCTAGAGGGTAAAGAATTTTCTCTTGAGGGTAGGGTAGCTGCACTACCGCAAAGTAATTCATCTGGTGCCAAGTTTGCATTTGAGGTGGATCGTGCTAGCGCGGGTAGAGAAAATCTTGATCGCTTTCCAAAGCGTATTTATTTAAGTTGGCAGCCCGCCTGGAGAAATCCTCAAGACATTCCCGAAGTCATTCCTGGTCAGCGTTGGAGGTTTAAGGCAAAGCTCAAGCGACCCTATGGCTCTCTAAACCCTCATACGTTTGATTTTGAGCGCTGGTCTTTTCATCAAGACTTTGGCTCTAGTGGTTCAGTCCGATCGGGTGAGTTATTGATCGATAGAGATATTGCTTGGGATGAGTTTGAATTGCGTATGGAGCTTGCGCGCTGGCACTTGCGCAAAAAGATACGGTCAATGTTGTCGGAGGATGCGAGATATGTAGGTGTATTGATTGCATTGGTGATGGGGGATCAAAATGCGATTAATCAAGATGACTGGCAAGTATTTAATGCAACAGGAATTGGACATCTCATTTCAATATCGGGACTACATGTAACCATGTTGGCAGGTATTGGTGCTTCATTAGCTGCTTTTATTTGGCGTCGGCGTACATGGCCCCTCATTGCGCCAGTGAGCAAGGTAGCGGCGGTATCGGGATTTGCGACAGCATTTATTTATGCGTGGTTAGCGGGTTTTCAGATTCCGGCACAAAGAACAATGTATATGGTTGGCGTAGTGGCATTTGCATTGTGGACCGGCAGAAATCCAAGATCTTTTGATATTTGGTGGTGGGCCTTAGCTTTTGTATTGTTGATTGATCCAATGGCTCCCTATACACCAGGCTTTTGGTTATCTTTTGGCGCAGTGGCTGCCATCCTTTATGCCATGGGCGACTCCTCTGGCTTATTGGGCATCCCCAATGGGAAAGAGCTGGAAGTGCATTGGATGCAGCGCATGTCGCATGCTTTGCGAGAGGCATGCCGTGTACAAACCGTTGTTACATTGGCATTGTTACCGTTTACTTTATTTTGGTTTTATCAAGTCTCCATTGTTTCGCCATTGGCTAATGCATTTGCTATTCCGCTAGTGAGTTATATCGTGACGCCACTCGCAATCGCTGGAGCCTTGCTCCCTGAATTTATTGGACGTTGGTTGTTATTGCCGGCTCATGCATCCATGGAATATCTGGCTGCCATCCTGGAGTGGATGGCGGGCTGGAGTTGGTCGGTAATTTGGTCAAGGCAACCAGCGTGGTGGATGTTGGTGATATCTGGGTGTGGAATTGTGTATGCCATTCGCCCTGGTGATATTGGTGAAACATGGAAGTGGAGATTGCTTGCCATCACCTTATTAGTGCCTTTATTTGTTTGGCCAACTCAACTCAATTCAACTCTTAATCAAGGGGAATTTAGGGCGATTGTTTTGGATATTGGACAAGGCACTGCAGTACTTATTGAAACTGCCAATAGAAGATTGCTCTATGACACGGGGCCCATTCAAGGCAAGAAAGATGATGCAGGGCAACGAGTGATTCTTCCTTATTTACGTGGACGAGGAATCGATCGCATTGATCGCATGGTGATCAGTCATAGTGATAGCGATCACATTGGCGGTGCTGCAAGCTTGCTAAAACAGATTCAGTTTGATTCTATGATGGGTTCATTACCCAGTACCAATCCGCTGCTCCAGAATTTGCAAGCAAGGAAAATACCCGCTATCCCATGTCGTTTTGGTCAGCGCTGGGAGTGGGATGGTGTGGAATTTGTAATTTGGCATCCCCATGAAGAAACTATATTTGCCGATCAATACCCTGGTAAACCCAACGAGATGAGTTGCGTACTTGAGGTGCGCAATCAGCAAAGCTCCCTTTGGTTAACAGGCGATGTTGAGAGGCAGGGTGAAGCTGAAATTACTGAGCGCTTAGATGAAAAAATGTTGCAAGAAATTGGCGCCAGGGAGTTGATTTTTATGTCACCACATCATGGCAGCAAAACATCCTCTTCTTTGGCGCTTCTAAAGCAACTAGAGCCCAATCAGGCATTTGTCCAAAATGGCTATCGTAATCGCTATGGCCATCCACATCCAGATGTGACGGCACGTTATCGAGGTCTTGGAATTCCGTTTTATCAGACTCCAGAAACAGGTGCCCAGACTTGGTTGTTTAAAAATAACGCAAAGTCTTCGACACAGTTTTTGAGGCATGATATAAAACGACTATGGCATCGGTTGATGTGAAATTGAGGGAAAGGATTCTGCAAATGAATAAGCTACTTACTCTATGTACTCTGGTTGTCGCCATCACAGTTGGTTGCGCCGGTGCGAACGTGCGCCCCCTGGTGGACATGAAGGGTGTCAATGAGTCTGCATATGAAAAGGATTTAAGTGAGTGCCAGGCTTATGCCCAACAACAATCGGGTATGGGTGAGACTGCTGCTAAGGGTGCTGGTGCTGGAGCAGTGGTGGGTGGCTTGTTGGGACTTGTCACTGGCGGGAATAAAACGGGCATTGTGCAGGCCGCTGGTGCAGGTGCTGTGATTGGCGGTGCTGGCGGTGCTTTTACCGGTAATCAAGCACAAGAGGCTGTTGTAAAGAGGTGTTTGAGTGGTCGTGGATACAGGGTTTTGAACTAAACCCACTCGGAAATAGCTAAAAAGCCCGAGAAATCGGGCTTTTTTAATTCCCAGAAAAGCAAAAAGCCCTTAAAAATAAGGGCTTAGAGCATCAATCTTGGTTGCGGGGGCAGGATTTGAACCTACGACCTTCGGGTTATGAGCCCGACGAGCTGCCAGACTGCTCCACCCCGCGTCTGAAGCTGAAATTCTACCA
Source organism: Polynucleobacter sp. JS-JIR-II-b4 (assembly GCF_018687815.1). NCBI lineage: Bacteria > Pseudomonadati > Pseudomonadota > Betaproteobacteria > Burkholderiales > Burkholderiaceae > Polynucleobacter > Polynucleobacter sp. JS-JIR-II-b4. The sequence continues at coordinate 545,469 of NZ_CP061306.1, forward strand.
TTTTTTGGGGGTCTCTGTCGAGGTATTCATGCAAATAACGCATAAATAAGGCGTTTTATTGAAGAAATTCTCGTTTTAATGAGTGCCGGCAAGGAGTAACATATTGCCACGCAACATCACGTTAAGGCTTATTAATGTCAGTTAGCAATCCAGAGTTTTCAGAGTCATCCTTACTAAGGCCCGTAGAGATTTCTCGAGAGGACCATCCGCATAAGAAGGGTGCCTCTATCTCTCTTATGTTCGCGGCGATTGGCGTGGTCTTTGGCGATATTGGTACCAGCCCTCTATATGCATTAAAAGAATGTTTTAGCCCTGAGCATGGCATCCCCTTTTCTCCTGATGCAGTTTATGGCGTTATCTCAATGGTGTTTTGGGCTTTTGCGATTGTGGTTTCACTGAAGTATGTTTTATTCGTGATGCGCGCAAACAATCATGGCGAGGGCGGTATTTTGGCTCTGATGGCACTTGCATTAAGAACTGCGCCTGCAAATTCAAAGCGTTCCTTGTTGATCATCATGGCCGGTGTATTTGGCGCATGCATGTTCTACGGCGACGCAATCATCACCCCTGCGATTTCAGTTTTATCTGCGGTTGAAGGTCTTGAAGTGATATCAAGCGACTTAACCCGTTTTGTCATACCAATCACGATTTTTATTTTGGTGATTCTCTTTTTTATTCAGAAGACAGGCACCGATCTAGTGGGAAAGCTATTTGGTCCAATCATGATGGTCTGGTTTATTGCTATCGGGCTCATGGGCGTGCATCAAGTCATTCAGAACCCTGCTATTTTTGCAGCCATTAATCCACTGCATGCTATTCAATTCTTAATTGAACATTCCTTGCAGGGCTTTATTGTTTTGGGTGCAGTCTTCTTGGTATTGACTGGTGCTGAAGCTCTGTATGCTGATATGGGTCACTTTGGACTTAAGCCAATACGTATGGGTTGGTTTTTTATTGTGATGCCTTGTTTGCTCTTGAACTATTTCGGTCAGGGGGCAATGTTCTTAAGTAACCCTGAAACCATCACTAATCCATTCTTTTTGATGGTGCCCGAATTTTTAGTATTTCCTTTGGTTATATTGGCTACAGCGGCAACGGTTATTGCCTCTCAAGCAGTGATCTCAGGCGCTTTTTCAATGACGAGCCAAGCAATTTTGTTGGGCTTTGTACCGCGCATGAAGATTCGCCATACATCTGATAGAGAAATTGGCCAGATCTATATGCCGCTTGTGAATTGGGTGCTGTTGGTTCTCGTTATCGCCGTTGTTTTAGCATTTAAAAAGTCTGAGAACCTGGCGGCTGCCTACGGTATCGCGGTTACTACCACCATGATTGTGACTACATTCTTGGCGGCAATCGTCATGCGTGTGGTGTGGCGCTGGAATACTCTCTTTGTAACCTTAGTAATAAGCGCATTCTTGATTGTGGACTTGGCTTTCTTGACGGCTAATCTTTTAAAGATCATGGAAGGTGGATGGTTCCCATTACTTTTGGGTGCTGTTTGCTTCATGTTCTTAATGACTTGGTTCCAAGGGCGCAAGATACTGCGTCAAAATGCCATGAACAATGGTATTGAGCTAAAGAGTTTCATCGATTCATTGATGATGCATCCTCCGCATCGCGTAGAGGGCACAGCCATATTCTTGACGGCACACGTAGATTATTTGCCGGTCTCATTCCTGCACAACCTTAAACATAACCATGTACTGCATGAGAGGGTATTTTTCTTAAAGGTCAGTATTTGGGATGTGCCTTACGTAAAAGATAGTGAGCGTATTACTTTGCGTGACCTTGGTAATGGCATTTATGTAGTTCGTGCTGTGTATGGATTTAATGAAACCCCAGATATGGGACAGATTATTGAGTTGATTGAGAAGTCATCCGATCTAAAGTTTGATTTGATGAATACCTCATTCTTCTTATCGCGTGACACGATTGTTTCTACCGAGATTCCGGGGATGGCCTTGTGGCGTGAAAAATTATTCTGCTGGATGTATCAAAATGCTGGACGTCAGTCGGATTTCTTCAAGATTCCTGCAAATCGTTTGGTTGAATTAGGCGCAAAGGTCGAGATTTGAGAAATAGTCTCTCTCTTCGCTCAAAGATATTCATTTCAATATTTTTGTTGGTCACTTCCTTGAGTGGGGTTGCGTTAGCTACTCCCGCGGAAGAGGCTGAGCTCGAGCAATTAGATAGGATTGAGCAAGAGTTAGAGCTTCAGCGCGAGTGGTCTAAGTATCGCTGGGGTAAAGCATCTTCTGAGTGCTACCAAAATTATTGGGTTAATAGTTGTATTAAGGATGCGCGAGCCCAATATCGAAAAGAAATCGATCCTATTCGTGAGCAAGAGGTGGCTTTGCATGAAGTGCAGCGCAAACTACGTGAAAGCCTCAAGAATCAAGAAGATATTAAGCGTGCAGCCGAGCGTGCTTCACCAGAAAAAGCTGCTGAGCGAGAGGCTAACCAGCGAGAGTATGAGCAAAAGCAAAAAGATGCAGCAGCAAGAGCGGCAGACTTAGAGCAGCGTCGTAAGGATGCCCCTAAGCGCGCTCAAGAAAATAAAGCGGGCACACAGCTCGATTAATTTTTCTCCAATTTACTTTTTTATTTAATTAGGCAATCCTTGGCTAAAGTCAAAACGGTTTATATCTGCCAGTCATGTGGCGGCACTTCTGCTAAATGGCAGGGACAATGCCCATCTTGTCAGGCTTGGAATACCTTAGAAGAAGGTTTACCAGAAACCACTTCTAATTCTCGTTTTCAGGGTTTGGCGCAATCTCTACCAAGACAAAAGTTATCTGCGATTACTGCAGAGGATTTACCTAGATTTAGTACGGGTGTTGAAGAGTTTGATCGGGTGCTCGGCGGAGGCTTGGTGCCGGGTGGTGTTGTGTTACTCGGCGGCGATCCCGGCATTGGCAAATCCACATTGCTATTACAGGCCTTGGCTGAGATGAGTGCTGCTGGTATGAACGTGCTCTATAGCAGCGGTGAAGAGTCTGCTGCGCAAATTGCATTACGTGCAAAACGGATTGCACTGGATGCCCCGCAACTTGAAGTGCTAGCAGAGATCCAATTAGAAAAGCTCATTTCTATTATGGATACCGTCAAGCCACAAGTATTGGTGGTGGATTCGATCCAGACTTTGTATTCAGAAGTGTTGAGTTCCGCTCCAGGCTCAGTGGCTCAGGTGCGTGAATGTGCTGCGCAATTAACTAGAGCCGCAAAATCCAGTGGAATCTGCGTATTGATGGTCGGCCACGTCACTAAAGACGGACATTTGGCTGGCCCTCGAGTGCTCGAGCATATTGTGGATACCGTTTTGTATTTTGAGGGCGACACCCATTCTTCTTTCCGTCTAGTGCGCTCCATTAAGAATCGTTTTGGTGCAGTCAATGAGTTGGGTGTATTTGCGATGACCGAGAAGGGTCTTCGTGGCGTTACTAATCCTTCCGCAATATTCTTGTCGCAACACGAGCAAATGGTTCCAGGTGCCTGCGTATTGGTTACGCAAGAAGGCAGCAGACCTCTCTTGGTTGAAATTCAAGCGCTAGTTGATACGGCGCACGTGCCAAATCCACGTCGCTTAGCCGTTGGTTTGGAGCAGGCACGTCTAGCAATGCTCTTGGCTGTTTTGCACCGCCATGCTGGCGTCGCTTGTTTTGATCAAGATGTTTTCTTAAATGCTGTTGGTGGCGTCAAAATTTCTGAGCCTGCTGCTGACTTAGCTGTTTTGCTAGCCATACAGTCTTCAATTCGTAATCGTGCATTGCCAAAAGAGTTGATAGTCTTTGGTGAGGTTGGTTTGGCGGGAGAGATTCGTCCTTGTCCGCGCGGTCAAGAGCGCTTGAAAGAGGCGGCTAAGTTAGGCTTTACAGTAGCCATCATTCCGAAGGCAAATATGCCCAAGACCAAGATTCCAGGGTTGAAAGTAATTCCGGTGGAGCGAATTGATCAGGCAATCGCAGCTGCGGCCGAACTGAGTTAATTTCTTAGCTAAGTTTTCACTTGCTTAGCGCAAGTCTTCAGCTTGAATCAGCAAGACTTGCTCTTCGCCGGCAGATACTTCCATCCAGATTGCTGGAATTTGCGGGAAAGCCTTTTTGAAGTTCTCATACTCATTGCCAATCTCAAGCAAGATAGCGCCACGCTCGGATAGGTAGTCTGGCGCTGAAGCAATGATGCGTCTAATGATATCCATGCCATCGTCACCACCAGCCAAGGCAAGTTCTGGCTCAGCATGATATTCCGCTGGTAATGCATTCATTGAAGTGGCATTTACATATGGTGGGTTGCAGATGATGAGATCAAAGAGGTTATCTTCATTAGGTTCTGGCAATGCATCCCAAAGATCGCCATTCAATAGCTCAACTTGAGAGTTCAGGCTATGACGATCCACGTTGCGTGCCGCTACGGACAGTGCAGGCATGCTGATATCGCAAGCACTCACATGAATATCTGGACATGAAAGAGCTAGGAGAATAGCTAAGGAACCGTTGCCGGTACAAAGATCCAGTGCTTTGCCATCAGCTGGTAGCCAAGGCTCTAGCGAGCCATCAACAATAAGCTCTGCAATCCAAGAGCGAGGAACAATGCTTTGCTCGCTGCAGAAAAAAGGCACGCCCATGAGCCAGGCTTCACCTAGGATGTATGCAAGTGGCTTGCGAGTAGAGATTCTGATATCTGCAACGACTGCTGCTTGTTGTTGGAGCTCTGCTGAAATAGTGTCATCTAAGTGATCAAGAGCTTCTGTAGGGCTGAGATCAAGTTGTTTGCTGACAAGCCACAAGGCTTCGCTTTGCGCATCAATTGCCCCATGGCCGTAATGCAGATTAGCTGCGTCAAGCTTTTGTGCAATCTGATCGATGCACTGGTTAACTGTAATTTGTTGCTGAGGCTCAGGGTCCATGATGGAAGAGGTCTTTTGAGAAAAGGGCGGCACGCAATTAAGCGACTAGGCAACTAAGTGCTTAGGCAATTAACTGCTCGAGAGTCTTGCGATAGATATTTTTGAGTGGCACTACATCATTGACGATCACACACTCATCGATTTTGTGGCTAGTCGCATTAAGCGGCCCAAACTCCACAACTTCTTTGCAGATCTTGGCGATGAAGCGGCCATCACTCGTACCGCCAGTGGTGGAGAGCTCTGTATCAATCTTGGTTTCTGCTTTGATTGCTGTGCGGAGTGCACCAGCTAATGCGCCGTCGCCTGTAATGAATGGGCTGCCACCCAATACCCAGTCAATCTCAAAGTCGAGACCAGCATTTTTGAGGATGTCCTCAAGACGCTCGCGAAGCTGTTCTGGCTTGCTCTCGGTAGAGAAGCGAAAGTTAAAGTCAATTGTCAATTCACCAGGAATGACGTTATTCGCGCCAGTGCCAGCATGTACATTCGAAATCTGAAAGCTTGTAGGTTGGAAATATTCATTGCCTTTATCCCACTCGGTTTCTACTAATGCAGAAATTGCTGGTGCAGAAAGATGAATTGGGTTCTTGCCTAGGTGAGGGTAGGCGATATGCGCCTGAATACCTTTTACCTTGAGCTTGCCAGACAGAGATCCACGACGACCGTTTTTAATCATGTCGCCTAGTTGATCGACTGAAGTTGGTTCACCGATCACGCAGTAATCCAAGCGCTGACCTTGTTTTTGCAGGCGGTCGCACATGATCACTGTGCCATCGTTAGCGGGACCCTCTTCATCGCTAGTGATCAAGAATGCAATAGAGCCTTGATGATCTGGGTGCGTAGTGACGAATTCTTCTGTGGCAACCACAAAACCTGCGAGGGATGTTTTCATATCCGCTGCGCCACGACCATAGAGCATGCCGTCACGAATGGTTGGAGTAAAAGGATTGTTGGTCCACTTCTCTAATGGGCCTGTAGGCACCACATCGGTATGGCCTGCAAATACTAAGACTTTGCCTTGATCGCCGGACTTACCCTTTTTAATAGCCCACAAGTTGGTTACCTGGAAATTTTCAGGACCACTCACCACGCTCTCGGTATGAAAACCAATTGCTTGGAGACGTTTGGCAATTAAATCTTGGCAGCCACCATCAGCCGGCGTTACAGAATGGCAAGAGATGAGAGCTTCGGTTAGCTCAAGTGTGGCGCTCATAGATTTAATTTAGTCGCGAAGTAATTCGTTGATGGCAGTCTTAGCTCTGGTTTGAGCATCAACTTTCTTCACAATGATTGCGGCATACAAGCTGTATTTTCCGCAAGCAGAAGGAAGTGAGCCTGGAACAACTACTGAACCAGCTGGAACGCGACCATAGTGCACTTCTCCAGTTTCGCGATCATAGATCTTGGTGCTTTGACCAATGTAGACGCCCATGGATAAAACAGCGTTTTCTTCGATCACAACACCTTCAACCACCTCAGAGCGGGCGCCGATGAAGCAGTTATCTTCAATAATGACTGGACCGGCTTGGATTGGCTCCAAAACACCGCCAATACCAACGCCACCAGAAAGGTGTACGTTTTTACCAATTTGAGCGCAAGAACCAACGGTTGCCCAGGTATCTACCATTGTGCCTTCGCCTACATAAGCGCCAATATTGACGTAAGAAGGCATTAAAACGGCGTTTTTTCCGATAAATGAGCCACGGCGGGCTACTGCTGGGGGAACTACGCGGAAGCCACCAGCAGCAAAGTCGGCCGCGGTGTAGTTTTCAAACTTGCTAGGAACCTTGTCGTAGAACTGGGTATAGCCCCCAGCATTCATAGGTTTATTGTCTTCTAGGCGGAAAGAGAGCAAAACGGCCTTCTTAACCCATTGATTTACCTCCCACTTACCGACATCGCGGCGCTCAGCCACACGAATAGTGCCGGCATTAAGGCCTTCTAATACGGCATTTACGGCATTACGGACATCCCCAGGGGCGCTATCTGGAGAAAGGTTTGCGCGGTTTTCCCAGGCTTGTTCAATGATGTTTTGTGGTGATTGGCTCATGCTTTTTAGTTAACTATCAGATTGTTAAGGGATTTTGTCCCGGGAGGTAGATTTATCATTATATAGATGGGGCAAAAACGCGTCCAAGCAGGCTAGAGCTTGCTATCATCTTCCCACTTTAGCTTTAATTTTTTACCCCTTTATTTGAACCCCTTTTTTCCCTGCAAAGTACGCCGTGCAACTGAAATCCATCAAACTTTCCGGCTTTAAGTCTTTCGTAGACCCAACCCATTTTGAAATGCCTGGCCAACTCATTGGCGTTGTGGGTCCCAACGGTTGCGGAAAGTCGAACATTATTGACGCTGTCCGCTGGGTTTTGGGTGAGTCCCGCGCCAGCGAATTACGTGGTGAATCGATGCAGGACGTTATTTTTAATGGCTCTGGTTTACGTAAGCCATCTGGCCGCGCTAGTGTTGAACTCATTTTTGATAACACTGAAGGGCGTGCTCAAGGCCAGTGGAGTGCTTTTACAGAATTAGGTATCAAGCGCGTTTTAACTCGCGATGGAAATTCGAGTTACTACGTGAATAACCAAGTAGTACGTCGTAAGGACATTCAAGATATTTTCTTGGGCACTGGTATGGGTCCAAGAGGTTACGCCATTATTGGACAGGGCACAATCAACCGCATTTTGGAAGCAAAGCCTGAAGAGTTGCGAGTGTTCTTGGAAGAAGCTGCTGGTGTTTCCAAATATAAAGAGCGTCGCAAAGAAACGGCTTCACGTTTAGAAGACACAGTAGAAAATTTAACGCGTGTTGAAGATATCTTGCGAGAGCTTGATCAGCAGTTAACGCGCTTAGAAAAACAAGCGACTGTTGCTGAGCGTCATGCTGAGCTTTCTACACAGATGAAGTCTCAGCAACAACTGCTTTGGTTTGTACGCCAGACCGAGGCTGGTAAAGAGCAAGAGCGTCATGCCAATGGTATTCGCGATACTCAGGTTGGCCTGGAAGAACAGACTGCTAAGCTACGCCACGTCGAAGCCGAGCTAGAAACCATGCGTACAGAACAGTACGCATTACAAGATAAAGTTTCTCAAGCGCAAGGTGATTTGTATCAAACAAACTCTGACGTTAGTCAGGTTGAGTCACAGATTCTTTATGTGCAAGAGGCGCGTCAACGTTTGCAACAGCAAACTCAAGATTTGCAAGCACAGTTACAGCGCTGGACTGTGCAAGAAACGGATGCAGCACAAGCGCAGCGCACTACTGAGCATGAACTGTCTTTAGCAGCCGAAAAAGAACAAACACTCTTAGCGGATTTAAATGGTTTGCAAGAGCAAATGCCAAGTCGTGAAGAGGCTTATCAAAACGCTTCACGTGAACTGAATAGCGCGCGTGATTCAGTTGCTTCTATTGAGCAACGTTTAGCAAGTTTGGGTGAGCGCCTTCGTTCAATGTCAGCTCAGTCAGATGAGTTGAAAGGTCGCGAAACTCGCCTTGTTGGTGAATTCGATGGCTTACGCCGTCCTGATGCTGAGGCTTTGCAGACAGCAATAGATCGTCAGGTCATGGCTGCCCGTAAAGTTGAAGAAGCTAAACAGCGCGCTGTTGAAACGCAACAACGCGTTCCAGCTGCTGACGAAGCCCGTAATACTGCGCAACAACAGATTCAAGTTGCTAACCAAGACCTCGCTCAAACTGAAGCCAAGTTGACCGCATTGACTGCCTTGCAAGCCAGCGTTCAAGCCCAAGGCAAGATTGGACCTTGGCTTGAAAGCAAGGGGCTAAAAGAGAGCAAGCGCCTCTGGCAAGAACTTAAAGTAGAGAGCGGCTGGGAAACTGCGCTGGAATCCGTGCTGCGTGAGCGTTTAGCTGCTGTGACCGCAAAGAGTGCGCAAGAAACATTAGCTTTGGCTAATGATGCGCCTCCAAGCCGTTTAGCAATTTTGCTTACAGAAGAAATTGCGCCAGCGCATACCTCTGCTCCTGCGGACTTCACGCCATTATTGAGTCGTGTACAAAGTGCAGGCGCCCCAAGACTCACATCTGTATTGCAAGAATGGTTAGACAATATCTATATTGCTGGCAGCCTTGAGGATGCTTTGCATCGCCGTGAAAAATTACCTGCTGGTGGCGCATTCGTTACCCAGCAAGGTCATTTAGTGAGTCGTGTTGGTGTGCAATTGTATGCAGCCGATTCTGAGCAGGCCGGTATGTTGGCGCGTGCTCAAGAGATGGAAAGTCTCGAGAAGCAATTGCGCGCACAACAACTCATGCAAAGTGAGCTTAAGGGCGAGTTGGATCAATGTGTTGCTAACTATCAAGCGGCACACCAAGCGGCAGAACAAGCCCGTGAGAACGCAGAGCATGCTGTTCAAGAATCGCACGGCTTTGAAGTGGAAAGAATGCAGCTGACTCAAGCTGAAGAGCAATATAGTCAACGTGCAGCACAGATTCAGGGTGAGTTAAGCGAGTTGCGCCAACAGATGGAGCAAGTGAGTCAGACCCAAGAGCAGTCTGCTGCTGAATTACTGGAGTCTGAAGAGTCCAAAGAAGGCTTGCAAGAGGCTTTGCAAGTAGCGCAAGAAAAATTAGAGCGCTCTACTGAAGAGCGCGATCGTTTGCGTGAGTCACTCCGTGCCGCTGAAATGGCAGCTCAAGAAGCAGCTTTTGCAACGCGCTCATTGCAACAGCGCATCACTGATTTGCAGCGCGATCAAAGTACTGCTCGAACACAGATCATGGAGATTCAGGATAAGCATGATGCCGCTGCTCAAGAACTAGAAACGCTGAGCGACGAAGAGGCGCAAGATAAATTACAAGGTCTATTGCTAGCTCGCAGTGCGCGTGAAGCTGCATTGGCTAATGCACGTACTGAACAGGATGCTTTATTGCACCAACTGCGTGAAGCTGATGAGTCCCGCATGCAGGTAGAGCGCAGCTTACAGCCAATGCGTGACAAAGTGGTGGATTTGCAATTGCGTGAGCAGGCTGCTCGTTTGAACTTTGAGCAATTTGCCACATTGTTATCGGATGCAGAGGCTGATCTGACTGCACTTGAGGCAAGTTTCAGTACTGACTTAAAAGTTGGTGCCTTGCAGAGCGAAGTCAATCGCTTGAATACTGAAATTCAGTCTTTAGGTCCAGTCAATATGGCTGCCTTGGATGAGTTATCAAGCTCTCGTGAGCGTAAGCAGTTCCTGGATGCGCAGTCTGCCGACTTGAATGAAGCAATGCAGACCCTGACAGATGCGATCGCGAAGATCGATGCTGAAACACGTGACCTATTGCAGGGCACTTTTGACCAGGTTAATACCCACTTCGGAAAGCTCTTCCCTGAGTTGTTTGGTGGTGGCCATGCTGAATTGGTAATGACTGGCGAAGAGATTTTGGACTCTGGCGTACAGGTAATGGCTCAGCCTCCAGGCAAGAAAAACAGCTCTATTTACCTACTCTCTGGTGGTGAAAAAGCCCTGACCGCAATTGCTTTGGTGTTCTCGCTCTTCCTTTTGAACCCAGCCCCATTCTGCTTGCTCGATGAGGTGGACGCTCCATTGGATGATGCAAATACCTTGCGTTATGCAAATCTAGTGGCCAAAATGTCAGATAAGACACAGTTTTTGTTTATCTCTCATAACAAGATCACTATGGAAATCGCACATCAACTCATTGGTGTCACGATGCAAGAGCAGGGCGTATCCCGCATTGTTGCGGTGGATATTTCTTCTGCTGTTTCAATGGTGGAGGCCGCCTAAGTGTACGTAGAACAAATCATGACGATGTTGGGTTTGTCTGATTTGCAATTTGCGCTGGCTGTTATTGGTCTATTGATACTAATAGCAGTGGCGGTTTTGAATATCAAGTATGCTCGTGCCCGTCGTAAGGCAAAAGAGCAAATTGAATATTCCGTAGATGATCGCTTTGGAAAAGAGCCGAGTTTTGGTCAAGGTTTTGCTGAAAGTGATGTAGGGCGCACTGAGCCCAGCTTCGGCGAAGTAATCACAACCATTTCAGCCCCAGAAAAGTTTGCGATTGATCCGCGGATTGATTGTGTCATCACACTGCGCTTTGATGAGGCTATTAGTGGTTCGGAAATTCTGGCAGAAATTAATGCCTGGACGGACCTTGATGCTCAATCAACAGCACGCTGGATGTGCGAAGGCTTAAATGCCAACCTAGATGTTGCTGAAGACTGGGAAGAACTCCATCCTGACTCTACGTATTCTGATTTACAGCTAGCCATTCAGCTGGCGAGTCGCAAAGGTGCTATTGGCGTCCTAGAGTTATCCGACTTTTGCTCTCGCGCCCAAGCGCTTGCAGAAACCTTGGGCTCCCAAATCGATATGCCGAGCGTGAGCGCGATGTTGGAAAGTGCGAATGAATTAGATGTCATGGCTGCCGAGAGCGACATTCAATTGAGTATCAATGTGCTGTTTGATGAACCCTGTCCATGGGGTAACTTTGATGCGCTCATGCGTCAACGTGGCTTTAAGCTATCTCGCAGTGGACGTCAGTATGAGTATCAAAGCAAGGGTATAGTGCTTTTTAGTAGCTCTGATTTTGATCCAAATAAATCGGTAACTCAGGTAACCCTATTGCTTGAAGTTCCCTTGGTGCCACAAGAAGAGCGCGCATTTGAAAGAATGCTTTCCGAGGGTGTAGAGATTGCACAAGCTGCCCATGGCCGCTTAGTGGATGACAATGGTATTAATTTAAGTGAAGCTGCGGTCATCAGTATTCGTCAGCACCTTGATGTTCTTTATGCCAATCTTGAGAAATCCGGCGTTCCAGCTGGATCTTCTACAGCTAGTAGATTATTTAGCTAGGAAATCACTTTGTCGTCCACTAGTCCGACAAATTTAGCGGAGCGTTACGCATTCTTGCAGGCTGAGCTTGCTCGCTTAGAGCATGCCTATTACGTTTTAGATAATCCGCTTCTTCCTGATATTGAATACGACCGCCTTTATAGAGAGTTAATTGATATTGAAGTTGCTCATCCAGAATGGGTCACCCCAGAATCCTTGTCTCAGCGGGTAGGCGGAACAGCATTAAAAGAGTTTGATTCGGTTACCCATGCAGTACCAATGCTTTCTTTAAATAATGCATTTGAAGATGCTGAGCTGATTGCTTTTGATCGTCGTTGTCGCGAAGCCTTGCATACAGATCACGTAAGCTATGCCGGTGAACTCAAGTTTGATGGTCTAGCAATCTCACTTCGTTATGAAAACGGATCGCTGGTAACAGCAGCAACCCGGGGTGATGGTGCTAGCGGTGAGGATGTCACTGCCAACATTAAAACGATTCGTGCAATTCCACTCAAACTCACTGGAAAAAATATTCCGCAGGTCCTAGAAGTGCGCGGCGAAGTCTTTATGTACCTCAAAGACTTCGAGAAGATGAATCGACAAGCGGCAGAGTTGGGCGAGAAAGAATTCGCCAACCCTCGCAATGCTGCAGCAGGTAGTCTTCGTCAATTGGATTCGAAGATCACTGCTAAGCGGCCACTTTCCTTCTTTGCTTATGGCTTAGGTGCCTTAGAGCCAGCCTCTTGGTTACCTCAAACTCATGAAGAATTACTCAATGCTTATGCTGAGCTAGGCTTGCCAGTGTGCTCTGAGCACAGAGTGCTGCATTCTGTAGAAGAGATCTTGTCCTTCTATAACGAGATAGGTGCAAAAAGAGATTCATTGCCGTATGACATTGATGGTGTGGTCTATAAGGTGAACTCATTTGCTGAGCAAGCCAAGTTGGGATTTGTTTCAAGAGCTCCTAGATTTGCGCTCGCCCATAAGTACCCAGCACAAGAAGCTCTGACTACTGTTTTAGGTATCGATGTGCAAGTAGGGCGTACAGGGGCAATTACTCCAGTGGCGCGACTTGCTCCAGTAGAGGTTGGCGGTGTAACTGTTACCAATGCAACCTTACACAATGAAGATGAGGTCAAGCGTAAAGATGTGCGTATTGGCGATACCGTATCAGTGCGTAGAGCTGGTGATGTAATTCCTGAGGTGGTCTCAGTCATTAAGGATCGACGTCCAGCCGATGCAGCAGAATTTGTGATGCCCACAAACTGCCCAGTATGTGATTCTCATATTGAGCGCTTGGCGGATGAAGCAGTTGCGCGTTGTAGTGGCGGATTATTCTGTGGCGCGCAGCGCAAGCAGGCCTTGATTCACTTTGCCCACAGAAGGGCGCTTGATATTGAGGGCCTAGGTGAGAAAATTGTTGATCAGTTGGTTGATCACAATCTAGTGAGAACCCCGGCGGATCTCTACAGACTGGGATTCACAGCATTAGCTAACCTAGAGCGTATGGGCGAGAAGTCTGCAGATAACCTCATTCAGGCAATTAACCAATCCAGAAACACCACCTTGGCCAGATTTATATTTGCATTGGGTATCCGTCATGTGGGTGAGACTACCGCCAAGGATTTGGCGAATCACTATCAATCGATGCATGCCTTAATGGATGCAAATCTTGAGGATCTACTAACCGTTAAAGACGTAGGCCCCGTTGTTGCGGACTCCATCACCAGCTTCATGCAAGAAGCGCATAACCGCGAAGTCATTGAGCAACTCTTAGCTTCTGGAATGCAACTTACTGTAGAAGCAAAGGTTATTAGTGCAGCTGTTGCAGGTAAGACATTTGTCCTGACGGGTACATTTCCAACAATGACCAGAGATGAGGCAAAAGACCTGCTTGAAAAAGCCGGCGCTAAAGTAGCAGGCTCTGTCTCCAAGAAAACCGACTATGTGGTTGCCGGTGCAGATGCTGGCAGCAAGCTCACGAAAGCTGAAGAATTGGGTGTGCCGGTGATTGATGAGGCAGCAATGCTCGAGCTGCTTAAATAGTTTCTTTCGGCGTGAATATATTTTCTGAAATTGCCATTCGGGCGCGCAATACCATTCATGAGGCTCGGTGCAATATCATCCTGACCTCTTCTAGTCCATTTTCTCGGGCAACAACCCAGGGTCACATCACCGCCAGTGGCTTAGTCATCAAGGATGACAAGGCTTTGCTAATTTTTCATCCGTATATCAAGCGTTGGTTTCAGCCGGGTGGTCACATTGATGAGGGTGATTCGCCGATAGAGGCTGCAATTAGAGAGGTTTATGAAGAAACTGGTTATGTCTGCGAATCAGATCCTGATAGCCAAGATCCAATTGATATTGATTTTCACGAGATACCTGAAAACCCCAAAAAGGGCGAAGGGGCCCATCTACATATTGATTTGCTTTATCGCTTGAGAGTCTTGAGACAAGAGCAACCTGCAGAAGATATTGAATGTAGGTGGGTTGCTTTTAGAGATATCGAAAGCATTCGCATCCAACGTGCTTTGGCTAAATTGGCTTAAGCCCCTAGAGCCTCAAGCAATTCTGTCTCCAGCTGGATCTGTAGCTTTGGGTTCTTACCCAGGTTAGCCGCATCTAAAAGTAGAACGTCTTCCACTCTCTCGCCCAATGTATTAATTCTGGCAGTATGAATAGAGACCTGATGTTTCGCTAATACCCTGGAGATCGTGTAAAGCAAGCCAGTGCGGTCACTTGCTGAGAGAGCCAGTGTGTAATATCTGCCGCGGTCATCTGGAACCATGTGTACGCGTGGCTGAATTGGGAAAGTGCGCGACTGTCTTGAAAGACGGCCCATGCTTGGGTTAGGTAGTGGCTCCGCATTCGTTAAAGCCTCGGTCAACTCAAATTCAACGAGTTGGATAAGGTCGCGATAGCTGCCACCTTCATCTACCAGGTTGCTGCCGGAGATTTGGAAGGTATCTAGAGCATAGCCATGACGCGTCGTGTGAATACGGGCATCCCAAATTGAGAAGCCGTGTCTTTCAAAGTAAGCGCAGATTCTGGCAAAGAGATCTTCCTGGTCTTTAACGTAGACAGCCACTTGCAAGCCTTCGCCAATAGGCGACAGTCTTGCTCTCACAATGGGTTGATCGCTATTGACCTTGTTGTATAGATGACGTGTGAGCCAAGCAATGTCAGATGAGTCCTGTCTTAGGAAGAAGGCTACATCCAATTGCTTCCATAGATCCTCATATGATTCGTCATTAATGCCATACAGACGTAATTTGGCTTTGGACTCTTCTTGGTGTTGCGCCAATTCTGATGAGGCATCTGTCTTGGCTCCGCCGAGCACTCTTAAGGTCGCGCGATATAGATCCTCAAGTAGCTTGCCTTTCCAGGCATTCCAAACCTTAGGGCTGGTTCCACGTACATCAGCCACGGTTAATAAATAGAGCGCAGTAAGGTGACGCTCATCACCTACTTTTTTGGCAAACGCCTTCACGACATCGGGGTCGGTGATATCTTGTTTCTGAGCGGTTTGACTCATGTTGAGGTGCTCAGCAACCAACCATACCAATAGCTCAGTATCTTTCTTATCTAAGCCATGATCCTTGGCGAACTTACGCATGTCTGCTCTGCCCAATTGTGAGTGATCACCACCACGTCCTTTGGCAATGTCATGAAAGAGCGCGGCAATGACCAGCAACCAAGGTTTCTCAAAGTGAGCAATGAGGCTGCTGCAGAAGGGGAATTCATGGGTATGTTCAACCACCATAAAGCGGCGTACATTCCGCAGCACCATCAAGATGTGTTGGTCAACGGTATACACGTGAAATAAGTCATGCTGCATCTGCCCAACAATCTTGCGGAAGGCCGGGAGATAGCGACCTAGAACGCTACTGCGATTCATGAGATGGAAGGCACGACTGACGCCTTCGGGCTGCTTCAGTATTTCAATAAAAAGGGCTCTATTAATTGGGTCGGCGCGCCACTTGCTATCCATCTTGGTGCGAGCGTTATATAGAGCTCTAAAAATAGTTGCAGACAGGCTCTTTACATTTGAGGTTTGAGCAAATACCAAGAAGGTTCTTAGAATTTGTTCGGGATGCTTTTGAAAGAGCTGCGGGTCAGTGATATCCAATACCCCTTGACGCTCAATAAAGTGCTCGTTACCTTCACCTGGAATGGCGAGAATCGTTTTGGACTCTTGCGGAAAGAGCAAAGCTTCAATATTTTGCAAGAGAACGTCATTTAATTGGGTAACCGCTTTTGCTGCCCAGTAGTAGCGACGCATGATGGCTTCGCTGGCACGACGTGAGGATTCTTCTGTGATCCCCATGGATTCTGCAAGTGCTGCTTGCAAGTCAAATGCAAGAACATCTTGTCTGCGCCCTGCAAGTAAATGCAAATTAGCGCGCAGCGTTTCCAGGAAGCGTTGGTTACGATTAAGCTCAGTCAGTTCGCGCTGTGTGACCAGTCCAGCTTCGTTGAGATTCTTAAAGGTATCGCCCAACAACGCCGCTTTGCTTACCCAAGAAATCACCTGTAAGTCGCGTAAGCCCCCAGGGCTCTCTTTGCAATTAGGCTCTAAAGAGTAGGGAGTGTTCTGATATTTGTAATGACGCTGAATTTGTTCGGCTTGCTTGGCCTGAAAGAAGGCCTTTGGATCCATGGCCGCTTCAAAAGCTTTGGCGAAGTCTTTGAATAATTGTTTATTGCCGCAAATGAGGCGCGCCTCTAATAGAGATGTACGTACAGTAATGTCTTGCTCGGACTCTGACATACATTCAGCCACGCTTCTGACTGAAGAGCCTATTTCCAATCCTGTATCCCAACAGCTTGCAACAAATTGCTCAACTTGCTTTAAAAGAGCTCTAGCCTGTTCTTCGTCAGCAGGCAGCAGAATCAGAATATCAATATCGGAGTAAGGAAAAAGTGCACCTCTACCGAATCCGCCAACTGCGACTAGAGTGGCTTCATTATTTAAGCCGCAGTTAGTCCACAGATGGGAGAGGAGTTGATCGCTTAACTTAGAAAGTTGCTTAGTTAATTTACCAACAGACTGTGTTTTTCTAAACCCGTCGTAAGCAATCTCGCGCGCTGCACGCAGGCTAGCTGCATCAATAATGTTGCCGTCTGCCTGCGACTTGCTCATGGACTATGCGCTTGCTAATGTGGGTCTAAATGAAAGACCTTTAACGCAATCAGGAGGTGGGTTGCTACCTTCTGACCAAGTCAGCACCTCAACACCTGTTGGGGTAACCAACAGCGTATGTTCCCATTGGGCTGACAGGCTACGATCTTTTGTCTTCACGGTCCATTGATCGGGCATAGTGCGAATATCGCGTTTGCCCGCGTTGATCATGGGTTCGATCGTAAAGGTCATGCCGACTTCTAGTTTTTCACCAGTACCCGGTTTGCCGTAGTGAAGAATTTGTGGGTCTTGGTGAAACACTTTGCCAATACCGTGACCGCAGTACTCACGTACTACTGAGTAACCCGCTTTTTCTGCATGAGTTTGAATGACGTGACCAATGTCACCGAGTGATGCTCCAGGCTTTACTTGAGCTATGCCAAGCCACATACATTCAAAAGTAGTTTGCGTAAGGCGTTTAGCCATGACGGAAACTTCACCCACCATGAACATACGGCTGGTGTCACCGTAGTAGCCATCAGGAGTAATGACAGTGATGTCGAGGTTCACAACATCACCAGTTTTGAGAACTTTGTCTCCTGGAATGCCGTGGCAGATCACATCATTCACGGAAGTGCAAATGGATGCTGGAAAGGGTGGGTACCCAGGTGGCTGATAATTTAATGGGGCTGGAATAGTCTTCTGGACATCGCGCATGTATTCATAGCAAATCCGATCCAGTTCCCCAGTGGTAACCCCGGCCTTGACGTGAGGAGCCACATGATCCAAAACTTCGCTTGCTAGGCGGCCAGCTTCTCGCATCCCAAGGATGTCTTTTTCTGCAGTAAATACACTATTCATGCCTTGATTATCAACGACTTGGATAGTTTTAGCTTAGTCATATTGCCTAAATTTTAGGCAAATATCCCATTTTTGGGGCTTCTAGTGGCTATTTTGAGGGTTGGCCCCCTTTATTGTTTGGGGGTGAAGGTGGCTAGAGCATTGATATTTAAGCTATAATTTTGCACTCGGGTCCATTTTGGACTTGAAATCGCGAGTTGAGCCTTCCAGGGTGGCGTTTTTTAGCGCAGCTAGGACTCAACTTTAGAAACAACCCTTAGGAGAAGTTATGTCAGTAACTATGCGTCAAATGCTGGAAGCCGGTTGCCATTTTGGTCACCAAACCCGTTTCTGGTCCCCAAGAATGGCCCCTTACATTTTCGGCCATCGCAACAAAATCCACATCATCAACCTGGAAAAAACATTGCCAATGTTTCAGGACGCCCTGAAATTTGCAAAACAAGTTGCTTCTAATCGTGGCACTATTTTATTTGTTGGTACTAAGCGTCAATCACGCGAGATCATTGCTGAAGAAGCTGCTCGTGCTGGTATGCCTTACATCGACAGCCGTTGGTTGGGTGGCACACTCACCAACTTCAAAACTGTTAAAGGTTCCCTCAAGCGTTTGAAAGACATGGCAGTTGCTAAAGAAGCTGGCGACTGGGAAAAGCTTTCAAAGAAAGAGGCTTTGACTAACGACCGTGATCTCGACAAATTGCAAAAAGCACTTGGCGGTATTCAAGATTTGAACGGTGTTCCTGATGCGATTTTCGTAGTTGACGTTGGCTATCACAAGATTGCTATTACTGAAGCCAACAAGCTTGGTATTCCAGTGATCGCTGTTGTAGATACCAACCACTCACCAGAAGGTGTTGATTACATCATCCCTGGTAACGATGACTCCAGCAAAGCGGTTCTCCTTTATGCGCGTGGCATTGCTGACGCAATCCTCGAAGGCAAAGCTAACTCTGTTCAAGAAATCTTGACAGCAGTTAAAGAAGGCGAAGAAGAGTTTGTTGAAGAAGGGAAAGCTGAATAATGGCCGCTATTTCCGCTGCAATGGTTGGCGAGTTACGCGCCAAAACTGATGCTCCGATGATGGAGTGCAAAAAAGCTTTGACTGAGGCTGATGGTGATATGGCTCGTGCAGAAGAAATTCTGCGTGTAAAGCTGGGTAGCAAAGCTGGTAAAGCCGCTTCTCGTGTAACGGCTGAAGGTATCGTTGCTACTTCTATCAATGGCACTACCGGTGCTTTGTTGGAAGTGAACTGCGAAACTGACTTCGTTTCTAAGAATGATGATTTCTTGGCATTTGTAAATGACTGCGTGAAGTTGGTTGCTGAAAAGAACCCAGCTGACGTTGCTGCATTGTTAGCATTGCCATTGAATGGTCAAACTGTTGATGAAGTTCGTAGCGCATTGATCGGTAAGATCGGCGAGAACATCATGCCGCGTCGCTTCAAGCGTTTCGCTGGTAGCAACAAGTTGGTTTCCTACCTCCACGGCACCCGTATTGGTGTCATGGTTGAGTTCGAAGGTGACGAAACTGCTGCTAAAGACGTTGCAATGCACATTGCTGCAATGAAGCCAGTAGCTTTGTCGATGGCTGACGTTCCTGCAGAAGCAATTGCTGTAGAGCGTAGTGTTGCTGTTCAAAAAGCTGCTGAATCTGGTAAACCACCAGAAATCGTTGAAAAGATGGTTGAAGGTTCTATTCAGAAGTACCTCAAAGAGGTTTCTTTGTTGAACCAGACTTTCGTTAAAAACGACAAGCAAACTGTAGAGCAAATGCTCAAGGCTGCAAATACAACAATCAAGGGTTTCACCATGTTTGTTGTAGGCGAGGGCATTGAGAAGCGTCAAGACGACTTTGCAGCTGAAGTAGCTGCACAAGTGGCCGCCGCCTCTAAAGCAACAGCTTAATAGGTCAGTTTGGGGCTTGCCCCACTGCTTGGTAATACCCAAAAGGGCATAGAAACCTTAGTTTCTGTGCCCTTTTCTTTGATCCCTCCCAAGCCCTTTATAATTTGGCGGAGATATTAAAAAGTGCTTAAAGATCAATAAGCTAAGTAAGTTAATTACTTGGCAAATTACGGAAAATAAAAAACATGCCAGCCTACAAACGAGTCCTCCTAAAACTATCTGGTGAAGCCCTTATGGGCGATGATGCTTTTGGCATCAATCCAGTCACTATCGATTCCATGGTTAAAGAAATCGCCGATATTGTGAATATCGGAGTAGAGCTAGCGATTGTGATTGGTGGCGGAAATATTTTCCGTGGGGTTGCAGGTGGTGCCGCTGGTATGGATCGCGCAACTGCCGATTACATGGGTATGTTGGCAACCATGATGAATTCTTTAGCATTGCAAGATGCGTTGCGTCAAAAAGGTGTTGAAGCGCGCGTGCAATCCGCTCTTCGCATGGATCAAGTGGTTGAGCCTTACATTCGTCCACGTGCAATTCGCGCGATGGGTGAGGGGAAGGTCGTTATTTTCGCAGCGGGTACGGGCAATCCATTCTTCACTACTGATACTGCTGCCGCTCTGCGTGGGGCTGAGATGGGTGTTGAGATTATGCTCAAAGCAACCAAGGTGGATGGTATTTATAGTGCTGATCCAGTAAAAGATCCAACTGCCACTTTATATAAAACCATTACGTTTGACGAAGCGTTAATCAAGAATCTACAAGTCATGGATGCAACTGCATTTGCATTGTGCCGTGATCGCAAATTACCAATCAAAGTATTTTCAATTCTCAAGCCAGGCGCATTAATGCGTGTAGTGCAAGGTGAACCTGAAGGTACTTTAGTACACGTTTAAGGTACATGTTTAATAGGAGGCCTGATGTCTGCAGCAGAAATTAAAACCAATACTGATCAAAAGATGCAAAAGTCTATTGAGGCTTTGAAAACCAATTTAGCCAAGATTCGCTCTGGCCGTGCTAACCCAGGAATTCTGGAGCACATTCAGGTGGATTATTACGGTAACCCAACGCCATTAAGTCAGGTTGCTAGCCTAGGCTTAGCGGATGCACGCACCATTAACGTTCAACCATTTGAAAAAACGATGGTTGCGGTGATTGAAAAAGCAATTCGTGATTCTGATCTTGGCTTAAACCCAGCATCTCAAGGCACTGTAATCCGCGTACCAATGCCTGCCTTGACTGAAGAGCGCCGCCGCGACCTCACTAAGGTTGTGAAGAATGAAGGTGAAGAAACTAAGATTGCTGTTCGTAATTTGCGTCGCGACGCAAATGAGCATTTAAAGCGCCTTACTAAAGATAAAGAAATTTCCGAGGATGAAGAGCGCCGCGCTACTGATGACATTCAGAAGATGACGGATAAAGCAGTGATTGATGTTGATAAGATCGTTTCTGAAAAAGAAAAAGAGATCATGACGGTTTAAAACCGCCTTGAATTTTTAGCCTCTCATGACTCAACACTCTAGTTCAACCCTAGCTATCCCGGAGGTAAGTGCCATACCTCGCCATGTGGCGATCATCATGGATGGCAATGGGCGTTGGGCTAGCAAGCGGATGATGCCTCGCGTTGCGGGGCACTCAGAGGGTTTGAGCGCTGTACGGAAAATCGTTGAAGAATGCCGCAAGCTTGGTGTTGAATACCTCACAGTATTTGCCTTTAGTTCAGAGAACTGGCGTCGCCCACCAGAAGAGGTGGGTTTCTTGATGAAATTATTTCTGAAGTCACTCAAGGGTGAAGTATCTCGTTTGGCAGAAAACGATATTGCTTTGCGGTTGATTGGTGACTTGAGTCGTTTTGATTCTGCTATTCAAGAGATGGTGCAATTCTCTGAGCAAAAGACGGCTGGCTGCAAAGGCTTAACTTTTACGATTGCCGCTAACTATGGTGGTCGCTGGGATATCTTGCAGGCAATGCGCCAATGTCTTTCTGCTAATCCCAATTTAAAGCCAGAGCAGGTTACTGAAGAATTGCTTCAGCCTCATCTTTCAATGGCTTACGCACCAGAGCCAGATTTGTTTATCCGCACTGGTGGCGAGCAGCGCGTAAGTAATTTCTTGTTATGGCAACTGGCATACACTGAGTTGTACTTCACGGATGTTTTGTGGCCTGACTTTGATGAGAAAGAATTGCACAAGGCATTTGACTGGTTTAGCCAGCGCGAGCGCCGTTTTGGTCGTACCAGTGCTCAGCTTGCATCTCAAGCAATGAGTGATGCAGTTTGACGCTGCCAATTACTAAGCTCAATCCCTCATGTTAAAAACCCGAGTTATTACCGCCCTTGTTCTATTGGCGGTATTGCTGCCTATTCTGTTTTTACTCCCGGCAATGTATGTTGGTGTATTCTTTTTGGTGGCATTGTTGGCTGCCGCTTGGGAATGGAGTCGCTTATTGGCGCCTGAGGCTGGACGTGCTGCTTGGTTATACGCATTATTTTGCTTGGCCATTATTTTGTTTCTGTTGGGGATGCAAAATGCCTCCTGGCAATTTGCCTTATTGCTACTAGCTGTCATTTTCTGGTTCTTCGTAGCACCATTTATATTGGCTAAAGGCATGAATTTGTCGCTGGAAAAGCTACGACCTTTCTATGTTGTGCTCGGCTTAATTTTGTTGCCAGCCACTTGGTTTGCATTAGTGTTTTTGCGCGAGTTAGGGCTGATCTTTTTACTTAGCAGCATGGCTCTAGTATGGGTTGCCGATATTGGTGCTTACTTTGTCGGCAAGGCGTTTGGTAAACGTAAGCTTGCTGTGCAAATTAGTCCAGGTAAATCGATTGAAGGTGCTATTGGCGGTTTAATACTCTGCTATGTTTATGCGTTCTTATGCGTTTACTTCTTGCCCTTTGAATCGACTTTGTTTGGAGCATGGGCTATCCGCTTTGGTTGGGTTCCCATGTTCCTGATGGTGACCGTATTAACAGCCTTCAGTATTTTTGGGGACTTATTTGAATCTCAGTTAAAGCGTTTAGCTGGCGTTAAAGATTCCAGTCATTTATTACCAGGTCATGGCGGAGTGTTGGATCGGGTGGATGCCTTGATCCCAGCAATGCCCATCGCAGCGCTCTTAGCGGGATTTGTGTAATGTCAGTCAAGAAGGTCGCGATCCTAGGCTCAACTGGCTCCATTGGCGTTAACACGCTCGATGTGATTCGTGCCCACCCAGATCGCTTCAAGGTGGTTGCGCTTACCGCAGCAAAGCAGGTAGATTTACTGGCTGAGCAGTGTGCCGAATTTAAGCCAACCATTGCGGTAGTGGCGGATGCCGATGGTGCCGCTCGTTTAAGCAAGATTTTGCTCGAGAAAAAAATAAATACGCAGGTCTTGTATGGACCGCAAGCTTTAGTCAAGGCCGTTACTGAATCTGATTGCGATACTGTCATGGCTGCCATTGTGGGTGCTGCAGGATTAGTGCCCGCCTTAGCTGCTGCAAAAGCTGGCAAAAGAGTGCTACTCGCAAATAAAGAAGCCTTAGTAATGTCTGGCGATTTATTTATGCAGGCGATGAAGGTCGGTGGTGGCGAATTATTGCCAATCGATAGTGAGCACAATGCCATTTTTCAATGCCTACCTAGTCAATTTTCTAAAGCCCCCAATCCTAGCCTAGGGGTTGAAGAGCTATGGTTAACTGCTTCAGGAGGCCCATTCAGAAATACACCGCTTGATCAATTGGCTGACATTACTCCTGAACAAGCATGCGCACATCCTAACTGGGTGATGGGTAGAAAAATTTCAGTTGATTCTGCGACGATGATGAACAAAGGCCTTGAAGTGATTGAGGCGTTTTGGTTATTTGGTTTGCCTTTAGAAAAAATTAAAGTATTCATTCACCCGCAAAGCGTTGTGCATTCGATGGTGCGTTATCGTGATGGTTCTGTGCTTGCGCAATTGGGTCAGCCTGATATGCGAACCCCTATTGCTTACGGCCTGGCGTGGCCGGAGCGTATTGAGGCGGGTGTAGCTCCATTGAGTTTGACGCAGTTGGCGAATTTAAGTTTTGCTGATCCAGAGTTAGAGCGCTTTCCTTGTCTCTCGTTGGCGTTTGCTGCCGCTAAAGCAGGAGGTACTGCACCAGCAGTTCTGAACGCCGCCAATGAAGTTGCAGTAGCAGCCTTCTTAGATGAAGGCCTACCGTATTTGCAAATCCCCCATGTGGTGGAGAGTGTGTTGAGCACTATTTCTTCCGTTAATGCAGACTCGCTAGAGTTAATTTTGGATGTTGATGCTCGCGCTCGTCAAGCAGCGCAAGTAGTGGTGAAGGAAATTCTTTGCAGGCATTGATTACTCTTGCAGCTTTTTTGTTAACCCTGGGCGTGTTGGTTAGCTTTCATGAGTTTGGGCATTTCTTTGCTGCTCGTTGTTGTGGCGTTCGAGTCCTTCGCTTCGCAATTGGCTTTGGTAAACCGCTATTTACTTACCATGCCAAAAATAAAACAGAGTGGGTGTTAGCTGCAATTCCATTGGGCGGCTATGTGAAATTACTTGATGGTCGAGATCGTCAGCAAGTGATTACTGCGGCCGATGAATCTGAGGCGTTTGATAAAAAGCCGCTATGGCAGAGATCATTGATCGTGGCCGCGGGCCCATTAGCCAATTTCTTTTTAGCGATTGTCTTTTTTGCCCTGATCTATATTTCGGGCGCCCCACAATTACCTGCCGTTTTACAAAATCCCGCTGAAAATTCTGTCGCTGCCAAGCTGGGGGTAATAGCGGGTGATCGGGTGATTGGCTGGCAGAATTTGGGTTCCGAGGAGGGTGGTGCGCCCCTTTTAGGGGATTTTGACCCTGTACCGAGTTGGAATGCCTTGCGCTGGAATTTGATGGATGCACTTACTGGAGAGAGTGGATTCGCTCTAGAACTAGCCACAGCCACTGGTGGAAGCTCAATAAAGTCCTTTTATTCCAAGGATTTACCCAAAATCAGTCCTAATCAGGATCCGATGTTGGCTCTAGGTATTCTGCCGGTATTAACGCCCTTGGGGCAGTGGCAGGACCTGAAGTTGGGGCCAATAGATGCGCTCATTTTTGCCTCAAAGAGGGTGCGGGTAATTACCAAGGTTTCTGCAAGGTTAATGGCTGGTTTGTTTACCGGCAATACCTCCTTAAAACAGCTGGGCGGACCTCTCAGTATTGCGGACATGGCGGGTAAATCAGCTCAGGTAGGGTGGCAGCCATTTTTGGGCTTTTTGGCGCTTATGAGTATTAGCATTGGTTTGCTGAATTTACTCCCTTTTCCGATACTTGATGGGGGTCAGCTACTGTATGATGCATGGGAGTTGGTAGCCGGTAAGCGGATTTCGACATCAATGCAGGAGCGGCTCCAAAAAGTGGGCTTTATTTTGCTGATTTCTATGTCATTACTGGCCTTGTTTAACGATTTACAACGCTATATTTCGCCTTGAATCCTCTGACACATTCTTTCCGTATTTTTGCCCGTTTCATTACCCTTCTCTTGGTATTTTCTGCGCTTGGGTTGAGTTTGAATGCTTCTGCGGCCGAGTCTTTTGTAGTGAAAGATATTCGTGTTGAAGGTTTGCAGCGTGTAGAGCCTGGAACGGTATTTAGTTATTTACCTGTTCAAGTAGGCGACACCTTTAATGAAGAAAAGGGTGCGGAATCGATTAAGGCCTTGTATAGCACTGGGTTCTTCAGGGACGTGCAAATCCAAGAGCAGGGCAATGTTCTTATTGTGATTGTGGAAGAGCGCCCAACGATCTCTCGTATTGAGTTTACTGGGATGAAAGAGTTTGATCCTGAGGTTGTTCGCAAGTCCTTAAAAACAGTGGGCGTTGCTGAAGCGCGTTTTTATGACAAAGCACTCATTGATAAAGCAGAGCAAGAATTAAAGCGTCAATACGTTGGTAAGGGTATGTATGCAGCGGAGGTTGTTGCTACAGTGACCCCGGTTGAGCGCAACCAGGTAGCCGTCTATTTCAATATCGACGAGGGCCCTGTTGCTAAAATTCAAGAGATTAATTTCATTGGCAACGAAGTGTTCAGTGAAGGTACTTTAAAAAGCGAGATGCAGTTAAAAACTGGAGGTTGGCTATCTTGGTACAGTAAAGACAATCTTTATTCAAAGCAAAAACTCACTGCCGACTTAGAGTCCATTCGATCTTATTATCTCAATCGTGGTTATCTTGAGTTTGTGATTGAGTCCACTCAAGTATCGATTACCCCTGATAAAAAGGGTATCTACCTCACCATTAGCATTCGCGAAGGTAAAAAATTCACCGTCAAGGATGTGCGTTTAGCAGGTGAAACCTTAGGTAAAGAAGCTGAGTTAATGCAGTTGATTGTGTTGAAGCCTGGAGACACTTTCTCATCAGCGCGCTTGACTGAAAGCACCAAGGCAATTGCTGAGGTCCTGGGTTCTTATGGTTACGCATTTGCAACGATTAACCCTCAGCCAGATATCCGTCGTGACATAGCTGAGGTGGACCTTACCTTGGTTGTAGATCCTGGCCGTCGTATTTATGTGCGCCAAGTAGCTATTTCTGGAAATGCAAAAACTCGCGATATGGTGATTCGCCGCGAAATACGCCAGTTTGAAAGCTCTTGGTTTGATAGTGACAAGATCGATTTATCTAAAAAGCGTTTAGGTCGCTTGGGTTACTTTACTGAGACTGACATCACTACAGAGGATGTCCCTGGATCTCCTGACCAGGTTGATGTCAATGTCAAAGTAGCTGAGAAGCCAACAGGAGCAATTACCGTTGGTGCAGGTTTCTCCTCAACCGAGAAGTTGATTTTGTCTGCAGGTATTAATCAAGACAATGCCTTTGGTACCGGTACATCCGTTGGATTAAATGCCTCTCTCGGTAAGATCACTCAAAATCTAACCCTCTCTAACTATGACCCATACTTCACTGAAGATGGCATTAGTCGCTACACCGATCTGTACTATCGATCATCTAAGCCTTTGTACTACGCTGGCGACCCTGATTATCAGATCAAGTCTGTTGGATCGAATATTAAATTTGGTGTGCCGTATACAGAAGTGGATAGAGTATTTTTTGGAACCGGTCTAGAGGCCTTTCAAATTAAAACTTCTGTAAATACTCCAATACCATATCTAAATTATGCGATGAGTTATGGGGTGCCTTCACCAGGTTACCCTGGTACCGCAACAACTTATAACGTTCCTATAACTGTTGGTTGGGCGCGTGATGGTCGCGATAGCTCATTAATTCCTTCAACAGGTTCTTTGGAGCAACTCTCAGGCGAAGTTGGAACTCCTGTTGGAGATCTCACTTTTTACCGTATTTATGGCCAGTATCAGAAATACCATTCCTTTTCAAAAGGCAATATTTTGTCCTTTAATGGTGAGGTTGGTTATGGGCAGGCGTATGGCAACAATCCATTTCCAATTACTAAAAACTACTATGTAGGCGGTATTGGTTCCGTACGCGGTTATTCTCCTGGCTCTTTGGGTCCGCAGTACTACAACACATATATTGGCGCTTACCAGCCAACAGGCGGACAGTCTAAGATTGTTAGTAACGTGGAATACACCTTCCCCGTACCTGGCTCTGGGGTGGATAAAACCCTTCGCCTATTCACCTTCGTGGACGGCGGTAATGCATTTGGGCAAAACATCAATTTAGTTTTGAGATACTCCTACGGATTGGGTTTATCATGGATATCACCGCTTGGGCCATTGAAATTCAGCTATGGTATTCCGTATAAGTCACAACCAACGGACAATATCCAGCGTTTGCAGTTCCAAGTGGGCACGTCGTTTTAATTGTTTAAGGAAAGTTTTATGAAGCTTTATCAATCTACTAAATGGATTCGAGTTGGCCTGATTGCTGCTATGACAGTAATCGCAACTCCTCAAGTTTTTGCTCAAGATGCAGGAACGCGCGTTGCAGTTGTGAACTCTGAGAAAGTCTTCAATGAGTCCAACTTAGCAAAAGCAATGCAAACTCGCTTGCAGAACGAATTTACTAAGCGCCAAAACGATTTGCGTGACAGCGCTCAAAAAATTAAATCTGCTGCTGAAAAGTTAGATCGTGATGCTGCCGTGATGAACGAAGCTGAGCGTGTTCGTCGCCAACGTGAGTTGGCTGATCAAGATCGTGAACTGCAACGTAAGCAACGCGAATTTACTGAAGATCTCAATCAGCGTACTTTCGAAGAGCGCGCCAAGATTGCAGAGAAAGCAAATGCAGTGTTGAAGCAAATTGCAGAACAAAGAAAAATTGATGTCATTGTTCAAGAAGCAGCTTATGTCAGCCCTAAGGCAGATGTAACCGATGACGTTATCAAGGCTTTAAATAGCCAGAAGTAAGCTTTATGCCGACCGCCATTGAGCTGGCCGAACAGTTTCAAGCAAGCTTGGTGGGGGAGGCCTCCCACGGATTTACTGGCCTCGCTCCTTTGGAGCGAGCGCAGCCAGATCAGATCTCCTTCCTTTCCAATCCGCTTTATAGACAGCAAGCTAGTGATAGCGCTGCTGGAGCATTGATTGTCAGCAAGTCTGATTTAGAGTTTTTGCAGGCAAATCCTAGTGCACATTCCGCAAAGCGGGTGTACTTTGTTTCTAAAAATCCATACGCTACTTTTGCCAGAATGGCGCAACACTTTGCAAAAGCTAGTAGCCCAAGCTACATACCTGGAATGCATCCCAGTGCAGTAATTGATTCCACTGCGAGCGTTCCATCCTCCTGTCACATTGGTCCATTTGTGCAAATTGGTGCTGGTGTAAAGCTCGGTGAGCGCGTAACTGTTTTAGGAAACTCCAGCATTGCCGGGGGTAGTGTTATTGCAAGTGATACGCTGATCTATCCATCTGTTTCTATTTATTACAACACTCAGATTGGTGAGCGTTGCATTATTCATAGCGGCGCTGTCATCGGTGCCGATGGCTTTGGTTTTGCTCCAGACTTTTCTGCCACAGGTGGGGAGTGGGTCAAGATTCCCCAGACGGGGCGAGTAGTTATTGGCAATGATGTGGAGATTGGCGCCTCAACCACGATTGATCGTGGTGCAATGAGTGACACGGTTATAGGCACAGGAACGAAAATTGATAACCAGGTGCAAATAGCGCATAACGTTGTGATTGGTAATTGCTGCGTTGTTGCTGGATGTGCTGCTATATCTGGCAGCACTAAAATTGGCAATTTCTGCATCATTGGCGGCGCAGCTAACTTTGCGGGCCATCTCACGATTGCCGATAGAACAACGGTTTCTGGTAATACTTCTATTATTCGCTCTATTACAGAGCCTGGGCAGCATTTCACAGGCGTTTATCCATCAATGCTCCACGGCGCCTGGGAGAAAAATGCTGCCATTTTGCGTGGGCTAGATAAAATACGTCAGCGCTTGCGCTTGTTAGATAAAAACAAAACTACAGAGTCTTGAGATTCTGTAGAGCCAAAATTAATATTTACTTTTCAGCGGGTCATTTATGAGCACACCAATCGCAATCGACATCAATAAGATTCTTCAATTGCTACCGCATCGCTACCCATTCCTATTGGTAGATCGCGTATTAGAAATTACTCCGCGTGAAAGCATCACCGCATTAAAAAACGTCACCATGAATGAGCCTTTCTTTCAGGGGCATTTCCCCGATTTCCCAGTAATGCCTGGTGTGTTAATTATTGAGGCTTTAGCTCAAACGGCTGCTTTGCTAACATTCTCTGAAGAACGCGCAGAAGATGCAATCTATTACTTTGCCGGTATTGATGGTGCGCGCTTTAAAAAGCCCGTATTGCCCGGAGATCAACTTATCATGACTGCAAAGTTAGAGCGTGAGCGTGCAGGTATTTATAAGTTTTCAGTACACGCAACTGTTGATGGTGAGCTTGCTGCAGAGGCTAATATTACTTGTGCAGTTCGTTCGAAAGGCGCGTAATGACTCGGATTCATGCAACTGCTGTAGTAGACAGTAAGGCTGAGCTGGCTGGCGATGTTGAGGTTGGCCCGTATTCCGTCATTGGTCCTAACGTGAAGATTGGCGCTGGTACTAAAGTAGGCTCTCATACAGTGATTGAGGGTTACACCACAATCGGCGCGCAAAATAGCTTTGCCCACTTTGCAGCTATTGGTGGTCCTCCGCAGGATATGAAATACCGTGGCGAGCCAACCCAGTTGATTATTGGCGATCGCAATACTGTGCGTGAGTTCACGACGATTCATACTGGTACATCACAAGACGAAGGCATCACTCGCATCGGTAACGATAACTGGATCATGGCCTATGTTCACATTGCTCACGACTGCCAGGTTGGTAATCACACGATCTTTTCAAGCAATGCGCAAATCGCTGGCCATGTTCAGGTTGAAGATTGGGCCATCATGGGCGGCATGTCTGGCGTACATCAGTTCGTTCGCATTGGTCAACATGCCATGCTGGGTGGTGCATCCGCTTTAGTGCAAGATATTCCTCCATTTGTGATTGCTGCGGGTGATAAGGCTTCTCCTCATGGTATCAACGTTGAGGGTTTAAAGCGCCGCGGTTTCTCAAGCGAAACGATCTCTGCCTTACGTCAAGCCTATAAAGTGCTTTATAAGGATGGCCTGAGTTTTGAAGATGCGAAAGTAGAGATTCAGAAAATGGTTGTAGCTTCAGCGGCAGATGCAGCTACTGCTGAGAGGCTCGCGCAGTTCCATGACTTTATTGCCGCCTCTACACGCGGCATTATTCGGTAACGGAATTACTTTGCCAAAGTTAGCTTGTGTAGCTGGCGAACCTTCTGGCGATCTATTAGCAGCGCCAGTTCTTAGTGCGCTAAATCAAATTCCGGACATGGCTGGCCTTGAGGTTTATGGCATTGGCGGTCCTCGCATGCAAGCCGAGGGTATGCGCTCTGATTGGCCCATGGAAACCTTAAGTGTGCGAGGTTATGTAGAGGCTTTTAAGCAGCTTCCAGCTATTCTGAAACTGCGTAAAGAACTGATTCAAAACCTCCTGAATGAGGGTCGCCCAGACGTTTATCTGGGTATTGATGCCCCGGATTTTAATTTGGGTGTCGAACTGCAATTACGCAAAGCAGGTATCCCCACTTTGCATTTAGTCTCGCCTTCTATTTGGGCATGGCGAGCAGGACGCATCAAGAAGATCTCCCAAGCAGTGGAGCGCATGCTTTGTATCTTCCCTTTTGAAACGGAGATCTATGACAGAGCTGGTGTGGCATCTACTTATGTTGGTCATCCACTGGCTAGTGAAATTCCGCTTGAACCTAATATTGAGCAAGCGCGAGAAAAATTAAGTAAACACCTCAAAATTCCTACTACCTCCCTTGAAGGATTGGTAATTGCTGTCTTACCTGGAAGCCGTGGATCAGAGATTGAGCTCATAGCCCCCGTCTTTTTTGAAACCATGCAGATCCTATCGGAGAGATTAAAAGGTCAGAAGCTTCACTTTTTAATTCCAGTAGCGACACCACGATTACGTGAGCCTCTTGAGCAGCTTTTACTTAAGACAAAAAACACTAATCCAGATATCCAGATTCATCTGCTGGATGGCATGGCTGATGAAGTGCTAGAAGCATCGGATGTTGTACTAATTGCAAGTGGTACAGCCACTTTGCAAGCTGCCCTATGGAAAAAGCCGATGGTGATTTCTTATAAGGTGCCTTGGCTAACCGCTCAAATTATGAAACGCCAAGGCTACATGCCCTATGTAGGTTTGCCAAACATCTTATGCGGCGAGTTTGTTGTACCCGAACTCCTGCAAGATGATGCCACTCCAGAAAAATTGGCTAATGCCGTGCAAGCCTGGTTAGAGCATCCAGCTAAAGTTGCCAAACTCAAAGAACGCTTTGCGCAGATGCATGAAACTTTGCGTCGTCCTACGGGTTTATTAGTTGCGCAGGCGATAGCTCAGACGATCGCCAATAATCGCAAGAAGCAAGTAAGCGTATGAGTCTCATTTGGGTTTGCGGCGTAGATGAAGCAGGGCGTGGACCGTTGGTTGGTGCAGTGGTTGCTGGTGCCGTAGTGCTTGATCCCAATAATCCAATTGAAGGTTTAAAAGATTCTAAGAAGTTAACTGCTGTTCGTCGTGAATATCTCTACGAGCAGATTAAGGAAAAGGCAAAAGCCTGGGGCGTTGGCGAAGCCAGTCCAGCTGAGATTGACGAGATTAATATTTTGCAGGCTACGATGCTGGCAATGCGCAGGGCAATTGAAGATCTCACCACTCGCTTAGGCACTTGGCCTGATAAAGCATTGATTGATGGTAATCGTTGCCCGGAGTTACCAATTGCTGCAGAAGCAATTGTGAAGGGTGATGATAAGGAGCCTGCAATATCAGCGGCATCGATAGTTGCCAAAGTCACGCGTGACCGCCAAATGCAAATATTGCATGAGCGCCATCCAGAATATGGATTTGCGCAACATATGGGTTATCCAACGGAAGCCCATTTTGCTGCACTTAAACAATACGGCGCATGCGATCAACACAGAAGAAGCTTTTCACCAGTGCGCAAAGTTCTAGAAAATCAAAACCACTAATCTATGAACTTCGATCTCATCACCTCCAAAGAGAATCCTTTGTTTAAAGAGATTCGTAACCTACAGGCCACTGGATCTAAGGGGCAGAAGGCTAGGCTCGCTAGCGGCCAAGCATTATTGGAAGGTATTCATCTGGTTCAGACTTGGGTGGGTGATCCAGCCTTAAAGACATTGCTTACTTCAGAAATTGGTTTGAAGAATGCTGAAATCTCACAAGCCGTCTACGAACATCTCGAGATCTGTCCGGAAACTAAGGTAGTTCAGTTAGATAGTGTTCTCTGGGACTTGCTTTCTGATTTAGTGAATGCACCACATATTGCTGGTTTACTTGATCTTCCAAAATCTACGCTCGCAACGCCTCAATCCATTGCAAGCTTTGATGGTGACGTGGTGATACTGGACCGGGTACAAGATGCGGGTAACGTTGGCTCTATTCTGCGCACAGCAGCCGCTGCAGGCTTTACCCAAGTCATCGCTTTATCAGGCTGCGCCCATCTGTGGTCCACAAAAGTATTGCGCGCAGGTATGGGGGCTCACAAGCTGCTAGATTTATATGAAGGCTGGTCTAACCAGCAATTACTGAGTGCAGTCACGGCCCCGCTATTGGCAGCCACAGCAGACGCAGAACATGACCTCTACTCCCTGAAAAAAGACTTACTCCACCCAGTCGCCTGGGTAATGGGGAGCGAAGGGCAGGGCGTATCAGACGATTTGCTTGCTCAAGCCAAAGGAGTATCAATCCCGATTGATCCAAGAGTGGAATCTCTGAATGTTTCTACTGCAGCAGCGGTATGTCTATTTGAGACCCTGCGGATTAGGCGTACTTAAATCATGGGATTAAAACTTACCCCAGTATTGTTTTATCTGACTTGATTGCCTGCAGCACAGTAGTTGCAATCTCTTCAATGGATTTGCTGGTAGTAAGCACCCAAGGGATGGATTGCTTTTTCATCATTGCCGTTGCTTCATTGATTTCATAGCGACAGTTTTCTAACTTGGCGTAATTGCTACCGGGTCTGCGTTCATTGCGAATCTCCGAGAGTCTTTCAGCATCAATCATCAGGCCAAAGATTTTTTGGCGATATGGGACTAAATCCTTCGGAAGTTGTCCTCGTTCGAAATCTTCCGGTATCAGGGGGTAGTTAGCCGCCTTGAGTCCATATTGCATTGCCAGGTAGAGGCTGGTTGGCGT
The DNA here is from genome assembly GCF_018687815.1 of Polynucleobacter sp. JS-JIR-II-b4. NCBI lineage: Bacteria > Pseudomonadati > Pseudomonadota > Betaproteobacteria > Burkholderiales > Burkholderiaceae > Polynucleobacter > Polynucleobacter sp. JS-JIR-II-b4. The sequence goes on from NZ_CP061306.1 coordinate 578,768, forward strand.
TTTGCCCACCCGGGAGATGCCAATCAGAATGACATCGGCTTCAGCCAGGTTTTGATTGGACTGGCCATCGTCATGGGCCAGGGAATAGTTGATGGCCTCAATCCGGTTCTTGTAGGCCTCGGTATCGGCATTATGGTGAAGGCGGTTCATGGCATGGGTGGATTTCATGCCTAAGGCCTCTTCCAGAGGGGCTACAAAGGTCTGGAACATGTCCAAAATCAGCCCATTCGCCTTGGCCACGATTGCATTGAGCTCAGAGTTCACCAAAGTAGTGAAAACGATGGGTTGCACCCCATATTTAGCAGCCGCCTGATTGACGCTGCTTACGGCATCGTGGGCCTTATCCACACTATCCACAAAAGGCACCCGAATATGCTTAAAAGTGGCCTCAAATTGGGCCAAAATCGACTGACTGAAGTTCTCGGCAGTAATGCCGGTGCCGTCAGAGACAATAAAAACAATGCGGGTTTCGTTAGACATGGATTTGGCTTAAAAGTCAGGGTCAGCACTACAATAGAATCATATTAAAGCATGCCCTCTTTAGGGTGGCCGCTACACCAGTTTCCTTATCTTTTGAGAGTATTTTATGTCCAACCAACAGCAACAAAATAGCAGTATGGCTGATGCCTATGTTTTGCCTTTTGAACAACTCCGCATGACTGATGTTGAATCAGTTGGCGGTAAGAATGCGTCATTAGGAGAGATGATTTCTCAGTTAGCCTCTACTGGGGTTCGAGTTCCTACAGGTTTTGCAACGACTTCGTTAGCATTCCGTGACTTTCTAAAGCACAACAATTTGACTGAGCGCATTCAACAGCGCTTGGAAGGTTTGAATATTGATGATGTGCGTGCATTGGCGCAAGCCGGTGCAGAAATTCGTGGCTGGATCGAAACCGCACCATTTCAGCCTAAGCTTGATGAAGAAATTCGTAAAGCATTTACAGTGTTGGACGATTCTGGCAAAGGCTCATTTGCGGTTCGTTCATCAGCGACTGCTGAAGACTTACCAGACGCTTCTTTTGCAGGTCAGCAAGAAACTTTCTTGAACGTCGAAGGTATTGATGATGTTCTGAAGAAGATTCGTGAAGTATTTGCTTCTTTGTATAACGATCGTGCGATCTCCTACCGTGTTCACAAAGGCTTCGCCCACGCTGAAGTAGCCTTATCTGCTGGTATTCAGCGCATGGTCCGCTCTGACTTGGGCGCTGCTGGCGTAATGTTTACTCTGGATACCGAGTCTGGATTTGAGGATGTTGTTTTCATTACCTCTAGCTATGGCTTGGGTGAGACTGTTGTTCAGGGCGCAGTGAACCCGGACGAGTTTTATGTATTCAAAACCACTTTGGCTCAAGATAAGAAGGCGATCATTCGCCGCTCCTTGGGTTCAAAGTTAATTCAAATGCAATTTGCCCCCAAAGGCTCTGCAGAAAAAGTACAAACTGTTGATGTCACCCCAGAAAAGCGTAACCGCTTCTCTTTGGAGGATGCCGATATCACTGAGTTGGCTAAATATGCAGTGATCATTGAGAAACACTACGGTCGTCCAATGGACATCGAGTGGGGTAAGGATGGTCAAGATGGTCGTATCTATATCTTGCAAGCCCGCCCTGAGACTGTAAAGAGTCAGGCTGCCGGCCAAGTAGAGATGCGCTACAAGTTGAAGGGCAGCTCAAAGGTATTGGCAAAAGGTCGTGCGATTGGTCAAAAGATTGGCGCTGGTCCTGTACGCATTATTCGTGACCCAAGCGAGATGGATCGAGTTCAACCAGGCGATGTCTTGGTTGCCGATATGACTGACCCGAACTGGGAACCAGTCATGAAGCGTGCTTCAGCGATTGTGACTAATCGTGGCGGACGTACCTGTCACGCAGCGATTATTGCCCGTGAATTAGGCGTACCTGCAGTGGTTGGTTGCGGCGATGCGACTGAGCATTTACAAGACGGCATGATGGTGACCGTTTCTTGCGCCGAAGGTGATGAAGGTCATATTTATGATGGCTTGATCGAAACTGAAGTCACTGAAGTATCCCGCGGTGTGTTGCCTGAGATTCCAGTGAAGATCACGATGAATATCGGCAATCCTCAGTTGGCATTTGATTTCTGTCAGATTCCAAATGCTGGCGTTGGCTTGGCTCGTCTTGAGTTCATCATCAATAACTACATTGGCGTGCATCCACGTGCTGTATTGGAATATCCAAATATTGATCCTGACCTCAAGCGCGCCGTAGAGAGTGTTGCTCGTGGCTATGCTAGCCCGCGTCAGTTCTATGAAGATAAGTTGGTTGAAGGTGTAGCAACGATTGCCGCTGCTTTCTATCCAAAACCAGTGATCGTTCGTTTGTCAGACTTCAAATCCAATGAATATAAGAAGTTAATTGGCGGTTCACGTTACGAGCCTGATGAAGAAAACCCAATGTTGGGCTTCCGCGGTGCATCACGTTATGTATCTGAAGATTTCGGCGAGGCTTTTGCTCTCGAGTGCGCTGCAATGAAGCGTGTTCGTGAAGATATGGGCTTGGACAACGTAGAAATCATGGTTCCATTTGTGCGCACTATCAATCAGGCTAAGCGCGTGATCGATATGATGGAGAAGTTTGGTCTCAAGCGTGGCGTAAATGGTTTGCGTCTGATCATGATGTGCGAGATCCCATCTAATGCGATTTTGGCTGATCAGTTCCTTGAGTACTTTGATGGTTTCTCAATCGGCTCAAACGATATGACTCAATTAACTTTGGGCCTAGATCGTGACTCCGGTATGGAATTGTTGGCTATCGACTTTGATGAGCGCGATCCAGCGGTTGAGTTCATGATTGCACGTTCAATTGATGCTTGCCGCAAGCAAAATAAATATGTCGGTATTTGCGGTCAAGGCCCTTCAGATCATCCGGACTTTGCTCGTTGGTTGGTTGAGAAGGGAATTACCTCAATCTCATTAAATCCAGATAGCGTAGTGGCTACTTGGGAGATGTTGGGTAAGAATTTAAAGGCCTAAACTAAAGCGGATAATGTTAAAGCAAAAGGCCTAGATTTTTTCTAGGCCTTTTTGTTTGTAAATCCATTCAGCACTTCATTATTGGAGGCTTATTTTTTCTTTGCAGTCGCCTTCTTCGGCAAAACTTTCTTTGCCGCCTTCTTTACGGGAGTCGCCTTAGTTGTGCTTTTGGCCTTTTGAGCTCTCGCCTTAGATGGCGGATGATTGATGGGAACAATCCCCATTTTTTTAGCAGGAGTGGAGATATCACTCGATTTATGAGCGCCGCTCCAACTGGGTTCCGCTATCGAATTAAAAGCCTCGCGTAGTTTCTCGCCCCATGCTTGATGGATCATTGCGAAATAGGGGTTTGCATCATCTAGAGTGACGAGCTTCGTGGCTTTCAGAGAATTTTTTTCATAAACCAGCATATCCAGAGGCAACCCAACAGAAATATTACTTTTCAGAGTGGAGTCCATCGAGATGAGGGCGCATTTGGTTGCCAGGTTAAGTGGCGTATTAAAATTCAGCACGCGATCCAAGATGGGCTTGCCGTACTTGGATTCACCAATCTGGAAATAGCAAGTCTCGGGCGTCGCCTCAATAAAGTTCCCTGCCGAGTAAATATTAAATAGGCGGGGTTTCTCGCCTTTCACTTGACCACCAAAAATCATATTGCAGTTAAATTCAAGCCCCGATTTTTCAAGTGCAGCATGATCGCGTTCATAGACTTGTTTAATGGCGTCACCCACAACAACTGCGGCTTCGTATGAGTTTTTGGCTATCCAAAGGTTCTTGCCCTTAAAAAGCTGTCCTTGAAGCAGGATTTCTTTAACGGACTGAGTAATGGCGAGATTGCCGGCACTCATTAATGTAAAGAAGCGATCCTTGTCTTGAAACAAAGACATCTTTCTAAAGGTGCCAACTTGGTCTACGCCGGCATTTGTCCGGGTATCGGATAAGAAAACAAGACCATCTTTTAGGCAAAGACCAACACAATACGTCATACACAGACCCTCTTCATTATTTCCTGGAATTATCTCTTAAATAACCCAGAGGGTTGCTATGGCAACTGTTGAATCGAAATATTGGCGCTGAGCTCTTCTCCGCCGCCGCCAGAGCGCACGCCTTTAACAGGGGCGGCAGAATAATAATCTCTACCAATGGCAAGGCGAATATGACGTGAGTCAACTAAGCAGGCATGGGTGATATCTACGCTGGTCCATATACCTTTATCGATATCGCTGCAGAAGTCGATCCAGGCATGGCTAGCAAGATTAGGGGACTCTTCTGCAAAGAAGTAGCCGCTGACATATCTTGCGGGTACGCCAGAAGCTCGACAAAGAGCTAACATGATGTGGGCATGGTCTTGGCATACGCCAGATTTCATGGCGAAGGATTGAGCTGCAGTCGTAGCAAAGTTCGTTTGACCAGGAGAGTACACAATCAAGCCTTGAACTGCCTCAGCGAGTTTTAGTACTTGATCAACTGAATTTTTCTTTGGAATGCCATAAGAGAAATAATCCAACATTTCATCTGTAGGTTCAGTGAGATTAGTTTGCTGTAAAAGATAGTAGGGCGAAACTGCTTTAGCCTCATCAATAAATTCAAATGCATCTTGCGTATGCACTTCGCCTTCTGCCTCAATCATCATCGAGGTGTAAGGACTCTCTTGGACGAATACGCTACAGGCATTACCGAATGTATCTATTGAATTCGAAGCTTTAATTGGGGTGCTGATCTTCCATTTATCAACCTGCTGTCCTGCAACGGTTGGCGGGGTCAAGCGCAATTCTTGTATGGAATAGCGCACCGGGGCTTCATAGCGATATTCTGTGCGATGGCGAATTTTAAGATGCATATAGTTGATTTCTTAGGCAACAGCTAGTGGTATGAGGTAAGCACTACTGAACTCATCAGCCACATGATTGATGCGCTCCAAGAAGCTCTCAATGAATTCTTCTAGGCCTTGTTCGAAAACCTCATCAATGTCTGAATAATCTAGGCTGGCCTTGAGTTTGCCAAGTAAACGTTCTATTTCCTTTGATTGTTGATTCTTTACTTCCGAAATAAGGGGAATGAGTTCATTGACGCAGCACACTAAGGATCGCGGCATCTGTTTATTGAAGATCAGTAGTTGTGCGACTTGTTTTGGTGTAACTTGATCAGAATAGATTTGACGATAGATTTCAAATGCGGAGACGGAGCGCAGTAAAGCCGCCCAGTGATAGAAATCAAAGAATTCACCATCAGTGCCATCTTCCGAGGATTTCTTGGCGCCAAGAACCCGCAGTGCTGCTGGGTCCTCATATTTAGTTTCCAGAATACGTGCGGTGTTGTCAGCGCGTTCTAGCAAGGTCCCCACGTTAATAAAGTAAAAAGCCTCATTCTTCAGCATCGTGCCATAGAGGACGCCTCTAAAAAGGTGGCAGCGGTGCTTTACCCATTCCAAAAGACGGCTGGGATCGGCTTGATGCCTTGCTTCTAGGATACGCTGCAGCTCAAGCCAAGTGGTGTTCTGGGTTTCCCAAACTTCGGAAGTGATCTTGCCGCGGATAACGCGCGCATTTTCTCGCGCAGCAAACAGGCAAGAAACGATGCTAGAAGGGTTGCTGGTTTCATAAATCATGAAGTCCAAAACATTCTCACGATTAACCACATCATATTTACTGAGGAAAGCTTCCTCTAGCTTAGAAATCGTGAGTAGTTTTTTCCAGCTCTGCTCTAAAAACTCTGCAGGCTGTGGAAGTAGGGATGTTTGATGGTTTACATCGAGCATGCGGGCAGTATTTTCTGCGCGCTCGGTATAACGGGCCATCCAATAAAGACAATCAGCGGTACGACTCAACATATTTTCTTATTCCCCATACTCTTCATTCACTCTTCCAATACCCAGGTATCTTTAGTTCCGCCACCTTGGGAGGAGTTCACTACTAAAGAACCTTCTTTGAGTGCAACCCTAGTCAATCCACCGGGAACCATCTTGATGGTTTTGCCTGAAAGAACAAAAGGCCTTAAGTCGATATGTCTTGGTGCAACGCCTGACTCAACAAAGGTGGGGCAGGTGGATAACGCTAATGTAGGTTGCGCGATATATTTATCTGGATTGGCGATAAGGTGAGTTCTAAATTCTTCAATCTCTGCTTTGGTTGATGCTGGACCGACTAACATGCCATAACCACCAGCACCATGGGTCAGCTTCACCACCAGCTTATCTAGATTAGCTAATGTGTAAGCTAAGTCATCTGCCTTACGGCACTGGAATGTAGGAACGTTATTGAGAATCGGTTTCTCACCAAGATAAAACTCAATCATCTCGGGAACGTATGGGTAGATGGATTTGTCGTCGGCAATACCGGTACCAATTGCATTTGCCAGTGTCACGTTACCAGCACGGTGTGCAGATAAGAGGCCCGCGACGCCTAAAGTGGAATCAGAGCGAAATGCCAATGGATCCAAGAAGTCATCATCAACGCGACGATAGATCACATCAACGCGCTCAGGTCCTTGAGTGGTGCGCATAAAGACTTGCTCATTCTTTACAAATAAGTCTTTGCCTTCTACCAACTCAACCCCCATCTGCTGCGCGAGGTAGCTGTGCTCAAAGTAAGCCGAGTTATACATACCAGGAGTCAACACAACAACGTTTGGTTTTTTAACGTCATCCGGCTTCACAGACTTGAGGCATTCCAATAAAAGATCTGGATAGTGCTCTACAGGAGCAATGCGATATTTCTGAAAGAGATCTGGAAAGAGTCGCATCATCATCTTGCGGTCTTCAACCATGTAAGACACGCCAGAAGGAACGCGCAAGTTATCTTCTAAAACGTAAAACTCACCTTCACCGGCGCGAACGATATCGATTCCAGCAATTTGCGCGTAGATGTCGCGCGGTATGTTGACGTTGCGCATCTCAGGGCGATATTGCGCATTGTTATAAATCTGTTCGGCTGGAACAATGCCTGCTTTAATAATGTCTTCATCGTGATACACGTCGTAGATAAAGCGATTGAGTGCTTTGACACGTTGACGTAATCCCGCTTCAAGTTGCTCCCATTCTTTGGCGGTAAAGATGCGCGGCACTTGATCAAATGGAATCGTTCTTTCCGACCCCAGGTCATCTCCGTAGACGGCAAAGGTAATGCCTACGCGCCTAAAGATCAGGTCTGCTTCAGCGCGCTTGAGACCCATGAGGGTGTCACTTTGCTGCTTCAGCCAGTTGTGAAAGATTTGGTAGTGGGGACGCGCTTTGCCTGCGGCGTCGAGCATTTCGTCAAAAGGCAATTTCATAGTTACCAAACTAATGCCTTTATAAAAGCTGGAAGGAACGATTTGAAGCGGCTTGGTGCTGAAATGCACCATTAAAGTGCATAAATGCTTAAATCTTTGCCCTAAGGCTAGTCTACCCCAGTTTTTATGGGATTAAGCGTTTAAATCGCCTCTGGCAATGCGACCTTTTTGCACTTCCCACTCACGTTCTTTAGTGGCTGCGCGTTTGTCATGCTGCTTTTTACCTCTAGCGAGGCCAATCTCGCATTTCACATTGCCTTTGGAGAAATGTAGGTTTAGCGGCACCAGGGTGTAGCCCTTTTGCTCTACTTTGCCAATGAGTTTTTTAATTTCGATCGCATTCAGAAGGAGCTTGCGAGTACGAGTACTGTCTGGAACGATATGGGTAGAGGCTGACAGCAGGGGGGTGATATGGCAGCCGATCAAAAATAGCTCCGCCTGGCGAATGACAACATACGCTTCTTTGACGTGCACGCGACCTGCGCGGATGGCTTTCACTTCCCAGCCTTCCAACACAAGCCCTGCCTCAAAGCGCTCCTCGATAAAATAATCAAAGAAGGCTTTTTTGTTATCGACGATACTCATATTTATTTAGCTCTCAAGAACGATTATGGCAGACGTCTACAAGACCGTTTTAATTGGCCAATCAGCCGACCGTATGTACGGCTTAGTGACCGATGTCGCCCGCTATCCTGAGTTCTTGCCTTGGTGTGGTGGCGTGGAAATTTTTGAGCAGACTGAAACAGTGCTCGACGCCAAAATCAATATTCATTTCAAAGGCATTACCCAGTATTTTCATACGCGGAATGTGAATCACCGCCCTGAAACGATTGATATGGTCTTTGTAGATGGCCCTTTTAAGCACTTTTCTGGGCAATGGAACTTTATCCCCTTGCGGGAAGATGCTTGTAAGGTGGAGTTCAAGCTGCACTGGGAGTTTAAGAGCGTCATTCTGGACAAGATTATTGGCCCAGTATTTGGCCATATAGCCGGCACCTTTGTGGATTGCTTTGTAAAACGTGCCGAAGATCTCTATGGCTGAGCGCTCACTTGATCTCATGCTCTGTGATGCCAGGCAGGGTGAGCCAGAGCTGAAGCCGTTCAAGCTCCTTCTGTCAGCGGACGAGTTGCCTACAGTTGGCCTAGCCCTCATTAGGGCTGGGATCGCAGTTGGCCCAGATGACCCTGTTTTGGCCAGAAAAGGCTGCTTTGGGGTCTTTGGCAAGCGTAAGGATTGGGATAGCCCCATTTATGCTGGGGATCGCCTAGAGCTCTATTCCTCGCTACTAATTGACCCTAAAACAGTTCGACGAAAAAAGGCTAATCAGAACCAGGATGCCAAATTCCAGGCTGCCGCAGCTAAAAGAAAGGCTAGGAGGCTATAATCTGTTTTTGCGACTAGGGGTTTTGCATGCGACTCATTCAAAAAGCACTCACTTTTGACGATGTGCTCCTCGTACCGGCTTATTCATCGGTACTTCCTCGAGATGCCAGCTTGGCAAGTAAGTTAACTCGAGATATTTCACTCAATACACCATTGGTGTCCGCAGCTATGGATACCGTCACTGAAGGTCGTTTGGCAATCGCCATGGCTAGTGAAGGTGGCATTGGCATCGTTCATAAAAACTTAAAGCCTGCTGAGCAAGCGCGTGAAGTGGCTAAAGTAAAACGGTATGAATCTGGCGTACTACGTGATCCAATCACGATTAGTCCAGATGTGACTTTGCGTCAGGTGATCCAACTTTCTCGTGAACATGGTTTCTCAGGATTCCCAGTGCTCGTTGGTAAAGAGGTTGTTGGCATTATTACGAATCGCGATTTGCGTTTCGAAGAAGACTTAGATGCTCCAGTAAAAACCAAGATGACTCCACGTGAGCGTTTGATTACTGTGAAAGAGGGTTGCTCATTAGATGAAGCAAAGCGCTTAATGAGTCATCATCGTTTAGAGCGCGTATTGGTTGTCAATGACAAGTTTGAGCTGCGTGGCCTCATTACCGTTAAAGATATTCTCAAGGCAACTGAACACCCGAATGCTTGTAAAGATAGCGAAGGTAAATTACGCGTTGGTGCCGCAGTAGGCGTTGGCCCTGATAACGATGAGCGCATTGAGTTATTGGTGCGCGCTGGTGTCGATGTGATCGTTGTAGATACTGCTCATGGCCATAGCCAAGGCGTATTAGATCGCGTGAAATGGGTTAAGAAAAACTACCCTCATGTGCAAGTGATTGGTGGCAATATTGCTACTGGTGATGCTGCTAAGGCATTGGCTGATCATGGCGCGGATGGTGTCAAGGTAGGTATTGGCCCTGGCTCAATCTGTACAACCCGTATTGTTGCTGGTGTAGGTGTCCCGCAAATCACTGCGATTGTGAATGTGGCAACTGCACTTAAGGGCACCGGTATTCCATTGATTGCTGATGGAGGCATACGTTACTCAGGTGACGTTGCAAAAGCATTGGCTGCTGGCGCTAGTTCGGTCATGATGGGCGGTATGTTTGCTGGCACTGAAGAAGCTCCAGGCGAAGTGTTCTTATACCAAGGACGTTCTTACAAGAGCTATCGCGGTATGGGTTCTTTGGGCGCGATGGCGGATGGCTCTGCTGATCGTTACTTCCAGAGCGATATTGTTGCGAATGCAGAAAAGTTAGTGCCGGAAGGTATTGAAGGTCAGGTGCCATACAAAGGTAGCGTGTTGGCAATCTTGCATCAACTCACTGGTGGTATTCGTTCTTCTATGGGCTATCTCGGTTGCAAGACCATTGATGAGCTCCATGAAAAAGCCAACTTCGTAGAAATCACTTCAGCTGGCGTGCGTGAGTCGCACGTTCATGATGTGAAGATTACTAAAGAAGCGCCAAATTACCATATTGATTAAGACTTAAATTAGGGCTGCTCCTTTCGTGCACGACAAAATACTGATTCTCGACTTTGGTTCGCAAGTAACTCAACTCATTGCTCGGCGTGTACGTGATGGACGCGTGTATTCAGAGATCCATCCCTACGATTGCGATCCTGAATTCATTCGTAAGTTTGTTCAGGAACAGGGTGGTAAAGGCATTATTCTTTCTGGCGGCCCAAGTTCCGTCACTGAAGACGGTAGTCCCCGTGCACCCCAAATCGTTTTTGAGCTTGGCGTGCCTGTTTTGGGGATTTGCTACGGCATGCAAACCATGGCTACCCAATTAGGTGGCACAGTTGCTTCCGCAGAGTCTTTGGGTAAAGCGCGTGAGTTTGGTTACTCCGAAGTGCGCGCTCATGGGCACACAAATTTGCTTAAAGGCATTCAGGACTTCTCCACCAGTGAAGGTCATGGGATTTTGAAGGTATGGATGAGTCATGGTGACTCAGTCACCTCAATGCCACCTACATTTAAGTTAATGGCCTCTACTGAGTCTTGCCCAATTGCCGGCATGGCGGATGAAGAGCGTCGCTTCTATGCATTTCAGTTTCATCCAGAAGTCACTCATACCATTCAAGGCACTGCAATCATTGAGCGCTTTGTGCACGAGATTTGCCAATGCAAACCGGACTGGGTAATGGGTGATTACATTGCAGAAGCGGTTGAGAATATTCGCAAGCAAGTAGGTGATGAAGAGGTCATACTTGGTTTATCTGGCGGCGTTGACTCTAGTGTTGCTGCGGCCTTAATTCATCGTGCGATTGGCGATCAGCTCACTTGCGTATTTGTGGATCATGGCCTGCTTCGTCTGAATGAAGGCGACATGGTGATGGAAATGTTCGCGCGGAATTTGGGTGTGAAGGTAATTCGTGTCGATGCTAAAGAGAAATTCATGGGTGAGTTGGCTGGTGTTGCTGATCCAGAAGCCAAGCGCAAGATCATCGGTAAAGAATTTGTAGAAATTTTTCAGACTGAGTCTGGGAAGATTCACAATGCCAAATGGCTAGCTCAAGGAACCATTTATCCGGACGTGATTGAGTCTGCTGGCAAGGGCAAGAAGGGCGCTCACACCATTAAGAGTCACCATAACGTTGGCGGCTTGCCTGAAGACATGCATCTCAAATTGCTCGAGCCCTTGCGTGAGCTCTTCAAGGATGAAGTTCGTGAACTTGGTGTAGCTTTAGGTCTCCCGCGTGAAATGGTGTATCGCCATCCGTTCCCAGGTCCAGGCCTTGGCGTACGTATCTTGGGTGAGGTCAAAGCGGAGTTTGCGAGCTTGCTGCAACGTGCTGACGCCATTTTCATTGAAGAGTTGCGCAATACGATTGATGAAGCTAGTCAAAAATCTTGGTATGACCTTACTAGTCAAGCGTTCGCTGTTTTTTTGCCAGTGAAGTCTGTCGGTGTCATGGGCGACGGCAGAACATATGAATATGTTGTTGCTCTCAGGGCGGTTCAAACCCAAGACTTTATGACTGCGCATTGGGCTCACTTGCCGCATGAGTTGTTAGGTAAGGTTTCCAACCGCATCATCAATGAAGTGCGCGGCATCAATCGAGTTGTATATGACATCAGCGGAAAACCGCCTGCAACGATTGAATGGGAATAAGGGGTAGGCGATTTAAGCCTGCCAATATTCATGCTTGAGTTACGCGAAGCTTCACTCGTAATCCTAGCAAGCACTGATGCACAAAACAAAGTAAGTCAGTTACTCGGTTTGTTTGATAGCTATCACAAACAACAAATTACTCTGGATATTGCCCATAAGATAGATGCTCAAGGCCTTTCTCTACCTGGGCGTCCGCTAAAGCCAGAATTGGTACTTCCTAAGCTAGTTCCCAAAAGAAGAATGGATACGCCTGAGGGAAGGGCGGGCTTATTACATTCGCTTGCCCATATTGAATTTAATGCGATGAACCTTGCACTAGATGCCATCTGGCGTTTCCCAGATATGCCTAAGGAATACTATGAGGACTGGTTAAAGGTTGCTAAAGAAGAGGCCTATCACTTCAGCCTGGTAAACGAACATTTGCATGTGCTTGGGTTTGCTTATGGAGATTTCCCTGCTCATAATAGTTTGTGGGAGATGGTCGAGAGAACAACGGATTCGGTGATTGCCAGAATGGCCTTGGTACCCAGAACAATGGAAGCAAGAGGCTTAGATGCGGTGCCAGCGATTCGAGATCGCTTCAAGCAAATTAAAGAAGTTCGTGCGGTGGAGATATTGGAAATTATTCTCAATGATGAAATTGGTCATGTGTTGATTGGCAATCGTTGGTTTAATTTCTTGTGCGCCCAAGATAATATTTCTCCAATCACTGCTTATCGAGAGTTGGCTGCCAAATATCGTGCGCCTGTTTTAAAGCCCCCATTCAATATGGAGGCCCGCAAGCAAGCTGGCTTTACAACTGAAGAGCTAGCTCTTCTTGGTTCATAGTAAATATGATGAAGGTATTAAGTCTCATTCCACCCATGACTCAGCTGAATACGCCATATCCTTCTACGGCTTATCTCACTGGGTTCTTGAGGTCTCGTAGTGTTGACGCTGTTCAAGAGGATCTTGCCTTAGCTTTGGTGCTCAGTTTCTTTACTCCAGGGGGTATGGCTGAGATTCATGCCGAAGCGCTCACTGTTCCTGAAGAGAGCCGCAGTGCGAGCGTTAATTTTTTCCTAGACTACTTTGATGCCTATCAATCCACTATTGCTCCTACCATTGGCTTCTTGCAGGGGCGCGATAGCACTTTAAGTCATCGTATCAATACCCGTGATTTTTTGCCTGAGGGGCCACGCTTTGCTTCTCTTGATGCATTTGATGACGAGGAGGCGGGTGATTCTTTGTCTTGGGCCTTTGGTGCTCTGGGGTCGCAAGACAGGGCGCGACATCTAGCCACCCTTTATCTCAATGATTTATCCGATGTATTGCGTGATGCTGTTGATGATCGCTTTGAATTCGTGCGCTATGCAGAATCCTTAGCAAGTAGTCAACCTACGTTTACGCCTTTGGCCGATGCGCTACAAGCTAAACCAACGCTTATGGATCAGCATTTACAAGTATTAGCTAGTAAAGCAATTGAGCATCACCAGCCAGACTTAGTGCTCCTATCTGTGCCTTTCCCAGGGGCAATGTATGCGGCCTTGCGTATCGCCCAGGTGATTAAAAAATCACATCCAGAAATCAAGATTGCTTTGGGTGGTGGTTATGTCAATACTGAGCTTCGAGAGCTATCTGATGCTCGTATTTTTGATTATGTAGATTTCATTACGCTAGATTCTGGCGAGAGGCCGTTGCTTGCCTTGCTTGAGCACCTTGGTGGCAAGCGTTCCGCGGAGAGGCTGATACGCACCTTTATTCGCAATTCCAAAAACCAAGTGCAATATCTGAATTGGCAAGAGCTTGATGTGCCTTTTGAAGAGGTTGGAACTGCTACTTGGGATGGATTACCGCTGGATTCTTATTTATCTCTTTTGGATATGCTTAATCCGATGCATCGCCTATGGAGTGACGGCCGCTGGAATAAGTTAACTGTTGCGCATGGCTGTTATTGGAAAAAGTGTAGCTTCTGCGATGTATCTCTTGATTACATCTCTCGTTATGAAACTGCGTCAGCCAGTTTATTGGTGGACCGCATTGAGCAAATTGTTCATGAGACTGGGCAGACAGGATTTCATTTTGTGGATGAAGCTGCGCCACCTAAGATATTAAAAGCACTGGCTGAGGAGCTCATTCGCCGTAAGATCGTGATCTCTTGGTGGGGTAATATTCGCTTTGAGAAAACCTTCACACCTGAATTGGCGGAGCTTTTAGCAAAAAGTGGATGTATTGCGATGTCTGGAGGTCTTGAAGTAGCCTCTGATCGTCTGCTCAATCTCATGAAAAAGGGTGTATCAGTAGAGCAGGTCGCTCAAGTTACCAAAGGTTTCTCGGATGCAGGAATCTTGGTTCATGCTTATTTAATGTATGGTTTCCCTACGCAAACCGTCCAGGAGACGGTGGATGCCCTGGAATATGTAAGGCAGCTTTTTGAGAATGGCTGTATACAAAGCGGCTTCTTTCATCGTTTTATCTGTACCGTGCATTCTCCTGTGGGTCTGAATCCGCAAGAGTACGGAATTGAACTCATTCCATTGCCGGAAATTACTTTCGCTAAGAATGATGTCGCCTTTATTGATCCAACCGGGGTTGATCATGATGTGCTCGGTCAAGGGCTAAAAAAGGCCATCTATAACTATATGCATGGCGTAGGCTTTGAGATCAAAACTAAGTCTTGGTTTGATGGTTTGGGCATTGCCGTACCAAAGACAACTATCCCTAAGAATTTCATACAAAACGCTTTATATCGCTAGCCCATGCCTATGTAGCCACTGGAATTACAGACTGGCTGGAATGAATTTTTTACAACCCAATACCAAGTGCCCGCATACCCCGATGGAAGTTACTAATGTGGGCTTAGTATGACTGCATCGCAATGGGAGCGGATTAATACCCCCGCTGGGCAATTTTTAGTGTTGCGGATTCATAGCGAAACACCGAATTTTGTAAGTAATGACTTATTTAGGGTTGGCAATCAACGGCAAGAGGGCTTGCGGTTTACGCCAGAAATCGGACGTTGGGTTATTCGGCGCAGTTCGGGGCGCTACATCACTGCTGGCGTTTATTGGGCTAATGCCTACTGGGAAGACTACCTGGAGTGGGAGTTAATCTCCTGGAAATAAGCAAAGCGCTTAAAATAGACTCATTGCTATGTATACCGTAAAAGAACTATTTCCCACACTCCAAGGCGAAGGCACCCACACTGGTAGGGCGGCCGTATTTTGTCGTTTTGCTGGATGCAATCTTTGGAGCGGTCGTGAAGAGGATCGCGCAACAGCTATTTGCCAGTTTTGCGATACCGATTTTGTAGGTAGCGATGGTGCTGGGGGTGGCAAGTTTGAAACTGCCGCTTTACTTGCTGATGCCATCGAGGCTTCATGGCGTAGCACCTTAGCCGGTCCCCAGCAGCGTTATGTGGTTTTCACGGGTGGAGAGCCACTCTTGCAATTAGACGAAGAGTTGATTGCAGCGCTTCATCAAAAAGGTTTTGAAGTGGCGATTGAAACGAACGGCACCATTAAAGTTCCCAAAGGAGTTGATTGGGTTTGTGTAAGCCCTAAAGCTGGCTCTGATCTGATTGTTCTTCAAGCGGATGAGTTAAAGCTAGTCATCCCACAAAATGACCATCAAGCCTTAGAAAAACTCATGGCCCGCTTTGAGGGAATGGATTATCGTAATCGTTTCTTGCAACCCATGGATGGGCAAAACCTCAAAAGTAATACTGAGTTAGCAGTAAGCTTATGTCAAAAGCGGCCCTTGTGGAGATTGAGTTTGCAATCTCATAAACTGATTGGGATTCGATAGTTGACTATGCTCAAATAGGATTAATTAAGTACCGAATGACAAATAAACAGCCTGCCATCTCTATTACCCGCCGCCTTGAGTTTGACTCCGGGCATCGTATTCCCAATCATGATGGTCAATGTCGGCATCTGCACGGACATCGCTATGCAATAGAAGTCACGCTGACTGGTGAGGTAGCCGATCATCCTGGTAAAGCAGATGATGGCATGGTGCTCGACTTTGGTGATATCAAGCGTTTAACAAACCAATACGTAGTGGATCTTTGGGACCATGCATTTTTAGTGGCCAAAGAGGACGAAGGTCTGGTTGCATTCTTATCAACCTTACCTGATCACAAGACGGTCATCATGGAGCATGTCCCAACTGTTGAGAACTTAGCTAACGCAGCTTTTGCAATCTTGAAACCCGTTTTCAGCAAAGCTTTTAGTGGCCGCTTAGAGCTCACTTCCATTCGTCTTTATGAGACGCCCAATTGCTGGGCTGATGTGCATCCTGTCTAAATGACGCAAACAGAGCTTGACCAGCAATATATGCTTATGGCAATTGAGCAAGCTCAGTTGGCAGCGCAATCAGGAGAAGTTCCTGTAGGCGCAGTGCTAGTTCGGGATGGCCAAGTCATCTCGAAGGCATTTAACAAGCCGATTGCAAACCATGATCCTAGCGCCCATGCTGAAATGCTAGCCTTGCGAGAAGCCGCGCTAGTCGATGAGAATTACCGTATCCCAGGTAGCACCTTATATGTCACTCTTGAGCCTTGTGCGATGTGCTCCGGTGCTATTCTCCATGCTAGGATTGATCGAGTGGTTTATGGGGCACAAGACCCCAAAACAGGTGCTGCTGGTAGCGTGCTAGATATATTTTCTTCAAAACAGATTAATCACCAGACCAGTGTTGAAGGTGGCATCATGAGTGAAGAGTGCGGTCAATTGCTGCGTGATTTTTTTAAGGGGCGACGTTGAAATCCATTCACCTCATTGCTCCTTCTGGGGCAAGCTTAGATAGTAAAAGTCCATTAGCTGGTATTGACTGGTTTGGACGTCAAGGTATTGCTATCCAAAACGCAGATTGCGTACATCGTGTCCATGAACGCTTCGCTGGCAACGATGATGAACGTCTTGCTGAGTTAAATGCCATATCCAAATTAGAACCTCAGACTGTAGTGATGTCTATGCGTGGGGGTTATGGTCTCCATCGCTTGCTACCTGGTATTGAGTGGCAAGCAATTGCAAAGGCTATTCAAAACGGCTTGCAAGTCTGTGGGCACAGTGATTTCACTGTCTTTCAGTTAGGATTGCTAGCAAAAACTGGCGCCATTTCTTTGGCTGGTCCGATGCTGAACTATGACTTTGGAAGGTTAGGTGATGATGGTGCGCCGGTAGTGCCGGATGAGTTTATGTGGAAGCATTTCCAGGCCGCAGTTCAAGACCGAAGGCTGGATTACCAAGTGTCGACCCCACAATCTTTCTTGGGTAAAAAAAATGCGCACTCAATCACAGGTTTATTGTGGGGCGGTAATTTAACGGTTCTGGCTGGTTTGGTGGGTACGCCATATCTTCCAAGCGCTCAGCAAACGCAAGGCGGGGTCTTATTTTTGGAAGACGTGAATGAGCATCCTTATCGAATTGAAAGAATGTTGATGCAGCTTTTAGATGCTGGCATCCTTGCAAACCAAGCAGCCATACTGTTGGGTGGATTCTCTGCCTATCGTCTTTATGACAACGACAAGGGGTATTCGCTCGAGCGGGCGATTGAGGCGATTCGTAAACGCTTGCCAAAAGATATTCCAATCTTAACTGGGCTGCCATTCGGACATCAGGCCAATAAATTAACTTTGCCTGTTGGTGCTCAAGCGGATTTAAATTGCAATTCAAATGGATTTGAACTTAAAGCGCAGTGGTAATGTTTACCGAGACCCGTGCGGGAAACTCTTTGTTTAAAAGTCTTTTAGTTTTCATTGCACTCACCCTTACAGGAGCAGTTATGGCAACCGAAGAGCCAAAATATGCTGTTCTCGAAAAAGAGTCACCTTTTGAAATCCGCTCTTATGCACCCATGATTATTGCTGAGGTACAAGTTGAGGGTGATTTAGATGAGGCCTCGAGCCAAGGATTTCGCTTGATTGCTGCTTATATTTTTGGTCAGAATCAAGTGAGCGAAAAAATTGCAATGACTGCGCCAGTGACAGTCGAAGATCAATCGGTGAAGAACGCAAAGATTGCAATGACTGCACCAGTGGGAATTGAGTCTAAAGCCGGCAAATGGACGGTGTCATTTGTCATGCCCGCTGAGTACAGCATGGAGACGATTCCCAAGCCAATTAATCCTCAAGTGCAATTACGCCAGATTCCCGCGGTAAAAAAGGCGGTGATTAGCTTTAGCGGTTTTTATAACACCCAGAAAGTGGCCGAGAAAACGCTGGAACTAGAACAGTGGATGAAGTCTCGTAATTTGCACAGTGTGGGAAGTCCTAATTTCGCGCGTTACAACCCGCCTTGGACTTTGCCCTTCATGCGTCGCAATGAAGTCATGCTCACTTTGCGTGACTAGTTCTTAGCTTCGAAGCTCTTCAATAAAAATTGGCCGCCGCCATTGATGCCTAAAGCCTTCGTCAAGGTCGGTAGTGCCTGCGCTAGATGTTTTTCTAGAGTCCATGGTGGGTTGATGATGAACATCCCGCTAGCTTGCAAACGGCGTTCGCCAGGCGCATTTTCAACGCGTAATTCTGCATGTAACCAAGAGCGTTTATGTGCGGTGGCAATTTTCTTTAGACGATCAGGCAGCGCCGCCGATTCTCTTCTGGGTAGTACCGGATACCAAATCGCATAGCAGCCAGTGGTAAAGCGTTGCAGCGCCTCTTCCATGGCGAGCTCAAGATAACGATAGTCTTGCTTGTCTTCGTAAGAAGGATCTATTAATACTAGGCCGCGTCGACTAGGAGGGGGTAGCAGTCCTTTGAGTCTGGCAAAGCTATCCTCAGCATAAATATCAATCTGTTTAGACTGTTTTAGTTCGCCAATATTGTGGCGCAGAATATCAATCTCTTTGGGATGAAGCTCAAATAGCTTGAGTCGATCTTGTGGACGCAGCAGGCGGGCCAGAATAAAGGGGGAGCCAGGATAGGTATTCAATTGCCCTTCAGTATTCTCGGCATCAATGCACTTCAGGTACTCTTGAATACTCCCGGGGATTGGAGTGTTTGCGTGATGGCAAGTTTCTACATATTGCTTGAGGCGGAAGATTCCACCATCAGCTTCTTTGCTCACTGTAGAAAAGCCATCTTGCAAGCTGTAGATACCGGCGCCTGCATGGGTATCAACAAAGGTAATTGCTACGGGCTTCTCTTGAAGATACTGAACTAAGTGAATTAAGGTTAGGTGCTTGAGGATGTCTGCGTGACTTCCAGCATGAAATGCATGTCGATAACTAAACATCTTGAATTATTCTGCCTTGCGAGGCGCTTGAGTAAATTGCGCCCTTACATAAAATACTAGGGTGAAAGCCACAATGGCAATGGAGAGATACTGCAATGGCAGATTTAACTCCAGATCCATGATTTGAGTAAGGTGGGCGTACATTGCGATAACGCCGCCAAGCGCAATGAGATGCGACCAGATTTTTCTTGGCCCCAGTTGGGTTTCTGGAAATTGATTAGCCGCTAGGGCCCCGAGCATTCCACACCAAATACCAACACCTGCACCACCTAAAACATCAGTGAGCCAATGAGCGCCAACAGCGCTACGTGATAAGCCCACTAAAGTGGCAAGCAAAAATAGTGGCATCAATGGAGCGCGTTTTTCTTTGGCTGCGGAAAAATACAAGGCGCTTGCAATGGCAAATGCAGTGAGAGTATGTCCAGACGGGAACGCTCTATAGAGTAACGCTTCACCAATGCGATAAAAGCTGCCATCGGTTAGAACACCTGCAGGTCTTGGCAAATCAAAGAAGCCTTTTAATACCGCGCTTGCTAATGCGGCTATCCCACCGGCAAAAATTCCAGCAGTCAGCATTCTTGGTGCAAGCAACAGCAATGGAAAGGCGAGCGCAAACACTCCCCAACCATTGCCTAAAAAAGTAAGCCAAGCCCAAAGGGTGTCTGGCAGTAATTGCGTAAAGCGGTTAATGAATAAAAAAGTACTACTTTGTAACTCGCCAAAGTAGATTGCGCAAGCGAGCGCAAGAGGAGCTAGCGGAATGAACCAAGCAAATGTAGGAATTGCCTTTTTGTTCATCCAGCTTAGCGAGCCTTTACCTTATCGGCGTCTTGCAATTGCTTAATCACTTTATCGAGCACTTGTGGAACGGTGATGGCCTGCATGCACACATTGTCCTGACAAGGGGTTTTACGGTGATTGGCAGCGCTCACGCAGGGCGAGCAAGCTAGGTTGGCGGTGATTGCGATGGAGTTACCAACTGATCCATAAAGGGCTGGAGTCTCAGGTCCAAAGAGGACAACTGTTCTCAGTGGCGTCACGGCTGAAAAGTGACCAGGACCAGAGTCGTTGGTAACCATGACGTCTGATAGTGTGTACAACGGTGGCAACTCAGCAAAGCCGACCTGCCCAGCAAAATTCAATGCATTTTTAACATTGGCAACAGCGCGAACTTTTTCAACATACACAAACTCAGCAGGTGAGCCGGTAATCAAGATGAGATCGCTGGGATATTGTTGATGGATTGCTTGAATCAACTCAGAGAAACGCTGTTGTGCCCAGCGGCGTTGTGGAAGTAGATCACTTGCATTCGGATTGATCAGAATGAGGCGGTCTTTCCCCGGGGTGTAATTAATGCGCGCCTCTTTAGCCATTTTTTCAATACGCTCGCGCACCTTTTCTAGCGCGCTTGGATTGATGATGGCTTGCTCTAGACGTACCTCAGAGTCCGGAATCTCAATCTTGCTAAATGGAACTTCAATTTTTTGGGCAAATGCCGCATGAATTAAAGATAGAAAATTCTTAGTAATGTGGATATGCGGGTTGTAGTGCACCTTGCGAGTGAGCATGAAGCCGCGCCACAATCCTTCACCATGAAAAATGTGATAACCGACGCGACGACGAGCACCACACATGCCAGTCAGTAGGGCGGTAAATCGAGAGAACAACTCTAGGTCAATGACAGTATCAATGCGGTGTTTGCGAGCAAGAATCAAAAAGCGCAGCGTATCCTTGATTAATCCTCCCAAGCTAGATGAGTCAATTGTGAAGATATTTTCTGGTTTAACGGTATTAAGTAAAGTCAGGCTAGCGCGATTACTTTTGAAAATCAAGAAAAATAATTCTGCTCCACGAGCTTTCGCATTACGCATTGCAGGGTCTACTAGAATGGCGCTTCCCATTTCCGAGAGTTCAATAAAGAGTAATTTTTTTGGAGTCTCTGGGCCGTGATTGAATATATTTTTTATGCGATCAATCAAAGCGATAAATGGGCTAACGATTGCACAAAGAGGTACGCCGACCCAATGATCAATCGCACGCATAGTGTTGACGCTAATAGTCATAGTTTGGCTCTAAAAAATTATTTTCGTTTTAATAAAAAATAGGCGCCTGGTAGCACCGATAAAACAGTAATTGCTCCGTAGCTAATAGAGGCTAATACTGTTAGCGAGGGGTTAACACCCCATAAGGCCAGGACCGATGAAAGGGTGGCTTCACGCAAGCCCCATCCCGAAATACTGATCGGTAACATGAGTAACAGGCTAAGTGCAGGTAAGCCAATCATTAAACCTTCGATAGGCGCATCTACACCGTAAGCCTTAAGGCAAAAGAGTAGCGTCAAAATAGTGAGGAAATGAATGCCAATCGCCAGGCATGCCTGAGCAATATTGTTAGGCCAAGCAAATGCTAGCTGGATACCAGGCATGGCGTTGTTCATATTGAAGCGTTCTAAGAGTTTTTGCAGGAGTTGCTTGCTAGGTCCCCACGCAAGGATAAGGGCAATTGCTACGCCAGCAAGCAGCATTACTGCCATTACTGCGTAGCCCAAATCTTGACCCCAGGCTGCGAGTGTAGCGCCGCCCAATATCAAGCCAATCCCGCCTAGTAAATTGTTGCCCGCTAAACCAAGAAGGCGATCTACCAACACCATCGAAAAACTTAAACGCAATTTAGGAGTGGCGTGCTCAAGGTCTACTGAGTGATGAAGTTCATCATCCAACTCTTTAGTTTCTGAGAGATTGCCGGTGCTGGTCAAATGCGTTGCAGTAATGGCGCGATAACTATCACCACCCAAGGTACTAGGTAGACCTTGGTTAATGAGACCGCCTGCAAAGTAGAGGCCGATATAAGAGCGAATACGGCGGGGAAATCCCACTCTTTGCATAAACAAGCCCCAGCGATATCCGCCACAAATAAATGCCAACATCATGCTTGCTAGAGCAGCCAAGAACCATAGAGGCTGCATCTGAATATGGGTATCAAATAGTGAGCGCCAATCAATTCCACTCGTTGCTTTCCAAAGCAGAGCAACGGAGAGTAGAACGCGAATAGTAGGCCAAGCCTTCTTGAGAATGGATTTCCACCCCGATTGGATCTTTGGGGTGGGTTGGGCTTGTGAACTCATAAGCGTAAGGATAATGCCTCGGGCGCCTAAGGTCTTGAATTTGGGGGAATTACTCCGCTTGACCAGGACCTTGCCAGTGACTGCAAAGGCTAAAGTCAAATTTAGATAGAACTCGGCCAAATCGTACGACTTCTAGGCTATCCAAGGGCTCGCAGGCTTGGAATGCTGATTTATTGCCCACAGGCAGAGGGTATGGCATTCCAGACCAGTTAATCAGGAGTACATTTGCCCCTTTTGGTAAATCCCCAAACCAGAGATCAAACTGATCCTGTCTCTGGTCTAAAACATAAACTGGCGCAGGTGAAGCGTACCAAGCGGCTCGACTTCCTAAGGTCCAGTTTTGAACAGCAATGCCATTGGCTTTAGTGGCCTTAGCAAGGTCTGCTGCTTTTTGACCCGCCACTTTCCAGCCATATAAATCAGCAATCGGATTGGATTTGATTGAGGCCGAACTAATGCCACCTGACAATACATACCCAAAGCCGATACAACATAAAGCAATTTGAATAAAAAATAAAATGCGAATCCAGTAACGATGTTGCGTAGCCCAAGCTTTTGCCAAACCAACTCCGGCAAATGGTGCGAGACAGAACCAGGCAGGCGAAGTCCAGTGAGGAAGTCCACCTCCGCCAGAGAGGCTGACAAAAATTGCAAATGGAATCAAAAAGAATCCAAAGAGCGCAAGTAATGACAGTTTTGTGGCATGCATGCAGTCTTTTAAAAACACAACAGAACCCAAGATGAAAAGAGGACCAAAGACCAGTATTTGAATACCGATATAAGCGCCCAGCCTACGCCAGAGCCATTCTCCACCGCCACCATGGGCAAGTTGGTATTTGAATGAAATCCAATCGTTAGCCCAATTCCAATACAGGACGGGGGTGATCAGCAGCAGGGCGCTTAGCGCAGCAATCCAAAAACCTACTTTCGTGACCCATGGTTTTCTTGGTGTACTCAAAAAGACCAATAGCAATGCAAGCGCGGTAAAAGCGGCTGTGTATTTACTTAAGCCAGCTAAGCCCAACAAGACGCCAGTAATAATCCAATCACCAATACTAAATTGATCTTTACTCAGCCAACGTAAAGCCATCCACATCAGACCAAGGCTTAATGGCGCAAGTAATGTATCTGGTAGTAAACCGATTGCCAGAATGTGCAACATGGGTGCAGCAATAACTGTTAAGACCGCCATTAGTCCGCATAAGTTTGCTGATGGCAGTGCACTGGTGAGATAGCCAGCGTTGCGCCCACGAATAAAGTGGTGCACTTCAACCGTAACTTCATAAACTAGGTAACAAGAGAGAATCCACAGCAACTCTGGAATGAGGCGAATGATGCCTTCCGAGGGGGTGAGCGTCACCAAGGGCCACTGAATCCAACCCACCAACGGTGGGTGATCAAAATAACTCCAGGCTAAATGTTGGGCATAGAGCGCGTAGTGGGCCTCATCAACTGAAAACTCTATTGAAAAGCCCAGAGCCAGGTGCACTACCGCGGCAATGAGGATGCAGATTGCAGCCCAGCTGGAAGGTGATTGTTGACGCATGTGATGATTTTAGACTCACAGAGACCATTCTTTGGGACAATTAAGACATGCTTAAGCAAGCCCTCCCACATTTAATCCTTGGCGCAGTCGTATTTTTGACTGGATGTGCTGGGCTGAGCGGAGAATCTGTGCAAAACGAGGCAGGACAGGCATTTAATGTCGATCAATTGCCAGCGCAAGAAGAGCTGCCCAAATTCTCAGCTGAAACAGCGCGTGCTGGCATGCCTAATGGTTGGAATTTTTACCGCATAGCACCCTTTAAAAAGAACACGGTATATCGCCTAGAAAATTATCAAGGCCGAACAGTCTTGAGTGCGAATTCAAAAACATCTGCCTCCGGGTTAGCTGTCAAGTTACGCCCTCGTCAGGCAAATAATTTGTGGCTGCAATGGGAGTGGAAGGCCATCAACCCAATTGTGAATGCTGATAATGCGGATGCTTACGCAGATGATGCTCCGCTACGTATCTTGGTTGCATTTGACGGCAATAAGTCAAAATTACCTTTAAAAGAAAAAATGACTTTTGAAATGGCTAATCTTATTAGTGGTCAAGAAATGCCATATGCCACATTGATGTACATCTGGTCTGGAAAGTCCCCTGTGGATGCCATCATTCCAAATGCGCATACCTCTCGCATCAAAATGATTGTCGTGGATTCTGGTTGGGATGGTTTGGATCAGTGGCACAAGCATCAGCGTGATTTAGCGGCCGACTATAAGCGTGCCTACGGTGAGAGCCCTGGCCAAGTCATTGGTATTGCCTTACTTACTGATACAGACAATACCAAATCAGAAGTGGGTGCGTATTACGGTGACATTGAACTCATTCGCAAGAAGCCAAAATAACTTACTTCCAAATAAGCAACAATCTGCAAGCAAGCAACGCTTGTTATGAATTAATGTGCAGGACGCCAGCGCTTGAGTAGTAGGGCGTTGCTAAGAACACAGAAGCTCGATAAGGCCATGGCGCTGCCAGCTAGCATGGGTGACAGATACCCCAGTGCTGCCAATGGAATCCCGGTGGCATTAAAGATAAAAGCCCAGAATAAATTTTGCTGAATCTTTTGCCAAGTCCGCTTGGAGATATCGATAGCATTCGCAACCAGAGTGGGATCGCCGCGCATTAAGGTAATGCCGGCAGCTTGCATGGCCACATCAGTACCGGTAGACATTGCCATACCCACATCTGCAGTTGCCAAAGCAGGCGCATCATTCACGCCATCTCCTACCATTGCAACAAATTGACGTTCACCATCTTTCGATTGGAGTTGGCGAATAATTTCTGCTTTATTACTAGGCATAATTTGTGCAAACACTTCTTGAATGCCAATAGTTTTGGCAACACGATTGGCGGCGGCAATATTGTCACCAGAAAGCATTACTGCGCGAATATGCAACTTATGTAGTGAAGTAACCGCCTCTTGAGTGTTATCTTTGAGTTCATCTCCAAAGGCAATGATCGCAATGGGCGAGGAAGGATTTTCATTGCTCATTAATACGGAGACAGTTTGACCGGCATCAAAACAGGCTTGTGCCTTTGCAAGTATTACGGAGTAGTGGGGATTGCCTTCTAACGATGCAATGCTTTGTAGGTTCAGACTAAGGCCCAGGAAAACGCCAGCGCTTGGCCTGCCGCTAATACCAATGCCAGGCAGGGCTTTGCTGTCTGTTGGTGTGATGGGATTTAAGCCTCTTTGTTTAGCGGTATCTAACAGTGCTTTTGCAAGAGGGTGCTCACTACCAAGTTGTAAACCTGCTGCACTTTCGAGAATGTCATCTAGCGCATACGAATCACCAAAAGGAATAATCTCTAGCAGTCTTGGTTTGCCAATAGTGAGGGTGCCTGTTTTATCGAAGGCCAC
This sequence comes from Polynucleobacter sp. JS-JIR-II-b4, assembly GCF_018687815.1. Taxonomy (NCBI): domain Bacteria; kingdom Pseudomonadati; phylum Pseudomonadota; class Betaproteobacteria; order Burkholderiales; family Burkholderiaceae; genus Polynucleobacter; species Polynucleobacter sp. JS-JIR-II-b4. The sequence goes on from NZ_CP061306.1 coordinate 604,285, forward strand.
TACGTTTAAGCGATGCGCCAACTCTAATACCTGTGGATCTTTAATGAGGATTCCAAAGCGTGCTGCAACGCCAGTGCCTGCCATGATGGCTGCAGGTGTTGCAAGACCCAGCGCACATGGACATGCAATAACGAGAACTGAGACTGCACGCAGTATGGCGACAGATGCAGAGTCTAAATAAAACCAGTTCGCTAATCCAGTAATGAATGCAATCACAATCACGCTAGGGACAAAAATTGCACTCACTTGATCAACTAATTTTTGTATAGGTGCTTTTTGGGTTTGCGCATCCTCTACTAAAGAAATAATTTTTGAGAGAACGCTCTCAACGCCTACTGCCTGAGCCTCAATCACCAGTAGGCCTTCACCATTAAGGGAGCCGCCAATGACCTTTTCACCAAGATGTTTTTTGACAGGATCGCTTTCTCCGGTGAGGAGGGATTCATCAACATGGCTATTGCCAAGTAAGATGATTCCATCTACCGGTATACGTTCACCTGGCAACACTAAGATGCGATCTTTAGGGAATACCTGATCTAGAGGAAGATCTCGAAATTGGTCTAATGCAGAGTCCTCACTGATCACAATATTGCGCTCAATGACTTTGGCATGCTCAGGCCATAGCTTTTGCAAGGCGAGTATTGCTTCACTAGTTTGTTGCTTGGCTCTGGCTTCCAGCCATTTACCAAGCATGACCATGCAGATAATGACGGCTGATCCTTCAAAATAGAGTTCATGACTTGCATGCGGTGATGCAATCATTTGATACACACTTAATCCGTAGGCTGCACTTGTGCCGAGCGCGACTAACAAATCCATATTGCCAACACCCGACATCAGAGATTTGAAGCCTGCTTTATAAAAGCGCCATCCTAAAAAGAATTGCACTGGAGTTGCAAGCAATAGTTGCCATGTCGGTGACAGTGACCAATGAATGCCAAAAGGCATGAGGAACATGGGCAGAAAGAGTGGGGCTGAAAGACTGAAACCTAGAATGACACGACCCAGACCATCAGTCCCCCAGAACAATTTAGAGGGGGCTAACTCTGGAATGCCGTGGGGCGCACTGATTTTGGCTGAATAACCTGTTTTTTGTACTAAAGCGATGATGTCATCGATTTTGACCCCGGAATCAGCATTTACGCGAATTTTGGCTTGTTCAGTTGCTAAATTCACACTGGCTGCTTCCACCCCTGGAATCTTGTCTAAAGCCTTTTCAACCCTGCCAACACAAGAGGCACAGGTCATCCCGCCGATATCTAGAGTAAATAGCTCTGAATTAGTGTCTTTTTGGGGATCCATATAGAAGATAATCTACTCTATACAAGCCATATTCACATCAAAAGGGCCAATATGTTGAGTTTAAAAGTTTCCGGAATGACCTGTGGGGGCTGTATTAATGCCGTCACTCGGGCAGTGCAGGCCCAAGATCCTCAGGCTAAAGTTCAGGCGGATTTGGCAAGTCAGACCATCACTCTCGAAACCACCCTATCTGCCGCGCAAGCGAGCCAGCTCATTACAGATGCCGGCTTTCCAGTTGTTCAATAGCAATTGTTTAGAATGTCGGCAAACCTAACAAATCCCCGTAGTTTTTGTTCCTAAAGGATCGTGATCTATGTTCTTCAGTAAGTTAATGCCTCACGATGGTAATTTCTTCGAGCTATTTAATGAGCACGCTAGCAATATCGTTTCCGCCTCCGAATCTTTTTTGAAGTTCGTTGAGTATTACGGCGATGAAGCATTACGCGCTAAATACACCCAAGAGGTTGATAAAGCAGAGCATGCATGTGACGATGTTGTGAAAGAAGTGCATCGTCGTTTGCATAAGACCTTCATCACACCTATCGATCGCGATCAAATTTTTTCACTCATCAATACGATGGATGACGTAGCTGATTTATTGCAAAACGGTACTGAAGCAATGCATTTGTATGACGTGAAGCAAATGACGCCAGAGATGTTGCAAATGGCAGAGCTTTGCAATCAGTGCTGCATCAGCATGAAGAACGCCGTTGCTACATTAAAAGACATCTCTGATCCAGAGGTAGCTAAAGCAGCGTTAAAGACTTGTGATGAAATTGATCACCTGGAGTCTGGGGCTGATCGCCTACTTTCTACCGCTATTACTAGGTTGTTCCGTGAAGACATCGAAGTGCGTGAGCTGATTAAGTGCCAGCGTATTTACGAATTGCTCGAGGAAGTTACCGATAAATGTGAAGACGTTGCCAACTTGGTTGAAGGCATTGTTCTTGAAAACTCTTAAGGCGAATTAAGTTGCCAGCGACAGAAGTAGCCTTTTGGGTTGTAGCGCTATTAGTAGTGCTAGCTCTTGCATTTGATTTCATGAACGGCTTTCATGATGCTGCCAACTCCATTGCGACGGTGGTTTCTACTGGCGTTTTAAAGCCGCAACAGGCGGTAGTGTTTGCTGCCTTCTTTAACTTTCTTGCCATCTTCATTTTTCATTTAAGTGTGGCTGCCACGGTTGGTAAAGGTATTGTTCATCCGGCCGCGGTTGATTTGCACGTGATCTTTGGTGCTTTGGTGGGGGCGATTATTTGGAATGTGGTTACTTGGTATTACGGCATCCCATCCAGTTCATCTCATGCTTTGATTGGCGGCTTAGTTGGGGCGGCGTTGCCAAAGGCCGGGGTGGATGGCTTGGTCTGGTCCGGCATCATCAAAACGGTTTCCTTTATTTTCATATCTCCGCTAGTGGGTTTCTTGCTGGGCTCACTGATGATGTTGTTAGTAGCCTGGGTTTGCAAAAACGCTAACCTAGCAAAAACGGATCGTTGGTTCCGTCGTCTGCAGCTAGTTTCTGCCAGTGCCTATAGTTTGGGTCACGGCGGCAATGATGCTCAGAAGACCATCGGCATTATTTGGCTCTTGCTCATCATCACGGGTTACGCAGAAGCTGGTGCCAAGATGCCTCCGACCTGGACCATTATTTGCTGCTATATCGCCATTGCGATGGGCACAATGTTTGGTGGCTGGCGGATTGTAAAAACCATGGGTCAAAAGCTGACAAAACTCAAACCAGTAGGAGGCTTTTGTGCTGAAACTGGTGGCGCCATTACTTTATTTGCAGCAACAGCCTTGGGTGTTCCTGTTTCGACTACCCACACAATTACTGGGGCTATTGTCGGTGTTGGCTCAACTCAGAGAGCCAGCGCGGTGCGCTGGGGTGTCGCTGGAAACATCGTTTGGGCCTGGATCTTCACCATCCCAGCCACGGCTTTGATGTCGATGGCAGTCTATTACCTGAGTTTGCTGATTTTCTAATGTGATAGATAGAAGGTGCTCAAGGGCGCTTTCAGCAAATATTGGCGGCTACGAGTAAGCTAGCGCTAATTAAGAAAATACTAAAAAACTTAGAAGTCCATTCTAAGGTTAACCATATTAGGAGAATGTAGTGTCGGTTACACCAGAGTTGGTACAAGCAGCGCTAAAAAACTTAGTTGATCCCAATACGAAGATTGATTTTGTCACGGCAAAGAATATTAAAAATCTCCGCGTAGAAGGCGGCGATATTTCTTTAGATATTGTGCTGGGGTATCCCGCTAAAAGCCAGTTCGACTCGATTCGTAAATCGGTAATCAATGCCTTGCGTGAATTATCAGGCGTCAAAAATGTGAGCGTCAACATCTCAAGTCAAATCGTTGCGCATGCAGTGCAACGTGGAGTGAAGTTATTGCCCGGCGTAAAAAATATTATTGCAGTGGCTAGCGGTAAGGGTGGAGTAGGGAAGTCCACAACAGCCGTGAATCTCGCCCTAGCTCTTGCTGCGGAGGGTGCACAGGTTGGTATTTTGGATGCGGATATTTATGGCCCAAGTCAGCCAATGATGTTGGGTATTACCGGTAGACCGGACTCTATTGAAGAAAATACAATTGAGCCAATGGAAGCCTATGGTTTACAGGCAAGCTCAATTGGTTTTTTGATTGATGACGACGCACCCATGGTGTGGCGTGGTCCAATGGTGACTTCAGCGTTGGAGCAGTTACTTCGCCAAACCCGCTGGCGTGATCTTGACTACCTGATCGTAGATATGCCGCCTGGCACGGGCGATATTCAATTGACCTTGGCGCAAAAGGTTCCTGTTACAGGATCAGTCATTGTTACCACACCTCAAGATATTGCTTTGCTAGATGCTCGTAAGGGCCTCAAGATGTTTGAGAAGGTGGGTGTACCCATCATTGGCATTATTGAAAACATGAGTACTTACGTTTGCACTAAATGTGGACACGAAGAGCACGTATTCGGTACTGGCGGCGGTGAAAAAATGTGTAAAGAGTACGCCGTAGATTTCTTGGGCTCCTTGCCCTTAAACCTTTCGATTCGTGAGCAGGCTGATGCCGGGCGCCCAACAGTAGTGGCTGATCCAGATGGCGCTATTAGTGCTATCTATAAAGGTATTGCTAGACAGGTAGCCATCCGTGTTGCTACTCTATCTAAAGATATGAGCAGTAAATTTCCGAACATTGTGGTTCAAAACACCTGAGGCCCTGAACATTTATGCGCTTTGCAGTACTAATGCGTAAACAGAATATTGATAACCCATGGGTCTCGTTCCGCTGGGTGCCTCAGGAAGTGTTGCCTGATTTTGGGCAATTCAATAGTCAACAAAGTAAATCCATTGCGGGTCAGTTTCTTGGGCGTGATGCCGATGGTGAATCCTGGTTATTCACAGGTTATGAACTTGATCTCTTTCCGGACGAGGCTGAGGGCTACTATCTCAATGTTTCTGCTACAACACCCGCATGGTTTGTTATGTGGCGCTTGGAAGAAGATATTGAGCGTTATATCGATGAGCAATCACTTCCCTTGGCAAAGTCTGAGACTTCGTTTGCAGTGCCCCATCGTATTTGTGTCAGTTATAACGAAGCCGCTCGATTGCTCGATGGTGGTGAGTCGGTTGATACGATACCGCTGAGTGAGCAGCATGCCTCATGGTTGCAAGAGTATGTCAATGACAACTATCGACCGGAACCCAAAAAACGCCATAAGCCTGCTTCATTTAAGGGTGCGCAACGCCCTATGGAGGAATAATGGCCGATGGATTTCTGGGGCGCTGGTCTAAGCGTAAAGCTGGTAAAGAAGATGTCTCGCCAGAAAAAAAAGTAGAGGTTCCTAAAGAGCCTGATCAGGCTCCGCTCGTTGAGGGCGCTCAAGAGGCTGCACCTCCGCCAGCTACCCTAGAAGATGTAGTCAAGATCGATCGTTTCGATCCAGACTTTTCTGCTTTTATGAAGCCGGATGTAGACCCCGCTGTTCAGCAGGCTGCCCTAAAGAAAATGTTTACCGATCCCCATTTCAACATCATGGATGGGTTGGATATTTATATTGATGACTACAGTAAACCGGATCCGCTGCCACCTGGAATGCTGGAGAGAATGGTGCAAAGCGATATGCTCAACCTTTTCCGTAAATCGAGCGAAGAGCTTGGTCCAGAATCCCAGCAAAGCATAAGCCCAAGACCTGATCCACGGCTTGAGGCCGACACATTGGCAGCCGAACAGCAAACTGATTTAACATCCACACAACAAAAACCTACAGATCAGTTGGAAGAAGTGCCCAATAAGGTATCAATAGAGTCTGTACAGAAAAAAACCTAAGAAGATAGCGCATGAGTCAAAAATTAGTCTGCAACTGTAATGGCACCATGCCTTTGGATGCAAAAGCTATCGGGGTTCCGATTCATCAATCCTTATGCAGGCAGGAGGTCGGATCTTTTTTAAAAGCGCTAGATGGCTCTGATTCCCTGGTGATAGCGTGTACACAAGAGGGTGCACTTTTTAGTGAGCTCGCTGACCAAGCTGAAAAGCCATTGGTTGCGCCACTGCGTTTTGTCAATATTCGTGAAGTAGCTGGTTGGACTCAAGAGGCTAAAACATCCGGACCTAAAATTGCTGCGTTGTTAGCTTTAGCTGACATGCCTGAGGCTGAACCTGTTCCTGTTGTGAATTACGAAAGCCAGGGTAGATTATTAATTATCGGCGCTGGGTCACAAGCCATCCCTTGGGCTGAAAAATTAAGCCCATCGCTAGATGTTTCAGTCTTATGTACGCAGCCTGGCGACTTGCCGTTGACTCGTAGCTACCCAATCTTTACTGGCGCAGTAACCAAGTTAGATGGTTACCTAGGAAACTTTTCAGTAAGTTGGGATTTGCAAAATCCGATTGACCCGGAGATGTGTACTCGCTGTGGGGCATGTGTTGAAGTGTGTCCGGAGGGCGCCATTGATCTTTCCTTCCAGATTGATTTAAGTAAATGCAAGTCCCATCGTGACTGCGTTACTGCATGTGCCAGCATTGGTGCCATTTCTTTTGATCGCAAAGAGCGTGAACGCAATTCAGAATTCGATTTAATTTTGGACCTACGTGTAGATCCCAAGATGCGCATGAGTCAAACGCCGCAGGGGTACTTCGCTCCTGGTGTTGATCCCCTTGAGCAGGCGCTGGCAGTTAATCAACTCTCCGAGATGGTGGGGGAGTTTGAAAAGCCCAAATATTTTGCCTATAACGAAAAAATTTGTGCTCATGGCCGCAATGGCAAAGTAGGTTGCAGCGCTTGTATTGATGTTTGTTCAACAGGCGCTATTGGTTCAATCTTTAAAAATGGCCAAGGTTCTGTAGAGGTCAATCCAAATCTTTGTATGGGTTGCGGAGCTTGCGCAACTGCATGCCCTTCCGGGGCAATGCGTTACAACTACCCAAGCGTTGCTCATCAAGGTAAAGAGCTCAAAACGGTAGCGAGCGTCTTTACTGCCGAAGCTAAAAAGATCAATCAGGCGATGGCTCCCAGCTTACTTTTGCATACCCTAAAAGCAGGTACGCAAATGATTGATGGCTTGGGCAGATCGGCGCATGTCATGCCAAAGCAATTCGAAGGTCTCCCTGCATTTGTGATTCCTTATGGCATTGAGCATATTGCCTCTACTGGTTTGGACTTATGGCTGGGTGCGCTGACGTATGGTTTTGCGGAAGTGACTTTGTTATTAAGTGGAGACGAGGATCCTGCATATCGCGCAGTACTTGAAGAACAGGTAGTTTTAGCAAACAGCATTCTGAATGCGTATGGCTTTGACGATCGCATTCATCTGATCTTGGCTAGTTCTGCTGAAGATATAGCGGCTGTATCTAAAGCAATGGGCGTATTACGTCAGCGTGGATCACTCGGCCCGATCTGTACTCCTGCAAGCATTGGCTTATCGAATCAGAAACGCGAAACGCTTGAGGCAGCTTTAGAGCATTTGCAAAAACAAGCGAAGACTCCATTGCCGGAGATGGGTGTTGTGCTTCCAAAGTCTTCATTGTTAGGTGGTCTGACAATAAATAAAGATGCTTGCACCTTGTGCATGTCTTGTGTCAGCGGCTGTCCTGAAGGTGCGCTTTTAGACAATCCTGACGAGCCTATTCTTTCGTTTATTGAGAAGCAGTGTGTACAGTGCGGCATCTGTGTGCAAACCTGTCCCGAGAAGGCTTTAACTCTTGCACCTCGTTTGCAAACAGTTGAGCAACGCAAGCAACGGACTACCCTGAATGAAACCCAGGCCTTCCATTGCATTAGTTGTGGCAAGCCTTTCGGAACACTCAAGATGGTTGATTTGATGCTCAGTAAGCTTGGATCGCATGGTGCTTTTGCTGGGGCTGCAATGGATCGATTGAAGATGTGTAGTGATTGTCGAGTGGTGGATATGGTGAAAAAAGAAACATGAGCGAAATTGCAAAAGAAGTGGCAAAAGAGAATCTATCCGCCGAGGTAGGCGATGTAGGCTTACCTGAGGATTTGGCTAGGGCGGATTTATATGGCTTGATTGCCCGCTTTTTTCAGATGCCGCCTGATCAAGAGCTTTTAGATCAAATTACCGCTACCGCTGATCAGCAAGATGCTGCAGATGAGGCGCCCTTGGCTAAGGTTTGGATGGATGTAGTGGAGGTTGCTAAAAATAACCCTGCCAAAGCTTGGCATGATGAGTTTGATTTGAATTTCATTAGCGTTGGTAAGCCAAATGTCGTTTTGAATGGCTCCTTTTACATGGCAGGCCATCTAAACGAAAAGCCTTTGGTAAATATTCGTAAGGCTTTAGAAGGGTTTGGACTTGAGGCAGCAGAAGAGGTCACTGAAACTGAAGACCATATCTCGGCCCTTTGCGAGGTTATGCGTTACCTCATTGCGGGAGATGATGTAGAGATCTCAAACCTTACAAATCAAAGGGTTTTTTTCAATGAGCATATTCGTCCCTGGTATGACGAATTGTGCGATGCAATAGAAGGCATTCCGGAGATGCATCTGTATCACCCAATCGCAGCGCTAACTAGAGAATTCCTGGCAATTGAAGGCCAAGGCTTCGACATGATTTGATGTTGCATCGCAATATGAATATTGTCCTAATAACTAATAGTTACACCAATATGTCAAAAATGCGATTTCCTATTACACTTGACGCAAATCAAGAATAATTCCAGAGGAGTATGCAATGACTACCAAATTCAAGGTTGCCTTAAGCGAAGAAAACAAGCCATCGCGCCGTAAGTTCTTTATTGGTGCAGGCGCTGCAGTTGGAGCTGTCGCTGTAGTGAGTCAAACCCCAGTTGGCAAGGCGGTCATCCAAGAAATCAGTGGTGCTAAAGCTGTGCAAGATGTTGGTCAAACGATGACTGCTCATATGCGTAAGTACTACGAATCCACTTTGATTTAACTATCTTCGTTTCACTATTGCTTTCACTGTTTCAACATAAATAAAAAAACTTTCTCAGGGACACCATATGAGTCTGACTCGTAAATCCAATACCCCACAAAGCAGTCGTTCCACATCGCGCCTGATTGGTAGTCTGTCACGCGGCTTAAAAGCCGCTGTTCCAACGATGGATCGCCGTACATTCCTCAAGCGCTCAGGCGTAGGAGTTGGTGCTGGTATCGCTGCTAGTCAATTAAGTTTTGTTCAAAAAGCATCTGCTGAGCAAAGCAAGGCAATGCTAGACGGCAAGGGCAAGATTGAAGTTAAGAGATCTATTTGTACTCACTGTTCCGTAGGCTGTGCAGTTGATGCCACGGTTGAGAATGGCGTATGGGTTCGTCAAGATCCAGTATTTGATTCTCCAATTAATATGGGTGCTCATTGCGCTAAAGGCGCTGCCTTGCGTGAGCACGGACACGGTGATTATCGTTTGCGTTACCCAATGAAGTTAGTTGATGGAAAGTACCAACGAATTTCTTGGGATCAAGCCTTAACTGAAATTACTGCACAGATGAAGAGTATTCGAGAGAAATATTCTCCGGATGCAATGTTCTTCATCGGCTCCTCCAAACACAATAATGAACAGTCCTACTTACTCCGTAAGTGGGTCTCTTTCTTTGGCACAAACAATACAGACCATCAGGCTCGTATTTGTCACTCCACAACAGTAGCGGGTGTTGCAAACACCTGGGGCTATGGTGCGATGACCAATAGTTACAACGACATGATGAATGCCAAGGCCGCTTTGTACATTGGTTCAAATGCTGCTGAAGCTCATCCAGTTTCAATGTTGATGTTGTTGCATGCAAAAGAAAATGGTTGCAAGGTTGTTGTAGTAGATCCGCGCTACACGCGTACTGCTGCTAAGTCAGACCAGTACATCCGCATTCGTTCTGGTACTGATATCCCTTTCTTATTCGGCATGCTGTATCACATCTTTAAAAATGGCTGGGAAGATAAGAAGTACATCAACGACCGTGTTTATGGCATGGAAGAGATTCGTAAAGAAGTGATGGAGAAGTGGACTCCTGCTGCAGTTGAGGAGGCTTGTGGTGTGCCTGAGGCTCAGGTTTACCAAGCTGCTAAAACTATGGCAATGAATCGTCCTAGTACCGTTGTTTGGTGTATGGGTCAAACCCAGCACACTATCGGTAATGCGATTGTGCGCGCCTCTTGTATTTTGCAATTAGCTTTAGGTAACGTAGGTAAGTCTGGTGGCGGTACCAACATTTTCCGCGGTCACGATAACGTTCAGGGCGCAACTGACGTTGGCCCTAACCCAGATTCATTGCCTGGTTACTATGGTTTGGCTGCTGGCTCATGGAAGCACTTCTCAACAGTTTGGGGTGTTGACTACGAGTGGATTAAAGGTCGTTATGCACCCGACATGATGGAGAAATCAGGTACTACTGTGTCTCGTTGGGTTGATGCTGTTCTCGAGAAGAATGACATGATCGACCAGCAGACTAACGTAAAAGGCTTGTTCTTCTGGGGTCATGCACCTAACTCACAAACGCGTGGCCTCGACATGAAGCGTGCGATGGATAAGTTGGATCTCTTGGTAGTCGTTGATCCATATCCAAGTGCTACTGCTGCAATGGCAGCAATGCCTGCTGCAGAAGGTCAAGCGGTAAATAAGAATCGCAATGTGTACTTATTGCCTGCTGCAACGCAGTTTGAAACTTGCGGTTCAGCGACAGCTTCCAATCGTTCATTACAGTGGCGTGAGAAAGTAATTGATCCATTGTTTGAATCTGTTCCTGACCACGTGATCATGCAAGCTTTTGCTGACCGCTTAGGTTTCGGCGAAGAGTTGTCTAAGAACTACAAAATGCTCAGTTCCAAATTTGCTGGTAAGCAATGGAAAGAGCCGCAAATTGAAGACATCCTGCGCGAGATTAATCGTTCTTGCTGGACAATTGGATACACAGGCCAAACACCTGAGCGCCTCAAGGCTCACATGAGAATGGTGGCAACCTTTGATCCGAAGACATTGAAGTCTCGCGGCGGTGTTGATCCAGTAACTGGATATGACACTACTGGTGACTACTATGGCTTGCCTTGGCCTTGCTACGGTACAGCAGCTATTAAACATCCAGGCTCACCAAATCTGTATGACACAAGCAAGAGCGTGATGGAGGGCGGTGGTAACTTCCGCGCCAACTTCGGCGTTGAGCGTGAAGGCGTCAGCTTGCTTGCTGCAGATGGATCTCACTCTAAGGGTGCCGCAATTACTACTGGCTACCCAGAGTTTGACCACGTGTTTGTGAAGAAATTAGGTTGGTGGGATCAGTTAACTGAAGACGAGAAAAAACTCGCTGAAGGTAAAAACTGGAAGACTGACTTATCTGGCGGTATTCAGCGCGTGGTAATGAAGAATGGCTGTCATCCGTTTGGTAACGCCAAAGCGCGTGCAGTGGTTTGGAACTTCCCAGACCCAGTTCCAATTCACCGTGAAGCGCTCTACAGTACAAACGCTCCAATGATGCGTAAGTACCCAACAGCTGCCGATAAGAAAAACTTCTGGCGCTTGCCAACCCTCTATAAGACGGTTCAAGATCAAAACTTGAATCAGAAGTTATATGAGAAGTTCCCAATCATTCTGACTTCAGGTCGTTTGGTTGAGTACGAGGGTGGTGGTGATGAGACTCGTTCCAACCCATGGTTAGCAGAACTCCAACAAGAAAACTTTGTGGAGATTAATCCTAAGGCTGCAGCAGATCGTGGCATTAAGAACTGGGATTACGTTTGGGTGAAGTCGCCAACAGGCGCCCAGATCAAAGTACGCGCATTAGTGACTGAGCGCGTAGATCAAGGAACTGCATTCGTGCCATTCCACTTTGCTGGCTGGTGGCAGGGCGAAAACATTCGGAAGTATTACCCAGAAGGTGCTGCCCCAGTAGTTCAGGGTGAGGCGGTTAACACTGCAACTACTTATGGTTATGACATGGTGACGATGATGCAAGAAACGAAAACCACAATGTGTCAAATCGAGAAATTTGCCTAAGTCAAAAAATAAGGTCAGGAGAACACAATGGCAAGAATGAAATTTATTTGCGACACGGAGCGATGCATTGAGTGCAACGGTTGTGTCACAGCCTGTAAGAACGAAAATGAAGTACCTTGGGGTGTTAATCGTCGTCGCGTTGTAACGGTGAATGACGGCATCATTGGTCAAGAAAAATCAGTTTCAGTTGCTTGTATGCACTGTAGCGATGCTCCTTGTATGGCCGTATGCCCAGTAGATTGTTTCTACCGCACGGACGAGGGCGTTGTTCTGCACGATAAAGATATCTGTATCGGTTGCGGTTACTGCTCTTTTGCATGCCCATTTGGCGCACCACAGTTCCTCAGCAAGGGTGCTTTTGGCTCCCGCAGCAAAATGGATAAGTGCACATTCTGTAGTGGTGGCCCAGAAGAAAACGGCAGCGTTGCAGAGTTTGAAAAGTATGGGCGCAATCGTTTGGCAGAAGGCAAGTTACCGCTTTGCGCTGAAATGTGTTCTACCAAGGCATTGATTGGCGGCGATAGTGATGTCATTAGCGGCATCTTTAATAATCGCGTTGCTACCCGTGAGAAGAATGGTAAGTACCCAGGATCCAAAGCCTTTGGTTGGAATACTGCTTACGGTGGACCAGATGCACCAGCACCTACACCAACGCCTGCTGCAAAAATTCCAGGAGCTAAATAATGAAAGTCAATTTCAAAACTCTCGGTCTGTGTTTTGCAGCAGCAGCTTTGTTGGGTGCTTGCTCTGAGCCTCCAGAAATTGCTGCTAAAGCTGCTAAGCGTCCAGATGTTGCTCCTTATATGGGTGCCAATAATGGGTTTATGACTAAGAATTGGACGCCAGGTAACCAGGCCAGCTGGACCGAGTCGATTGACAAGCGTAATCAAGGTCAAAACGAATACAGTCGCGTTAAGTGATCAACTAAATAACAATAAATAAAACGAAAACGTTTAAGGACATGTGTATGAAACGATCATTTTCTAAAGTTCTACGCACTTTGGTAGTGGCTGCAGGTTTGTCGCTAGCTCTTGCGAGTGGTATGAGCTTTGCTGAACGTGCACCGATGGCGCCTTTGCCTTCTCCTAGTGGAGTAGACGTGCCTCCTGCATCTATGCCGGCAAATCCAAACGCTTTGGCCAATGGCACTCAAGCGCAGGCTCAGCCAGCAAACCCATCCATTTTCATGGCGCCAAACAGTGATCCACAAAACTACGTCAGTATTCCTGATAAGCAAGCAGGTGTTTTGATCCAGCGTGCCGGTCAAGAATGGCGTGTAATTCGTAACGGCATCATTACCGTTTACGGTGGCTGGTTATTGGCGATTGCCTTCTTTGGCATTATTGCGATGTACACCATTAAAGGCTCAATCAAGCTGCATGAGCCATTGTCAGGCATTAAAGTGAAGCGTTTTAGTGCATTTGACCGCATCACTCACTGGGTGATGGCATTTAGTTTCTTGGCTCTTGCATTTACTGGTCTATTAATTCTGTACGGTAAATATTTTGCGATGCCTTTAATTGGGGGTGCTGCTTACGGATCTTTCCTGATGGTTTGTAAAAATATTCATAATTTCACTGGCCCATTATTTACTCTGAGCATCGTGATTTTCTTCTTACTCTTTGTTGGTAAAAATATTCCCGGAAAAGGCGACCTCAATTGGTTGTTAACTTTTGGTGGAATGTTTAGCGGCAAGCATGTGCCAGCTGGCTTCTTCAATATGGGTGAGAAATTTTGGTTCTGGTTTGGTATGACTTTCTTAGGCTTAGTAATTTCTGCCTCAGGATTCGTGCTCGACATGATCGTGCCGTTTATGCAGATAGAGTACCTCCGTGGCACGATGCAAATCGCCAACATCATTCATAGTAGTGCTGCAATCTTGATGACTACCATGGCTATGGGCCACATTTATATCGGCACCATTGGTATGCAGGGCTCAATCGACGGTATGAAGACCGGCTATGTAGATGCTACTTGGGCTAAAGAGCACCATGAGCTCTGGTATGACAAACTGAATAAATAAGGATAAGGCCATGAAAAGAATCATTGCTCTTACGTTTTGCGCATTTGCTGCCTCCTCGGTAATGGCGACATTGCCACCATTGAGCCCAGAGGCACAAGAAGCTGCTAATTTGGCTAAAGCAAAAACTGCCTACGGCGATAAGGTTGGTGCATATCAACTCTGTCAGGCTCAAAACCGGGTCGCTGATCGATTTAAGGTTTCTGGAACTGCTGCTCCAGCAGCCTGTACTGCACCACCACCATTTGTTCCACCAGTTGCAGCAGCTGCTCCTGCCGCTCCAGCGGCACCCGCTGCCAAGTAATTAGTCGGCGAGTAGCTCTTGTTGTAAGTAGCGTTTAGCTGCTGGTGTTTGAGGATTGTTAAAGAAGGGGCCTACGGGTCCCTTTTCTTTTATTTCCCCTTGGTCAATGAAGATAATGTGCTCAGCCAGTCTTTGCACTTGGGCAAGTTGATGGGATGAAAAAATCACATCTACTTCCTGTCGATCAAATTGACGGATCAACTCTTCAACCTGTTCGGTGGTCTGGGGGTCGAGATTGGCGGTCGGCTCATCCAGTAAAACCAAATTGGGTTTTTGAAGAATAGCTCTTCCAAGGCAAACCTTTTGTCTTTCACCTGCAGATAATTTATGCGCTGGGCTATTGGCAAGCCCGCTTAAACCTACTTGCTCAATCACTCGGTCTACATCAGCATTTTTAATGGACTCATCCGCATCACAAACCATTGCGATATTGGTTTTAGCTGATGCTTTGATCATCGGCGTGTGATGCAAAACCAAAGCCGTTTTTGTTTTAAACGAGTAATTCACTGTTCCGCTATCTGGCTTAACGAGCCCATCTAGAAGTTTTAGAAGAGTTGTTTTGCCAGCGCCATTAGGGCCAATACAGGCGGTAATTCTGTCTGCTGGAATGAGGGCGTGCGGGATATTCAGAATGGTTCTGCCATTGCTTTTGACAATGATGTCTTTGAGCTCAATGAACTTTTCAAAATTTTCCATTGCATTAACCATAGCGGTGCTCCGCAATTTGGCGAACTGCAAAGGTAAATAAATTGGCCAGAAGAACAATGGTAAGCAAGACGATGCCAAGGGCGAGAGCTAAAGGCAGGTCACCTTTGCTAGTCTCTAGCGCAATCGCCGTTGTCATTGTTCTGGTGGAATGATCAATATTACCGCCAACAATCATGACCGCTCCAACCTCGGATATGGCTCTAGCTAGGCCGGCAAGCACGGCAATAGTCAGCGAGAAGCGGCAATCCCATATCAGCCATTTAAAGCGGGAAAGGGGTGGCAATTTGAGGCTCAGAAAGGAATCGCGATGTATTTTCCAAGAGTCCTCCAGTATTTGGCGGCTAAGGGCGGCGATTAAGGGGGTTGTGAGCAATGTTTGAGCCACAATCATCCCTTTCACTGTAAATAGCCAGCCCCACATGCCAAGGGGCCCTGTACGTGACAGCATGAGGTATACCAGCACACCAACTATGACTGTAGGCACACCCATGAGGGTGTTCAGGGTCACAATGATGGTCCTTTTCCCTGCAAAACGTTCAGTGGCCAGAAGGGCGCCAATAGGTAGGCCCAAAAGCGTTCCAACTAGAAGGGCTGTAAGGCTGACCTGTAGAGAAACCCAGACAATCCCCATTACGCCGCCATCTAAGTGGGCGAGCAAGGAAAGGGCGTCTTGAAAAGCTTTTAACATGCGCTTGATTCTATCAAGGCAATGGCAAAATGACTGTAATGAGATTGATTCCCCTATTTTTGACCTATGGCTGAAGTGGTTTGCCTCTGCAATGAGGTCCTCGACGTGGATTTGCGCGAATATTTAGATGCCCACCCGATAGACTCGATTGATGAGTTACGGGAGCAGGCATCTATTTGCAATAAATGCATGCAGTGTCAAGATTTAGTCGAGGGTGAAATTTACTTAGCGCGCGTTCGACGCCAACGTGCTGCAGGTCAGTTTTGATGAGCTCTATTAAAACTGCTCGTTTCACAGTATTGAGTATGAATGTCCATAAAGGGTTATCTCCTTTGCATAGACATTCCACCATTTACCAACTGCGTGAAAAAATGCGCAGCCAACATCCAGATCTTCTTTTCTTGCAAGAACTACAACAGGAGCATCGGGGTAGAGTGCGTCGTTTTAGTCAATGGCCGTTAGCAGAGTTGACCCACTTCCTTTCGGAAGACTTTTGGTGCGATTGGCATTATGGAAAAAATGTCGAGTATCGCGATGGACATCATGGCAATGCCATTCTCTCTAAGCACTCCCAGCAAAAAGGAAGTAACTACGATATTTCAGCATACCGCTTTGAGAGTCGCGGCCTGCTACATAGCGTTACTACTTTGGATGGCATGGATCAACCCATTCATTGTTTCTGTGTACATTTGGCGCTTTTTGAACGTGGCAGAGAGAGGCAGTTGGAGGCCATCATTAAGCATATTCAGGATTTAACTCAAAATGGACCCACCATCGTGGCGGGCGACTTCAACGATTGGCGTAATCGGGTGAGCGCCCCCATGAAGGCTGCTGGTTTCGATGAGGTATTTGAATTACTGACCGGCTCCCCAGCAAAAACATTTCCCAGTGTGAAGCCCTTGCTTGCGATGGATAGAATTTATGTTCGCGGAATAAAAGTACATTCAGCTGAAATTTTGCATGAATGGTTAAATCTGTCAGATCACCTGGGCATTACTGCTGAATTGGAACTTAAATGAATCCCTTATTAAATATATTTCTGAATCAAACTTTTGAGTTTAATTTTAATTGGCTATTAGTCACTCATTTTTTATTGGTTACCTACTTTATTGGCGTCATCATTTCTGTGAGAAGGCCAGTAGGCGTTGCCTTTGCCTGGATTTTTATTGTGATGACTTTTCCGCTAATGGGAATTGCCCTTTACGTACTGATTGGAGAACGTCCGGTAGGTCGTAGTTTGACGCGAAAAATTAAACGTATGAATCTAGAGTATTCGCAAATTACCCAACAGTTATGTCAAGAGTTTGCAGGTGAGAGACAGAAGTTACCTATTGAGTCTAGAGCCATAAGTCTATTGGCTGAATCCAATAATGGCACTCCAGTAGTGGATGGAAACAAAGTGGAGCTGCATACAAATTCACTGGAAATTCTGCAGCTCTTAATTGATGAGATCAATCAGGCAAAAAAAAGCCTGAATCTAGAGTTCTATATTTGGGCTCTGGGTGGTGATGCCGATCGAGTGGGTGAGGCTGTCATTGCCGCCTCAAAGCGCGGTGTAGATTGTCGCGTTTTATTAGACTCTTTAGGTAGTAAGGACTGGTTTAAGTCATCCTGGCCTGCCCGGTTCCGAAACGCAGGCATTCAAGTGACTGAAGCATTGCCGATTCAGATTGGCCGCTTTCAGTTCCGCCGCGCAGATCTGCGCTTGCATCGAAAAATATTTGTAGTGGATGGTTCCGTGGTGTGGACTGGAAGTATGAATATGGTCGACCCTCGTACTTTTAAGCAGAACTCAGGAGTTGGGGAGTGGGTTGACGCAATGGTTCGTATTGAGGGGCCGGTTGCAGCGCAGTTCGAACTGACCTTTGCGTTCGACTGGAGTGTTGATAATCCTAAGATTACCCATTTTAATGATCGCTCACCTCCAGTGGCGCCAAGGGAGGGCGGGGTCATTGCCCAGGAATTTGCTTCTGGGCCGGTATATCGTGACGATATTTTGTATCAACTAATGCTTTCGGCCATTATCGATGCGCGGGAGGAACTTACTATAACCACCCCTTACTTTGGTCCGGACGATGGCCTGATGCAAGCATTGATGGCTTCTGCAAGGCGCGGCGTGAAGGTCACCTTGATTGTGCCAAAGCTGAATGACTCCACTTTGGTTGCGTGGAGTAGCAAAAGCTTCTATCAGGATTTATTAACTTCTGGAGTCAAGATTGCTGAGTTTAAGGGTGGCCTCTTACATACCAAGAGCTTGTTGATTGATCAGCGAGTTGCAATCTTTGGTTCAGTGAATTTTGATCAACGTAGTTTGCGGCTGAACTTTGAAATTAGCTTGATTGTGTATGACGATGATTTCTGCGCCAATCTTGAGAAGCTGATTCAGTCCTACTTAGCGCAATCAGATTATGTTGACCCCAAGGCCTGGGCGAAGCGCCCGCGCTGGCATCGCTATCTTGAAAACGCAGCACATCTCACTTCACCACTGCTTTAAATTGCGCCGCTTGCCCTCATGCCAGCAATATCAGACTCGCCTAGTCCCAATTCTTTAAGGATGGAGTCTGTATGGTCTCCTACCGCTGGGATGGGGTCCATGCGATAGTCATAGCTGCTATTTAAGCCGGGGGGCAGTAAGGCTGCAATTGCACCGTTGGGGGTATCCACCTCAGTCCAGCGATTACGCGCTTTAAGCTGCTCATGCTTCCAAAGACCCTCCATATCATTGAGGTGAGCATTTGCAATTTGCGCTTTTTCTAGTCTTGCAATTAATTGCTCAGAAGTCAGTTGCCCAAAGCAAGAGTCAATAATTTCTAAAAGTTCAGTGCGCTTTTTATTGCGCTTGAAGTTACGATCAAAGCGTTCATCTTGTGCAAGTGCAGGGTTTTCTAAGACGGTTTCGCAAAATTGCACCCACTCACGTTCATTCTGTAAGCCCAGCATGACCGTCTTACCATCACCCGCCTTAAAGGGGCCGTATGGATAGATGGTGGCATGAGAGGCGCCATTGCGTGGTGGCGGTTCTGCGCCTTTGTAGGCGTAGTACAGAGGAAAACTCATCCATTCAGTGAGGGACTCGAGCATAGAGATATCGATGACTGAGCCTTTACCTGTTTTTCCTCTTTGCAAGAGGGCCGCTAAGATATTGGTATAGGCATACATTCCAGCTGCAATATCAGCAATTGAGTTTCCAGCTTTGCTAGGGGTTTCCGGTGTGCCCGTGACCGATAAGAATCCAGCCTCACTCTGAATAAGTAAGTCGTAAGCTTTTTTATCACGATAAGGGCCGTCATTTCCATAGCCAGAGATATCGCACAGAATCAGCTTTGGATTGTCTTTCTGCAAAATCTCGGCTGTAAGTCCCATGCGAGCAGCTGCTCCTGGCGCGAGGTTTTGTACTAAGACATCTGCCGTCTTTAGTAATGTCTTGAGTGCTGCAATTGCTGATGGCTGCTTAAGATCTAAGGTCAAACTTTCCTTAGAGCGATTGACCCAAACGAAGTGAGAGCAAAGCCCATCTACCTGCGTGTCATACCCTCTAGCAAAGTCACCGCCACCAGGCCTCTCAACCTTAATGACTCTTGCCCCTAAGTCTGCTAATTGGCGTGTGCAGAAAGGTGCTGCTATAGCATGCTCTAAAGAAACAACGGTAATCCCATCCAGTGGACGAATGCTCATATTAATGTCTTCTTAGAAAGATCTTGGAAGGCCAAGAACATGTTCAGCAATGTAGGAATAAATTAAATTTGTTGAAATAGGCGCCACTTGATAGAGGCGAGTTTCCCTAAATTTACGCTCAACATCGTATTCATTAGCAAAGCCGAAGCCACCATGGGTTTGTAAGCAGACGTTTGCTGCTTCCCAAGATGCTTTAGCCGCCAGGTATTTGGCCATATTGGCCTCTGGACCACAGGGTTGGTGATTGTCAAATAACTCGCATGCTTTAAAGCGCATGAGATTTGCGGCTTCGGTTTCAATATAGCTATCAGCAATCGGAAATTGAATCCCTTGGTTTTTACCAATTGGGCGATCAAAAACGACTCGGTCATTGGCATAGCGGCGGGCGCGATCAATAAACCAGTAAGCATCACCAATACATTCAGCAGCAATCAAGACTCGCTCGGCATTTAAGCCATCCAAAATGTATTTAAATCCTTGACCTTCGGTGCCAATGAGATTCTCTGCGGGGATTTCTAAGTTATCAAAAAATACTTCGTTGGTTTCATGGTTCACCATATTGGCAATGGGCCGTACTTCCATGCCTTTGCCAATGGCATCAGCAAGATTGACGATAAAGATCGACATGCCTTCTGACTTGCGTTGTACTTCACTAAGTGGAGTGGTGCGCGCCAGCAAAATCATTAAGTCAGAGTGCTGAATTCTGGAGATCCATACCTTTTGACCATTCACTACGTACTTGTCACCTTTTTTAACTGCGGTGGTTTTCAGCTTGGTCGTATCTGTTCCGGTTGTTGGCTCAGTGACTGCCATACTTTGAAGTCGAAGTTCGCCCGTTGCAATTTTCGGGAGATACATTTTTTTCTGAGCTTCGGATCCATGACGCAATAAAGTACCCATGTTGTACATCTGGCCGTGGCACGAACCTGAGTTACCCCCAGA
The DNA here is from genome assembly GCF_018687815.1 of Polynucleobacter sp. JS-JIR-II-b4. Lineage (NCBI taxonomy): Bacteria > Pseudomonadati > Pseudomonadota > Betaproteobacteria > Burkholderiales > Burkholderiaceae > Polynucleobacter > Polynucleobacter sp. JS-JIR-II-b4. The sequence continues at coordinate 624,372 of NZ_CP061306.1, forward strand.
AAAATTAATCTCTTCCATGATTACGGAGGCTTCCGCTAGGCCCAAACCAGAGCCACCATATTCTTCTGGAATTAAGGCAGCCAACCAACCGGCTTTAGTCATGGCATCTACAAAAGCTTCTGGATAGCCTCGTTCGTGGTCAATCTTTTGCCAGTAGGCGGAATCAAAAGAGCCGCAGAGATCACGCAATGCTTCACGCATTTCTTGGTATTGGTCTGGCTTGGGAATAGGGTGATTCATGAAAGTCTCAATTTATAGGTTTTATGGTGTATTTACCGTTTCAGGCATTAGTTTAAGCAAGATTTGAAATTCATGGAGATTGGCCAAAACAAGGCAAAATAGGCTTGATGAGATCCAAAGAAATTCACTCGTATGACAGCACCTTAGAGGCCATGGCTTAATGGACCCGTTATTCGAGCACTTTTTTGGATGGTTTGAAATGCCTTCGGTTGGCTTGCCGGCGGTATTTATCAGTGCGTTTATTTCTGCAACATTAATACCGGCTGGTTCCGAACCTATTCTGTTTGGCTATATCACCCTGAACCCCCATTTATTTTGGGCAGCGATTGCCGTTGCCACTATTGGTAATACATTAGGGGGAATGCTAGATTGGTGGCTAGGATTGATAGCACGCAACCGCTTTAAGGTAATGGATGAACCCCGGAATACTCGCCTCAAGCGTTGGCTTGAAGAGTGGGGGCCTAAGTTGCTGCTGCTGTCTTGGTTACCTGGATTGGGAGACCCCTTGTGTCTAGCAGCAGGATGGTTAAAACTTCCATGGCAGCCATGCTTGATTTATATGTTTATTGGCAAGCTCTTGCGCTTTACTATGCTTACCTGGTTACTTACTTTGGTGCCAAACAGTTTTTGGCACCAGTTAGGTCACTGGCTACATCTCATCTAAACGGCGCAATACTTCTGCTGAATCTCATCATTGTTTAGGAGGTTCTGTGCAGTGTCATGAAACACAATTTCACCCTGATCCAAGATATAAGCCCGGTCAGAAATTTTCAGAGCTTGTTGAACGTTTTGCTCCACCAGCAGAATGGTTAGACCTTTTTGCTTTAGTTTGGCAAAAAGCTCAAACATCTCTTCAACCAAGACTGGCATGATACCTTCTGAAGGCTCATCAAGCAGAATGACTTTAGGTTTGCCAATCATTGCTCTGGCAATGGCAAGCATTTGTTGCTCACCTCCGGACATCGAGGTGCCATCTTGATGTAAGCGCTCTTTCAGTCTGGGGAAGGTTTCAGCGATTTCATCCACTAGGGCGCTCATATCACCAGAATTCTTCTTGGCGATCACCCCAAGCTCTAAGTTTTCTTTGACAGTTAGCCCAGGAACAATGCGACGATCCTCTGGAACATATGCCAGACCTAAATGAAAGCGTTCATGAGCGGGTAAATCTAAAAATGAAGTGCCATCAATGGATGCTTTACCTTGGCGTTTAGATAGCAGGCCCATTAGAGAGCGTAGGGTGGTGGTTTTTCCAGCGCCATTACGACCCATCAAAGTAACGATCTCTCCTTTATTCACCTCAAGTGAGACACCCTGTAATACGTGACTACGGTCATACCAAGCGTTTAAGTTTTCAACACGCAACATAGTTTGCTTTCTGTTTAACCTTGACCTAGGTACACACGACGTACCTCTGCATTATTTTGGATTTCTTCTGGAGTGCCTTCCGCCAAGAACTCGCCATGGTGCAGAACGATGATGCGCTTGCAAAGACCCATGATGAGTTTCATCTTGTGCTCAACCAAAATCACCGTCCGCTCGCTAGCGAGCGTGCGAATCAATTCCATCATGACCAAAGTTTCTTCTGGTGACATGCCAGCAGTGGGCTCATCTAGCAAAAGTAGGCTCGGGTTGCAGGCCAATGCCATCGCAATTTCAAGGGCGCGCTGCTGACCATGCGCTAGATCGCCCGTTTTTTTATTACGTAAGTGCTCTAGATTCACTCGATGCAGCAATTCATCGGCTATCTCAATTGGCTTTGGATAGCTTTGTGCATTTCGGAGGAAGTTATAACGCGCTGTTTCCATCTGTGCGGCCACCCGGACATTCTCATGAACGCTGAGTTGCTTAAACACATTGGTGATCTGAAAGCTTTTAGAGATTCCTATGCGAGCAAATTCATGCTGCTGCATACCAGTGATATCTTTGCCATTAAATAGAATTTGACCGCTCGATGGTGGGAACGCGCCACTCAAGACGTTAAAGAAGGTACTTTTGCCTGCGCCATTAGGGCCAATAATTGCCGTAAGTGTTCCAGGCATAAAGCTAGTGGATACGTCCTGTAATGCCTTGAACTTACCAAAGCTCTTGCTGACATGACGTGCTTCAAGAATAGGGGTTGTAGTTGCACTATTCATTATTTCGAATCCTGATTAATTTGTAGCTTGCTCAGAATGGTTCCCCAGATGCCTTTGGGGAAGAACAGCACAAAGAACATGAACACTAAACCAACGACAGCCATCCAATGCTTGGTGAAGGTGGTTACGACGTCTTCCAAGTAGAGCATGACTGCTGCGCCGATGAATGGGCCAAAGAAGGTGCCCATTCCACCGAGAATGCTCATCATGACTGCTTGGCCAGACTGTAGATAGTGCAGAGAATCAATTGGCACGATAGAGAGGTGGAGGGCACGTAATGAACCTGCTAAGCCACAAATCGCTGCTGATAATACAAAAACCAATAGTTTGGTACGGGCTACGTCAAATCCACAAGCTGCTGCGCGCTTCTCATTCTCACGGATTGCTTCCATCACGGCGCCTAAGGGTGAGCTTAGGATGCGGGAAATAAGCCAAATAGCAATCACCACAAAGAAAAGAATGATGTAGTACTTCACCAATGGATTTAAGAAGTCAACTGGGATGCCTAAGATATTGAATTCATCCACTCGGACGCCACGTAAGCCATTCTCGCCACCGGTAAGGCTCTCTGCCTTATAGAAGATGTAATACACAATTTGACCAAGCGCTAAGGTCACCATGGAGAAGTAGATGCCACGGGTACGAATAGCGAGGTAACCCATGATGAGGCCACCAATAGCGGCACCAATAATGCCAACCAAAATAGCGGCACCCCAAGGCACCCCATAGTGAACAATGGCTATGCCGGTCATGTAGCTGCCAATACCTAGAAAGGCTGCGTGACCAAAGGATAGTAGGCCCATGTAACCAAACAGTAAGTTAAAGCCCATGGCGAATAAACCAAAGATCAAAATATTGATCGCCAGGGCTTCGTACGGCATGATGAATGGGAAGATTGCTAAGAACAGCGTACTAGCTAGTACGCGATGACGTGCAATAAGTTGGAAAAATGAATTCATAAATATACGGAGCCTTAGCCCATCGCTCCTGCTTTACCAAATAAACCTTGTGGGCGAATTAACAGCACTACAGCCATCAGTACAAAAATGGAAAGCTCTGCTAAGTCGGGGAAGAAGAGGGAGGTCATGCTGTAGACCACACCCACTAACAAGCCAGCGACCACTGCGCCAACGGGTGAGCCCATGCCGCCAACAACAGTCACTACAAATGATTCTGCCAGAATGGGAATGCCCATTTCTGGATTGACTGAGCGCGTTGGTGAGGCCAGGATTCCTGAAAGACCGGCAATTGCGCAGCCCAAGCCAAAGACCAAAAGCCACACCTTGGCAATATCAACACCAAGCACTTTCACGATCTCTTGATCGGCAGCGCCAGCTTTAATGATGAGGCCGTAACGCGTCTTTTGAATGAAGAACCAAACGCCCAAAATAACGACGGCAGTTGCTGCAATGAGGAAGAGGCGATATTTAGGGAAGTAACCAATGCCTACATTGACCGTTCCGCCAAGACCCTCTGGGGTGATTGAAGGTAAGCCTTCGATGCCAAAGGTAACACGCATTACTTCAATCAGGACGTATGAAAGCCCAAAGGTAAGTAGCAAAGGGTAGTCCAAGCCGCGGCCATAGAGTGGCCTGACTAAAAAGCGCTCAGTGACAAGCCCTATGCCGCCTGTAAGCAATGGCGTTAGTACTAGGCTGAACCAAAAACTTCCAGTGATGCCTAAGAAGTACACGCCTAAAAATGCGCCCACCATAAAGAAGGCGCCATGTGCAAAGTTCACTACGTTAAGCATGCCAAAAATAAGGCATAGGCCAAGGGCTAAAAGTGCATAAATGCTGCCCAAGGCGATGCCCGTAAGCAGTTGCATGCAGAGAAGTTCGAATGAAAGACCGGTCATAAATGTACTCAGAAAAAACTCCCCTTTACCAAACGGTGCGGGGGAGTGGATCAGGGTGAATGTGTCATCCACCCTGAAATTTTAAAATTAGGCTTTGTGACCTAGTTCCGCGCATGAACGCATATTTTTCTCAGTAGTAGGTTCAATCGTCAAAATATTGAAGACGTCATACTTGTCTTTCATATTCTTAGATTTAGACTCTACGATGATGACGGTTTGCACGGCCTGATGGTCGCACTTACGATAGTACTCAGGCCCCTTGTACCAGTCGTACTTCATATTCTCCATTGCTGTAACCACTTTTAGGGTGTCAGTAGATTTTGCAATCTTCACCCCAGCCAAGACGCTCTTCACTCCAGCGTAGCCTAGTGCGCCGTAGTCAGACGGTACGGAGCCGTTATACATTTTGCGGAAAGCATCGTTAAATGTTTTTGCAGTTGGGATACGATCTTCTAGACCCCAGTAATAAGATGTGCCACCAATAATGCCTTCGAAGGCTTCAGGGCCACCAGCAAGACGAGAGGTATAGAGGAGTACTGGCGTAACAATCTTCATACTGGATTTAAGGCCAAAGTCAGTACATTGTTTTGCTGCATTGACCAAGTCGCGACCAAAGTTACAGAGCACCAAAATATCTGGATTCAAAGCTTTGATACGTGGTAAGAAGGCGGAGTAATCGGATGCGCCTAATGGGTGACGGATGTCAGCCAGAGTAGTAGCACCCATTTCTTTGCCAGCACGCTCAAACGCACGCACCATTTCATGGCCGTAAGCATAGTCAGCTGTTAAGAACACAATTTTTTTACCAAAACGGGGGATGGAGTAACGCGCTACAGCGCCAGCCGTCATCGTTGGGTTCAGGGCTTCGTGGAATGTATAGACGCTCCAGTCTTTAGCTTCGTTAATTGCATCAGATTGGCTGATGGAGTTAAAGAGAACCTTACGCTCCTTACAAACAGCATTGATCGAGAGTTGTGTCGCGGCAGAAAGTGAGCCAACTACAAAGTTCACTTTGTCTTTTTCAATTAATTCTAATGTGCGTGTTGCCGCTTCGCCAGGGTTGAGTTTGTCGTCACGTACCAAGAGTTCTGCTTTGCGTCCATTGAAGCCGCCTGCATCGTTAAATTCTTTAATGGCTAATTCAGCGGCTTTCACCTGATCCTGAGCTTCTGCTGAGAAGGGCCCTGTCAACGGCGTCGGAAAGCCGATCTTGATAGTGTCAGCCTGAGCATTTGCTACGTTTAACCAAAGTGGGGTGCTTGCTGCTGCGGCTCCACCAATCAACATCTTGCGTCTCGTTTGATTCGTTACTTTTTGTTTCATGGTTGTCTCCTCCATATAAAACTTTGTTAAATAAGAATACTTTTTATTTTTTTAAATCTTAACTGAATGCGCTTTTTAATGGGCGGATTCAGGCACTGCTTTCCCTTGAGCTAATAGATCGCTGATATCAATCGCGGTTTCCGCCATCACAGTATCGGCATTTCTTTTTAACTTCTCGTTATCCCTATTACCCTTGCTTCCTTGGGCTTGCATATAGCGACCCAAATACTGGGCTCTAGCCACTACTTGTTGACCTAGCTTTAAGCGCTCTTCACTATATGCATTGAGTGCTGCTGGAGTAGCGCCATGCGCGGCAATATGCTTGGCTATCACAATAGCTTCATCACCAGCCTTAGTGACGCCCATTCCTACGTGCGGTCTACCAACAAAAGCAGCATCACCCATGAGTGCGATTCTGCCAAAGACAATTTGTTCGGAGCGTACGTCATAAATGGCTTGTAAAAATGGGGCAGCTGTTTTTTCTAATATTTCTGCGTACTGTGGCGCCAAGATCTCCTGTGCGACTTTACGCATGTGGGCAATATGCTTCCATGACACCTTGAGGGGCGGAATGCCGGTGGGGTAATAATGGCCATCATCGTCTGTGAGAAGGCTTATTAATTCTTCATGCTCTGAAGCTGGGCGATACCAAACAAAGTTATAGCGACGCTTTCCTGGGCGCGTGTCATTGCCAGAGCCAGCAACTGGGTAACCCAGCATTTGCTCGCCATTGGGCAAACAAAAGCCAAAGCGATTAAATAGAGTGTCTAAGGTATTCCTTGATAAGCAGGCTTCATCACACACGCCACGCCAAGCTATATAGCCGGCATATTCAGGTTGAATCTGTGGTGCGACTTGCGCTCGCACTGCAGAGCGTATCCCATCGGATGCAATGAGCAATTCAGCATCATATTGGCTGCCACCTTCACAAAGCACCTGTACAGCGTTCGCATCTTGCGTAACCGACTTCACGGTCTTGCCCTGAAGGTAGCGCTCGCTTGGAAAGCTTTCTTTGAGCATGTGATACAGGCGACTCCAAGAGGTTAATACTTGAGGTAATTCCATTTCGCCCAAGCTTTGACCATCAGCACCCAAAGTGACACGCTTAGTCACAGGTACGCCGAGTGTTTCATCAACAGTCACTCCAGCAGCGCGCAGCGCTTCAGCCAAAGCATCATGGGTCACAATGCCGGCACCACGACCGTCCAAGGATCCAACAGTCTTTTCTAGCAAAGTAACGTCATGCCCTTGGCGCAGCAAAATATTTGCCACAAACAAACCACCAAGAGAGCCGCCTACAACTAGAATTTTTGCCATCAATAGCCCCTATGCCGCTTTCGCATCCAGAGCAGCTTTTTCTTCAGCCGGGTAATTGAGTTCAATAACCACTCCATTAGGATCATCCAAAAAGATTTGGTGAAGCTTTAATACGGGGACAGTGCGCTCGCGATAAGAAACATTGAGTTTCTTTAGGAGGGCAATTTTTTCTTCTAGACCAGTCGCAAAAAAAGCAATGTGATCTACTGCGCCAGATCCATGGAGTGTGCTGGGGTCGCGTTCACCTAAATATTTTTTCAGTCCGTTCGGATCATTTTTGTCGATAGCAATGAGGTGCAAGACCGCATTAGCCCAACTACTCTCATCACCGTTGTATAGCCATACGCCTGGGAAAGGGAATTCAGGTCTTGGACCAATAGTTAAGCCAAGGAACTTGCTAAAAAATTCAGTCGTTTTTTCAATCTCTAGACTGCGGATGGAGAAGTGATTCAGGCTTAGATTAGACATGGGTACCTTTTGAATTAAGCAAACAATGATTTAGCAGAATGGAGGTAAGACTGCACTCGGTCGCGAATGATTTCTTGTTCTGTATTGGGGCTTTCGGCGGCGTATATGGCTTGTCCATAGATCCAGCGTCTCATGCCGATATAGAAAACGCCACCATGCAATCCCATGAGAAATTCAAGCTCACGCTGGGTGGGCTTTGATGTATCAGGCCTACCGCAATACTTGCGAGTTTCGCGAATGAGTCTTGGTAATAAGCGCGTGCGCAAGAGCTCGAAAAAGCGATCGCTAATAGAGTGATCACTTAAGCCAGAAAAAATTAAAATGCGCACAAAGTCATAAGTTAAGACTGTGTTGGAGTAGTCCAAATAGAATGCATTGAATTTTTCTTCGGGAGTGAGGGAGTCATCATCCAGCAGCTCTTCCCACTCTGGCTTCCAGCGAGATTCAAAGACCTCTTTATAAACCTCCTGAATCAGCGCATCTTTGGTGGGGAAGTAGTGATAGAGCAGGGTATGAGTGATGCCCAACTCTTTGGATAAATTTCTTAATTGGCCATCGATACCATTTCTAGCGAAGAACTGAATGGCGCTGTCCAGTATTTGGCGTTTACGCTCGGCTGTCCCCATTCTTTTTCTAGTGGGCGCCATGGATCCTTCTGAAATTTCAGCAGTATTTGGGCTAGTAACGCTATCTTCAGTAAAACGCATGGATTCTCAGGGTTTATCCGAATTTGGACTTATTGACCAAAAGTTAAATAATGGTACATTGTTGAACAATTGGTAGATAAGACTCTATTCGTACAAACCCCAAGGAGATCAAATGGAATTAAATGGCGAGCAACTCATATCCGCTCCAATCCCTGAAGTATGGAAGGGTTTGAACGATATTGATGTGTTGGCCAAGTCCATTCCAGGCTGCGAGGAGATCAGTCGCATCTCCCCAGAAGAGATTCATGCCAAGGTGATGTTCAAAATTGGGCCGGTTAGAGCCCGTTTTGCAGGGAAATTGCTTCTAAGTGACATCATCCCGGACCAGTCTTGCTCTATGGCCTTTGAAGGGTCTGGTGGGGCGGCAGGGTTTGCCAAAGGGAAGTCACGAGTGGAGCTAAAGCAAGCCGAAGGAGGTACTTTGGTCTCTTATACGACGGAAGCTTCGATTGGTGGCAAGTTAGGTCAAATTGGCGGTCGCTTAATTAGCGCATCGGCAAAAAAGATTGCAGATGATTTTTTTCAGAAATTTGCAAAAGAATTAGGCGGGGAGACAGTGGCGTTGGAGTCAGACGCTGGTGGTAAATAAAAAAGCGGTAACAAAAAAGTAGCGCAAAAAATAAAAAGCTAGAAAAGCTTAATACATTGGTGGTGGAGGAGACTTAATGAAATCTGCAGCATTCGATTATGTAAAGCCCAAGGCCTTACAAGAGGCCTTGTCTTTGCTTGAGCAGGGCGGCGATGATGCGCAATTAATTGCGGGTGGGCAAACTTTATTGGCCACTTTGAATATGCGTTTGTCTGAGCCCACAGTGTTAATCGATATCACCGATATCGCTGAGCTCAAAGGTATTTCTGTTGTTGGCGATAGTTTGCGTATTGGCGCTCTAGTGACTCATACTGAAATTGAAGATTCAGAATTAGTCGCAAAACATGCCCCACTTTTAAAAGCAGCAGCCCCGCATATTGCCCATCGCGCCATTCGTAATCTAGGAACCTGGGGTGGCTCACTGGCATATGGTGACCCAGCGGCTGAATGGCCCGCTTGCAGCTTGACTTTACGGGCGACGATGATCATTCATGGTCCAGCGGGCGAGCGCCGAATTTCTGCAAACGATTTTTTCATTGACCTGTATACGACCTCATTAGAGCCCGATGAAATTCTCGTGGCGACTGAGATTCCATTGGCAAGCAAGCAAGAAGTTTTCTATTTTCATGAGCTGGCTAGACGTCATGGCGATTACGCAGTCGCTGGTTTAGCTGCAGTTGCACAGAAGCAAGGTGATGTTTTGACTCACTGCGCCTTTACATTCTTCTCTGTTGGTGCCACGCCAGTAATGGCAACTAAAGCGCAGGATTTAATCAACGGCCAAAAACTCAACGATGAGTTAATTGCTAAGGCCGTAGCCGAAGCGCGTAATGAAATCGAAGCTATTGCAGACATTACTAATAGCGCAGAAGCGAAACAACATTTAATTGGTGTATTGCTTGAGCGTGGACTCAAGCACATGATTGCTTAATACTCAAACAGCAAGCATAGGCAAAAGAATTCGGAGATCAAAATGAGTTTGAAGAAAAAAATTTCAATGACCGTGAATGGTCGACTCGTCAACGCAGAGATTGAGCCACGCAGACACCTGGTGGATTTTTTACGCGAAGATTTACATTTAAAAGGCCCTCACTTGGGTTGTGAGCAGGGCGCGTGTGGAGCTTGTACCGTCAAGGTGGATGGGCAAATCATTCGCGGATGCCTATTTCTGGCAGTTCAGGCCGATGGCAGCGTAGTCGAGACCGTGGAAGGTCTTACTAAAAACGGTGTTTTGACAGATCTACAAGAATCTTTCATGCGCCACAACGCTATGCAGTGTGGTTTCTGCTCCTCTGGCATGTTGTTAGCTGCAGCAGAGTTGATTGAGAAACAACCAAAAGCAACGCGCGAACAAGTGCGCGAATGGATCTCAGGTAATTACTGTCGTTGCACTGGTTACCACTCTATCGTCGATGCAATCGTCGATGTGTTAGATGCTCGTGCCAAGGGCCAAAAAATTAAGCCTGTCCTTGCTAACGCCTAAGGTATTAAGGAAAACGTATTATGAATAAGCCAAGTGATTTAAAAGGAATGGTGCTGGATCCTGTAACAAATGATCAGCGATACATAGGTCATAGCGAACCAAGACATGGAGCTCGTCGTCTGCTTGAAGGTCAGGGCACTTACATTGACGATATTCAATTGCCTCGTATGGCGCATGTGGTGTTTTGGCGCTCTCCAGTAGCACACATGAAAATCGGCAAAATTCATACAGAGTATGCTAGCAAGATGCCCGGTGTTCTTGCGGTTGTAGATGGCGTGCAAATGGCGAAAATTTGTAAGCCTTGGGTAGCCACTTTAGGTCACCTAGCTGGTATGAAGTCTGCCCCTCAACACGCCTTAGCAATTGATCGTGCTTGTTGGCAGGGTGAGCCGGTGGTGGCGGTCGTTGCAGAAACTAGAGCGCAGGCGGAAGATGCTTTGCAGCATATCGATGTTGAGTGGGAAGAGTTGCCGGCAGTCGTTTCCATGGAAACCGCGCTTGATGCAGATACTCCGGTTATTCATCCCGACCTTGGTGATAATTTATGTTTTACCCGTAGCCTCGATGTCGGTAATGTAGATGAAGTATTTGCAACTGCCGACGTAGTTGCAGAAGCCACCTTTGGATTTGGCCGTCATACCGGTGTCACGCTCGAGCCGCGCTGTCAAATTGCAGATTACAACCCAGGTGATCGTCGCCTTACTGTGTACCACTCGCAACAAGCGCCACACATGATGCAAGATTTGTATTGCCGTCAGTTTGGGCTTTCAGAATCAGATGTACATGTCATTTGCAAGGATGTGGGCGGATCTTTTGGTATTAAGGTTCACGCCTATCCAGATGATTTCGCTACCGTAGGGCTAGCCATGATGCTTGAGCGCCCCGTGAAGTTTGTTGCAGACCGTCTTGAATCATTCACTAGTGATATTCATGCGCGTGAGCATCGCATTAAAGGACGTATAGCCGCCAATAAGGCGGGCGATATCTTGGCCTTTGAGATCGATGATCTGACTGCAATTGGTCCATACTCCATGTTCCCTAGAACTAGTGCTATTGAAGGCAATCAAGTCGTGAACTTGGTCGGTGGTCCTTATAAGCATCAAAACTATCGCGCTAAGCTGAATGTCGTTTTTCAGAATAAAACACCAACCTGTCAGTATCGTGGCGTAGGCCATCCGATTGCTTGTGCTGTGACCGAAGGCTTGGTAGATTTGGCTGCGCAAAAATTGCAAATGGATCCACTCGAGTTTCGTAAGCGCAACGTGATTCCGGATGACGCTTATCCCTGCTCCGGAATTTCTGGAATTAAGTTAGAAGTTCTCTCGCATGAACAATGTTTGCGAACCATTGAAAAAATGATGGACTATTCCGCCCTGCGCAAAGAGCAGGCTGAGTTGCGCAAAAAAGGAATCTATCGCGGCATTGGATTTGCAACATTGATTGAGTTAACTAATCCAAGTCCCGCTTTTTATGGAGTGGGTGGCGCACGTATTGCCTCGCAGGATGGCGCTACTGTTCGCATGGATCCTAGCGGTGTGGTTTCGGTATTGATTGGTGTTGGTGAACAAGGTCAAGGTACTGAAGGTATCTATACCCAGATTGCTGCCGATGCTGTTGGGGTTCCAATCGATCAAGTACGTGTTATTACTGGTGATACCGATGTCACTCCTTATGGTGGAGGTACCTGGGCATCACGTGGAGCTGGTGTTGGCGGTGAAGCAGTTCTCTTGGCTTCTCAAGCCCTGCAAGAAAACATCATTAAACTTGCGGGCGCTATTTTGAATCGACCTGTTGCTGAATTAACTGCTCGTCGTGGATATATCCTTGATAAAGCGACTGGTGAGCAATTATTGCCCTTTAGTGAAGTGGGTAGAGTAGGTTATTTCCGTACAGATACTTTGCCGGCTGGATTTTCTGCTGATCTCATGGTGACGCGTCACTACACACAAAAAGAATATCCATTCATCTTTACGAATGGAGTGCAAGCGTCTTACGTTGAGGTTGATCCAGATACCGGCTTCGTGAAGCTATTGAAGCATTGGGCGGTAGAGGACTGTGGTCGCGTTATCAATCCAATGTTAGTCAACGAACAAGTGCGCGGTGCAATCGTTCAGGGTATTGGCGGCGTTCTGTTCGAAGAGTGCCTCTATGACGAAAGTGGTTTGTTGCGCAATGGCAGCATGGCGGATTACTTAGTGCCGATGGCTAATGAGATGCCGGATATTGAGGTTGCTCACGTCGAGACGCCTACCCAATCTTCCAAATTGGGTGCTAAAGGGGCGGGTGAGGCTGGTACAGCCGGAGCGCCAGGTGCAGTTCAAAACGCTATTAATGATGCCTTGGCACCATTAAATGCATCCGTCTTTGATCAGCCCATCACCTGTGAAAAGATCCTGCGGGCTCTCAAGAAAATCTAGCTTTAAATAGGCTTTGACCACCCTGGTGCATCACCTCCGGGGGTGGTTCAGCACATCCTGTAACATCAAGTTTTGGGGCCCATAAAGCAGTCTGCAGCCCTTTTTAGTTAACTTGATACGGTAAATGATATGTCCACATTAAAAGGTAAAACAGCCCTAGTTACTGGCTCTACTAGCGGTATTGGCTTAGGAATGGCTATTGCATTGGCTAAACAAGGCGTTAACATCATGGTCAATGGTTTTGGTGAGAAAGATGAAGCCATTGCTCAAATTAAAGCCTGTGGTGTAGAGGTTGATTACCATGGCGCTGATATGAGTAAGCCCGCGGAGATTGAAGACCTGATCAAGCAAACAGAGAAGCGTTTTGGCTCACTTGATATCTTGATTAATAACGCCGGCATTCAGTACACCGCGAACATTGAAGAGTTTCCAACAGATAAGTGGGATGCCATCATTGCTATTAATTTAAGTTCGGCATTTCATACAACACACCATGCCTTACCTGGTATGAAAAAACGCAACTGGGGCCGCATTATTAATATCGCCTCAGTACATGGCTTAGTAGCTTCTACTCAGAAGGCTGCCTATGTTGCTGCTAAGCATGGCATTGTTGGATTGACTAAAGTGACAGCTTTGGAAAATGCGCGCACTGGCATTACTTGCAATGCAATTTGCCCGGGTTGGGTATTAACCCCGTTAGTTCAGAAACAGGTAGATGCTCGCGCAGAACGCGAAGGCATTTCTAATGAGGCAGCAAAGATCGCCTTAGTATCTGAAAAGCAGCCCTCTGGAGAGTTTGTGAGTCCAGAGCAATTGGCAGCCTTAGCGGTTTTCCTCTGTGGGCCAGATGCCTCTGAAGTTCGTGGAGTAGCTTGGAATATGGATGGCGGTTGGACAGCTCAATAAGAGCTAAGTCATTATTTTTAGTCAGAATTCTGGATTTCGGCCCGCACAAACAAAATCAGCAGAATCGTTTATAGTTAGACCCATTATTACTCATAGGAGATCCTTTCATGGCATCAATCTTGACCTCTTTAGGACGTACCGTTTTTGCGGGTTTTGTCCTCCTCGCCCTTATTATTTTGGCTTTAGGCGGTAACTTTAGTTCTGCCGAACTCCCATTTATTTTCCGTTGGTTGCACGTGATGTTTGGTGTGATGTGGATTGGTTTGCTCTGGTACTTTAACTTTGTGCAAATTCCATCAATGCCAAAGATTCCTGATGAGCAAAAGCCAGCTATTGGAAAAGTGATTGCTCCAGCAGCATTGTTCTGGTTCCGTTACGCAGCTTTGTTTACTGTGCTAACCGGTTTGATTGTTGCCGCTTTAAATGGTTACCTACACCAAGCATTTACATTGCAAGCTCCATTCCGCGCAATTGGTTTAGGTATGTGGATTGCTTTAGTAATGGCCTTTAACGTTTGGTTCATTATTTGGCCAAATCAAAAACGCGCTCTTGGCATCGTTGCTGTTGAAGCTGACGTTAAGGCAAAATCTGCTCGCGTTGCGATGTTGACATCCCGTTTAAATACATTGTTATCCGTACCAATGTTGTTCTTGATGGTTGCTCAATCACACAACACTACATGGTTTGTAATCGTTTCTTAATCACTACCAGTTGTAAAAATAAAAGGCCCGCATCGCGGGCCTTTTTGTTTGATCAATCAAATAAATTTCAGGGGATTTAAGCCAGAATAGCTGGCAGCTCCTTGGTGAGGGCGCCACGTTGTGCGGTAGCGGTACCCATCAATACAAAGCCCAACAACTTGCCGTCAGCCGATTCAAAACGAGACTCTAGACCACCTTCAACGGAGGTTGTCGTCCAATTGCCTTCGGCACCTTTAGCTGGCGGAGAAACGATGGTAGCCAAAGCGGGGGTTTTGACCATCACCGGCATCGCTGGATAGGTGAGTGCAGTAGTTTGTCCGATTAAGGTTGGCGCCAACGCTCTTGCTGCTTGCATGATGGGCATTACGTAAGGCAGGACTAAGCCGTCCACCTCTGCGCAATCTCCAATAGCAAAGATGTTTTTAATATTGGTTTCGAGTTCGCGGTTTACCTGAATGCCGGTTCCTGTGTTAATGCCACATGCTTTAGCTAATTCAATTCTAGGCTTCAGACCAACAGCCGATAAAAATACGTCGCAAGAGATTGTGTTGCCATTAGCTAGCGTGACCTGCAAAGAGTCTCCGTGACGATCAATTGCTTGCACGGTTGTAGAAAGGTGCCAACGCACGCCAGCCGCACTGAGCTTCTCCTGCAGCTCTAGAGCTGCAGCTTCAGGTAAGAGGCGACCCAGAGCTTGTGGAGCTAAGTCAATCACATCTACTTCATAACCGCCCAGTACTAGATCGTTGGCAAATTCACAGCCAATCAGGCCTGCACCCAGAATAGCAATTTTCTTTTTTCCATTAATTGCATTGCGAAAGCGCGCATAGTCTTCCAGATCATTTACTGTGATGACTTCGTTCGCGGCACTCCCTTGAAGTGGGAGACGAATTTGATCGGCACCCAATGCCATTACTAGTTTTCCGTAAGGAACTTCACCTTTGCTGGTGTGAATAGTTTGTGCACTAGGATTAATTGCGCTTACGTCGCACTCACCCAAGACGGTCATTTCTAGTTGCGTTGCCATGCCATCAGCTGGTGTGGAGATTAATTGCGCCGCTTCTTTCTTACTCGCAAGAGCGGTGGAAAGCATGGGCTTGGAATAAAAGTAACCAGGCTCACGTGTTACCAGCGTAATTGGTACTACTTTATCCAGTTTACGAATTTCTCGAATGACAGTGTAGCCAGCCAATCCACTGCCAATGATGACAATTACGGATTGGGATTGAGGGGTAGTTTGATCCAAAGCTAGGCTCTCCAAGTGACGAATAGGTAAACAGGGTAAAGGGATGTTGAAGTGGTCTTAGCTTACCTGAACCATTTCAAAGTCTGCTTTTGCTACACCGCAATCAGGACATTCCCAATCTTCTGGCACATCAGCCCAGAGAGTTCCAGCTGGAATACCATCTTCGGGAATTCCTTTGGCTTCGTCATAAATATAGCCGCACACGATACATTGGTAAGTTTTCATTTTGATTCCTTAAATAGTCTATTGATTTTAAATTTAATTTCTAATTATTTCTGGATTCGTTTAATGAGCTGCAAAAACCTTAGCTTTTTCCAAAGCCTGCTTGTAATGGTTTGCATGACGCTCTTCAACGTTTGCTAACGCAGCGAAGCGTTTTGCTGCTTTTGCCAATACCGCCTGAAATTGCTCAGCATGCTCTTTAGATTCCGCAATTTGCTCATCGATTTCTTGTATGGCCGCAGCATTGCCTTCTTCAACTGCCGTTTTCCGAAAGGATGGGTACATCTCGGTGTATTCATAGGTTTCGCCTTCAATGGCAATCTCTAAGGCGCGTGCAGGAGTAATGGTGCCGGCAGGGTAGAGTAAGTCTAAGTGGCCAAAGGCGTGCATCACTTCTTGGTCAGCGGTAGCTTCAAAGATCTTTGCGGTTTCTTCGTCGCCAGCAGCGCGAGCCAATTTAGCAAAGTAACGATACTTAATATGAGCCATGGATTCACCGGCAAAGGCGGACTCTAAGTTTTGGATGGTTTTGATTTCTGGACGTGCCATTTTGATTCCTTTATTAAGACATACGGTTTGTTGAGTGTTCTTTGTTGCCTTCTCAACCATGAATGCAGTGTGCGCCTTATTTATTGATCAGTCTAATCAATCATTATGATAGTATTAATCTAATTATTCGATAATGGAGTAAAAATGGCTTATTTACCGTCCTTAAGGCAGCTGGGGTATTTCGTTGCATTAGCCAAAGAGCTTAATTTCACGCGCGCAGCCCAAGCCTGTTTTGTCGGTCAATCGACTTTAAGTGCGGGCCTGAAGGAGCTGGAAGAGGCATTAGGAATACATTTGGTAGAGCGTGATCGACAGAATGTATCCATTACTCCAATGGGGTTGGAGGTTCTGGAGCGTGCCAAGCTGATCTTGGCAGCATCTGAAGATTTGGTGGAGTATGCGGGCGCAACCGGCAAACCCATGACCGCCACAATTCGTTTGGGCGTCATACCAACTATTGCACCATTTTTATTACCAACAGTGCTTCCGGAAATTCGTAGTCGTTTTCCAGAACTTAAAATTACACTCAGAGAAGATCTCACTGCTAATCTGCTCTCTAGATTAGCAGAGCATAAATTGGATTTTGCTTTGATAGCACTTCCATATGATGTTGAGGGTCTTCTCGTTCAGGAATTATTTGACGACCATTTTTGGTTGGTTGCCAAGGAGGGGGATCCCGCCTTGAAGGGAAAAGAAGTGACCTTACCTGCCAAGATGGCCGAACGCCTCTTGCTGCTTGAAGAGGGGCATTGTCTACGAGAGCATAGTTTGCAAGCGTGCAAGCGCACTGACATTCGTAAGGCTGAGGGGATGGAAGCTACTAGCTTGTTGACCTTGTTGCAAATGGTGGAGTCTGGACTTGGTATTGCCCTGCTTCCTGGAATGGCCGTAAAAAGTAGTCTATTGAATAACTCTGAGTTAGTCGCAAAAGAGCTAGCCTCACCAGCACCCAAAAGAGTGATTGCTTTGGTTGCGCGACCCTCTACCGCACATACTCAAGAATTTAACGCGCTAGCAGATTGCATACGCGAACAATTTGGAACTGCATAATCACATCCTAAGCAATATTTGCTAATCCTTGTTACAGTCAACCCTCTTTTTACTTATTTAAAAGGCAGCAAATGTCAGGCAAAGAAATCATGTTCACTCCGGTAAATCTGGGGGCACTTCATTTAAAAAACCGTTTAGTGATGGCACCGCTCACGCGAATGCGTGCAGTTGATGGTGATGTTCCTAATCCATTAGCTAAAACCTATTACGCACAACGTGCGAGTGCCGGACTCATTATTACCGAGGCAACACAGATTTCTCCATTGGGTAAGGGTTACCCAGCGACGCCTGGAATCTATTCGGTGGAACAAACCGCTGCATGGAAAGAGATTATTGGGGCAGTTCATGCCAAGGGTGGTTCGATTGTTGCGCAGCTGTGGCACGTGGGCCGCATCTCCCATTCTTCCTTGCATCCAGAGCAGGGTGTACCTGAGGCGCCCTCTGCAATTGCTGCGGCTGGTCAAACGTATGGCGCAGATTGGAAGTTGCATGATTATGAGACTCCAACGGCAATGAGTTTGGAAGATATCGCTCGCTTGCTCAAAGAGTTTGAGGCGGCAGCGCAGAATGCAAAAGCTGCAGGCTTTGATGGTATTGAAATTCACTCGGCCAATGGCTACTTGCTGGATCAGTTCTTGCAAGACAAAACTAATCAACGTACGGATGAATATGGCGGCTCGATTGATAATCGCCTGCGCCTATTGGGTCAAGTGATCGAGGCTGTAAGCAAAGTATTCCCGAGCGATAAAGTGGGAGTTCGCCTGTCACCATACGGCACTTTTAACGATATGGGTGATAGCGATCCGGTAGCATTGTTCACTGCTGCAATTAAGAAGCTCAATGGCTATAACTTAGCTTACGTGCATATGATTGAGCCTCGCTCAACCAGTGCTGGCGGTGGCGATCAAGTCTTTGAAGATGCTCCTATTACCTCAGAGATGTTCCGTGCTGCTTATCAGGGAAAATTCATCACCGCTGGTGGCTACGATCAGGCAATGGGTGAGAAGGTGTTAGAAGATGATTTGGCTGATGCAGTTGCTTATGGCCGTCTCTATATTTCTAATCCAGATTTAGCGGAGAGATTTCAGCAGGGTGCCAAACTAAATCCATACAACCGCGCTACTTTTTATGGTGGTGAAGAGGTGGGCTATACAGACTATCCAACTCTGTAATAGAAACCCCAGAGTCTTGGGGTGCTGAATAAATAATCCCACCCAAAGAGGTGGGATTATTTTTTGTCTTCTGGGTCTTTAAGAAGGCCGTATTGGTTTGCTACAAGTAAAAAGGCAAGAGACGCGCAACCCATAGCAAAAAATTGCCATTGATGCAGCATCGCGGTGCCCACCACCGTCATTAAGACGGTCCAGCCTATTGCCATCTTGGCTTTTTTAGAGAGAGGTTTCATTTTAGGGATTAACTTTATTCAACATACGACGAAGTGTATCGTCCTTTACAACGTAATGTTGCCATAAGCCTGCTAAAGCATGAATACCAATCAAAAAGTAGAGCGAGTTTCCTAAAAATTCATGGATCCCTTCAACTACTTTCTTCATCTCTGGATTAGGGGTGACTAGCTGAGGCCACACCAAGCCAAAGAAGTGGATATCTTTGCCGCCATACTGAAAATATAAGATGCCAAAGATGGGCGATATCAAGAGTAGGGCATACAGCAGCCAATGCATTACCTTGGCTAATGAAATGAATAAAGCCTTTGGGTTTGTGGGCTCAGGAACGCCATAAGTCAAACGGATGATGAGGCGAAGAGCCATAGCTATAAAAATGAGCTGCCCAATAACGCCATGGATTGATTTGCATAGCTCACGAGGCTCGCTGCCTTTGGGAAACTGTCCTTTGAGCTCAATCACTACAAAAGCAGCGACCACCAGGAAGAAAACAAGCCAATGAAAGAAGATGGAGGCAGGGTGGTATTTGGTTTTCGGCATTGCATATGGATGTTAAGTGAATTCATCACAAATAATAATGAATCTCATTAACATTATTAATGCCGGGGACTTTAACCCCTAGGGGGTATTTAAATCTAGTTATTGAGTCTAACCTTGGCGCTGAGCTCATTTACTAGGCCACGCTTATCTATTTGTGAGAGCCTAAGAGCCTCAACTTCAAAATCTAGCTGACCAGGATGGAATTCCTCATCATTCTGCAGATCGATGACATAAGTCCACACCAGTTCGCGACCACGGTTTTTAAAAACATCTACTACTCGTTTCATCTGGACCGCCTTTATGGTAAAGCTTATTGATTGCCGATGGATGGATTGGCAATTTTCATCTGTTGGCTTAGGTTGTTTTTTAGCGCCACTAAGTTTCTCGCTTCAATCCGAATGACTCCACCCCTTGGGCTATCAATGTCAGCAATCAAAAAGAAAGATACCGAGATAACAAAAGGGAAGATCATGAATAGACCGACGTTCTTCTCAAAATTCCGCGCGCCAAATCCAACCAAAAGATTTGCGCAAATAGCGATTGCTGCCATCAATGCCCAAGCCGTAAGAGGGATGCGATTCCACCAAGCTGCTTGTACATAGCCTTGAGAATTCAAAACATCATTCATACCTGAGGCAACTAATGCAATAGAGGCGGTGTGTTGCGTGCGAACATTGGGCAAAATCTCATTCCAAAGGGCGGTTTGCAGTTGATCTGTTTTACTGCGAATCTCTTCAATCTTTTCGGAGGGCTGCTTGGAATAAAACAAAATACGTTGATCTACATATTGAAGTAAGAGGTCCTTCGTTGCGGCAGCCGCCTTTGGAGGCAGAAGATCAGCTCTTAAGAATTCAGTCCCAATGGCATTCGCCTCGCCTTCCTCAAAGATCTCGCGCTGATCATGGCGATTAATGGCCATTGAGAAGGTAAAGCCAATAATTAATGCCAGCAAGGTTAGGGTGGCAGTCTGAATAATGCCGAGATCTGCAGATGTCTCAGTATCTTTTGTACGGTAGCGACTCAGTGCGGCATATCCAAACCAAACAGAGAAGGCAAATACCATAAGTGAGACACCAAAGACAGCAAGAGGGTAGTTGAGGATAGGGAAAATTTAAAAGGTTCCTGGATACAAAATATCTTTAGTCACATTCTGAATATCGCGATGGCCTGTGAATGCCATGGTGATATCCAACTCATTGTGAATTAACTCTAAACACTTGGTGACACCAGCCTCACCCATGGCTCCTAAGCCATATAGGAAAGGGCGACCAATCATCGTGCCGCGTGCGCCTAAGGCCCATGCTTTTAAAACATCTTGACCTGAGCGAATACCACCATCCATCCATACTTCAATATCTTTACCAACAGCATCCACAATTCCAGGTAAAGCCTGAATGCTAGAAATCGCCCCATCTAATTGACGGCCGCCATGGTTAGAGACAATTAAAGCATCAGCGCCTGAATTTGCTGCCAAGCGCGCATCACCTTCATCTAAGATGCCTTTGATAATGAGCTTTCCACCCCAGAGTTTTTTAATCCATTCCACATCACCCCAGTTGAGGCCCGGATCAAATTGTTCTGCAGTCCAAGAGGACAGTGAAGACATATTGCCAACACCAGTAGCGTGACCGACAATATTGCGAAAGGTTCTGCGTGGCGTCATAGCCATACCCAAGCACCAGCGTGGCTTAGTCGCCATATTAATCATATTGGCAATCGTCAGTTTAGGAGGGGCGGAGAGACCATTCTTTAGATCCTTGTGACGTTGACCTAAGATTTGCAAATCCAGAGTCAAAACCAGTGCGGAACATTTGGCGGCTTTAGCGCGCTCAATCAAGCGCTCAATAAAACCGCGATCTTTCATGACGTAGAGTTGGAACCAAAATGGTTTTGTGGTGTGCTCCGCCACATCTTCAATTGAGCAAATGCTCATAGTAGATAAGCAAAATGGCACACCAAACTTTTCAGCAGCCTTGGCTGCCAAAATTTCACCATCGGCATGTTGCATGCCAGTAAGGCCTGTAGGTGCCAGCGCTACTGGCATTGCAACCTCTTGGCCAATCATGGTTGTCTTGGTGGTGCGGTTAGTCATATTGACCGCTACACGCTGACGCAATTTAATCTTTTGAAAATCGGATTCATTGGCGCGATATGTTGACTCGGTCCATGATCCAGAGTCTGCATAGTCGTAGAACATCTTAGGGGTGCGCTTTTGATGGAGGACCCGCAAGTCTTCTATATTGGTAATGATTGCCACAATGTATCCTTCTTTTTGATGCTATTTTGTAGAAGCAAAATCTTAATTTAAGCTCTATCTTAGCAATACCGGGGATTTGTTTCTACAATGCTAGGGTATCCCTTGCTTGGGGACCTCAAATAACTACTTCCCCATTAAACCCCTCTGTATGTACCAACTGAATTTCGCCACCATTGCCTACTTGCTTACAGCTACCGCCTTATGGGCAGGCAATGCAATCGCTGGGCGAGTATTGGTTGGAAGCATCTCCCCAATTACCTTAAGCGCAGTCCGCTGGGGATTGGCCGCCTTACTGTTACTTCCTTTGGGTTGGCGTGTGCTGATGCCAGGAAGTGCTTTATGGCAAAACAAGAAACGTTTCCTCCTTTTGGGTTTATTCGGGGTAGGTAGCTACAACGTACTGCTATATCTCGCTCTTCAAACATCTACCGCCATTAACGTCACCCTGATCGGTGCCAGCATGCCCATCTGGATGTTATTTATTGGCGCGGTGTTTTATCAAGTAAAGCCTAGCATCTTGCAGATGATTGGCGCAGTGGTGAGCTTGTTAGGTGTTGGTATTGTACTTACCCGTGGAGACCTATCGGCCTTGCTGTCTATGCAAATGGTAGTAGGCGATCTTTTAATCATGTTAGCCACCATCTTGTGGGCCTTTTATAGTTGGATGTTAAGTCGTCCAGGCACCAGCACAGAACGCCAATGGCCATGGGCTGAATTTTTAATGGCGCAAGTAACAGTGGGTCTATTGTGGACGGGATTTTTTGATGGTTTTGAAATTGCAGCTGGCCATGCTTTTCTGGATCTCAATTGGTGGACCGCCTCATTAATTGTCTTTGTCGCAATTGGCCCGTCCTTAATTGCTTATCGTTGCTGGGGTCTGGGTGTGAATGGGGCAGGGCCTACGGTTGCCGCTTTTTTTGCTAATTTCATACCCTTATTTACTGCGCTTTTATCAGCCGCCATGCTGGGCGAGCCTCCCCAACTATTTCATGGGCTCGCCTTTGCTCTGATTGTTGCGGGTATAGTGATCTCCTCTAAAAGGGGTAGGTAAATCTGGCAAAACAGGCAAAAATGCCCTTTTAAGCAGGGTTTTGGGTTCCAGCCCCCAAGAAAGTCTTAAATCAGTATCATTTAGGGCTAATCACAGAAATCCCTAGGAAATTACTATGCCAGGCTTACTCCCCAATGTTGATCCAGATGGTTTATTAGAGTTCTCGGTTGTTTATACCGACCGCTCCTTGAATCACATGTCTGAAGAGTTCAAGCGCGTGATGGTCGATATTTCTAGCATCCTTAAGGATGCATATAACGCTAGCTCTGCAGTCATCGTGCCGGGTAGCGGAACTTTTGGTATGGAAGCGGTAGCCCGCCAATTTGCCAACAATGAAAAATGCTTGGTCTTACGTAATGGCTGGTTTAGCTATCGCTGGACGCAAATTTTTGATTTGGCGAACATTACTAAAGACGTGACGGTTATCAAAGGCCATCAGTTAGAAGACTCAACGCAGGGTGTATTTGCACCAGCTCCAATTGAGGAAGTGGTTGCCTATATCAAGAAGGAAAAACCAGCAGTGGTATTCGCGCCGCACGTAGAAACTTCTGCCGGCATTATTCTGCCAGATGACTACCTCAAAGCAGTCGGTGAGGCAGTGCGCTCTGTAAACGGTTTGTTTGTATTGGATTGCATTGCCTCTGGTGCAATGTGGGTTGATATGAAGGCGTGTAATGTTGACGTATTAATTACCGCACCTCAAAAGGGTTGGAGCAGCTCCCCATGTTGCGCATTGATCGCTCTAGGTGATCGTGCACGTGAGCGCATTGATGCAACCCAAAGCAGTAGTTTTTCTATGGATCTTAAAAAGTGGTTGCAGATCATGGAAGCATATGAAAAGGGTGGTCATGTTTATCACACCACTATGCCTACTGATGCCTTAAAGATTTTGCGCAATGTAATGAAGGAAACTCAGTCACTTGGCTTCGCAGCATTGAAGGACAGGCAAATAGAGTTGGGCACAAAAGTTCGCAACCTATTAGTCTCTCAAGGCTATAGCTCTGTAGCCGCCAAGGGCTTTCAAGCTCCTGGCGTAGTTGTTAGCTACACGAAGGACCCTGATATTCAATCCGGCAAGAAGTTTATTGCTCTGGGTATGCAAACAGCTGCAGGCGTTCCCTTGCAGTGTGACGAGCGTGCAGATTTCCGCACCTTCCGTCTTGGATTGTTTGGTTTAGAGAAGTTGGCGAATGTTGATCGCACAGTTGGACATCTTGCTACCGCATTAGAAAAAATTACCGAGACTGAGGCGCAGCCTGCGTAATCAACTCAAGTAATTCAGCATTCAGTAATAAAGGCCATCAGATGATGGCCTTTATTACATCTAACAAATCAAATTGATCAGTTGCTTATCTGGCTAATGGATTAGGAGTGGCATCGCCAATCTTGTGAAGTACATTGTTATCAACGTGATGAAATAACTCTGCTTGATCTTTAATCTTCATCATGGTGTCTTGTTCATAAGACCAAGTACCATCATCGTGAATTGAAACCTGAATACGAAACTCAACCGTTCTGAAGGCGTAATCTAAAAATGGATTAGAGGAGATACCTGCGCAGCGATCATCTTTCTTTGCATGCAGTTCAAATTGCCTTGCATTTGCAGCAGCGTTACCAGAAGCCATCGTAATCATGCCTCGAGGAATGCTCAGTGTATGAATGATGTTGCCAGTTGCGGGCTCCCATAACCAATACCCTACTTGGTCATGATAGGTCTTTACTTGATCGGGTTTGGTGATGTGGGTGTGGTATCTCAAGCCATAAAAAAGCTGGGGGCCATTGGTTTGGGGATCAATTGGTTGGAGCTCAATTCTCTCCACATAAGCTTGCTTCTTAGGCCCCTCGGCTTTGGGTTTTACATCTAAGCCACGAACACCTTCCCAGATCCCGGCCATGCCAGTCAAGGGCCCAAGCTGTTCCAGGGTATTGACTGAGTAGCCTTGGGGCTCGGTAAAAATGTCGTTCGGAAAATCACTCATGAGCAACCTTTTAAAAATGAAGCATTTTTCTCAAATTTATGAGTATTATTAAATTATCCACAAACTCTCTTGGAGAATTACATGATTTCTCGTATCGCGCGCCTGAGCCTAGCATCCCTGATTTCTGCTGCTATCGGCATTGCTCCCATCTCTGTGATGGCTGCTGATCCAGCTCCTGCACCTGCACCGGTCGCTGCACCAGCCGCCGCTCCAGTAGCTGCACCTGCTGCTACTCCGGCTGATAAATCTGCCGAGAAAAAAGCAAAGAAAAAAGCAAAGAAAGAAAAGAAGGCTGAGAAAAAAGCAAAAAAGAAATCCAAAAAGAAAGCTAAGGCAGCAGCTGACGCCGCAGCTCAGTAATACGCTTAAATGAGTCCCCTTTAGTTGAGGGGCTCTGCACCATCGAAGTCATCAGATCCTTTGGGATTTGGTGACTTTTTTGTTGGCGCATCATTGCGCACCAACAGCCACATTGCAGCCATCACCAAAGTCATGCCGCTAATTTGCGTCCAAGTGATTGGTTCTGCCAGTATCAGATATCCCATAAAGATAGTGGAGACTGGGCCAAGTATCCCGGCTTGAGCGACTAGTGGAGATCCGATGCGGTTAATGGCGATCATAATCAGTAACATTGGAATAACGGTGCATAAGCTGGCATTCAGTAAGCTAAACCAATAAATAGGTAGGGGCTGCTCAAATATGGCTATTGGGTTGTGGATGGTTGACTGCGCGATGCTTAAGAAAGCCGAGGCTGAGCTGGCATAGACGACTAAGCGCACGCTACCAATACGCTTTACCATTTCTCCAGCACCAATCATGTAAGCCGCATAGGAGCAGGCGCTGCCGAATACGAGAGCCATGCCTAGCCAGGCATCAATGCCGGTGGAACTCGCATCTTGAATAAAGACGATAAACACTCCAATGTAGCCAACGATGAGCGAGATCCACTGTAGTTGAGATACGGGTTTCTTTAAAACAAAATAAGAGATTAATAAAACAATGGTTGGCGTGAGATAAAGAACAATTCTCTCTAGGCCAACAGAGATGTATTGAAGCCCCAAGAAATCAATATAGCTTGATAAAAAGTAACCTAAAAATCCAAGAAAGAATAATTTTGCGCGATCAAGCCAAGTGATGGGGTCCATTGCCTTGCGGCGCGACTCCCACCAAAAGATCCCCCAGAACAAAGGCAGTGCCATGAGCATACGTAAGGCTAGGAGGGTCTCCGCATTTGCACCATAACCAAAGGCCAGCTTAACCAAAATCGCTTTGCCAGAAAACAGCATGGAGCCTACTCCGGCCATCAAAATGCCATAGAGGTAACGTCGGTGATGATGTGCTGCGCTTGCTGAATGCATATCGATTTATAACAGCTTATTGAGTAGCGCTCGCATTTCTAAAATAGTCTCGGAGGGAGTTAGGCCTATGGGACCAATCCCTTTACTCACTAAGCTATCTGCCGCGCTGGCATGCAGCTCTACTGCAATCCCGGTGGCTTGCCATAGATCTAGTTGATGTCGAATTCCTTGAGCGGCGATAGCGGCAATGCTTCCCGTCAGAATATCCCCCATGCCTCCAGTGCCCATGCCGGGATTACCCGCAAGGCATTGAACTGGAGAATGTTGGGGTGAAGCAATCAGAGTGTGCCGCCCTTTAAGAACGACGATCGATTGAGTTAATTCAACTAACTTTTGAATACAGCCCACACGATCTGATTGCACTTTTTCTGTGGTGGTCATTAAAAGCTTTGCCGCTTCACCGGGGTGAGGGGTGAGGGCGGTCATTCCTGGAAGAGTGTGATTGCGCGCTTTTAATTGATCAAGTAACTCAGTGGATTCACTGATCAAATTGAGGGCATCAGCATCAATCACCACTGGAATGTTGGGATATGAAAGTGTTGCACGTAGGCATTGAATTGCTAAAGCGGATTTCCCAAGGCCTGGGCCAATAGCAATAACATCGGGCTGTGCAGCATTCAATGTTTCATGAATATTATCTGTCGCAAGGCGAATCATGAGTTCGGGGTGATCGATATCTGCGCGTGCTGAAGCAGGATCTAGAATTTCTAAGATGGTCCACCCGGCGCCAAGATGTAAACAAGCATTGCCCGCCAAAATTAGAGCGCCCGCCATTCCTGGTGCGCCACCTATTAAAACAACTTTTCCTGCATTACCTTTATGTTCTGAAGCCTCACGCTCAAGAAATTGAACCAATTTAAGGGCGTCAAGGGTCGCTGGTTTGATAGTCATATCAATAGTATCGCTCTGATTTCAGGGGCTCTTGAGCAAATTATAGGAAAGAGTATGCTGAGCATATGAAGATCCAATTTCTTGGTGCGGCAGGTGAGGTAACAGGCTCTCGCCATTTGGTTGAGGTCATGTTATCTAGCATGCCAAGGCGTTTCATGGTGGACTATGGCATGTTTCAGGGTGGCCGCGAGGCAACAAATAAGAATCTCGAGCCTTTACCATTTCCACCAAAAGATCTCGATTTTGTAGTGCTAACGCACGCGCATATTGATCACAGTGGTTTATTACCTCGTCTATGTGCACAAGGTTTTGCTGGACCGATTTACTGCACAAATGCCACCCTCGAATTATTGAAAATTCTTTTGCTCGACAGCGCGCATTTGCAGCGCACAGATGTGGAGAGGGCCGAGAGAAAGATCAAGGCAGGAAAGTGGCGTGGAGAGGTGCCCGTTGTGCTGTATTCCAGAGAAGAAGTTGAAATGACTCTAGCCCAGTTTGAGCCCTTGGAGTATGGGCAGTCATCAGAGTTGATGCCTGGAATCCAGTTGGAATTTCATAATGCTGGACATATTTTGGGTTCTGCTATTGCTGTAATCGATATTGCAGAAGATGAGCTTGAGAAAAAGCGCTGTGTATTTTCAGGTGACATCGGCATGAAGGGTAAAGTCTTAATGCCTGACCCTGATCTAATTCAAGAGGCTGATGTTGTTGTGGTTGAATCTACTTACGGAGATCGATTACACCGCAGCTTGCAAGATACCGAGGATGAGTTAGTTGAGGTGATTACCTCAACCATGACCGCACATGGCAATGTAGTAATGCCAGCTTTTGCAGTAGGCCGCACCCAAGAGATTTTATTTCTTTTAATCGACTTAGTAAGGAGAGGGCGTCTACCCCATTTGAGTATTTGGGTTGACTCACCCATGGCTACTGCAGCAACACATCTGACCCAGCACTTTTTCTCCCAATTGGATGGCCAGTCCCAGGCTACTTTTGCATGGTACAAAAATAACCCGGAGTCTGTAGATCTTCGGTTTATTGCGGATGTGGAAGAGTCAAAAGCCTTGAATAAAATTAAAGGTGGAGCAATCATTATTTCAGCAAGTGGGATGTGTGATGCTGGTCGTATTATTCATCACTTAGCCAGTAATTTGCCGCGCGAACAAAATGCCATTGTCATTACTGGATTTCAGGCATATGGAAGTCTGGGCAGGCGATTGGTGGATAAGGTGGAGAAGGTTCGACTATTTGGTGAGGAGGTTCCAGTAAAGGCCTCGATTCACACAATTGGCGGTTTGTCTGCTCACGCTGATCAGGCGGGTTTACTAGAATGGCTTAGAGGATTCAAGCGGGAACCAAGCAATGTCTTTGTTGTGCATGGTGAACCAGAATCATCATCAGTTTTAGCTCAATGCATCAGGGATGAATTGCATTGGACTAAGGTCATTATTCCTGAGCGCTTGCATTCTTATCAGTGCTAACTCAATCATCTTATTTAGTCAGCTACTTTTGCGCCTTGAATATTGTGGCGTTTCATAGCCTCTGCCACAAACCCAGACTGCTTGAGTTCTGCGATGACATTGCTTAAATAGGTGCTTGTACTTTCATAATTGACTCTAGCCTTCGGAATACCAATCCCCTGATTAATCACCATGAAGCGACCGGGTAGCATACGCAAGCCCTTATAGCGCTTGGCGTCACTCTCGAGTTGCTGTTTTACACCTGCTGCGACATTACCTGCCCCAGACATGAAGTCATCAATCACTGCCTGTGAGCTTGCAGCTCTTAGAAGGGCGGCATTTTTAATTTCACGCGTAAGGTAAAGATCATAGGCGCTGCCTTTGCCAACGACAATTTCATTGCCGGCTGCATCTACTTCATCGTTAGTCTTTAATGGAGAAGAGGCTTTCACCATATAAGCACCTTCAATTTGTATATAGGCTGGGGTATAGCTGATATCAGCCCCGCGAACTGGATCAATCGCCACAAATACCAAATCAATTTCTCCGGTTTTCACTGCATCGACTGTTGCCCCTGCTGTTTTGAAGGGGATCAATTGCACAGGTAGGGAAATACGTTTCCCAATTTCATTCGCAATATCAATGGTTACTCCATATAGGTTTTTGGAGCTTGGATCTTCATTAGCCAGAATCGGATTGCCTAAATTAATGCCAACCCGCAGAACACCTGTTGGCGCAAAAGAAGATAAGGTAGATTGATTAAGGGTATTCATGGTCTTAGATGATTGACTAATGGCAAGTTGCGATACACACAAAAGTGTAAGGGATAGGAGCGAGGGGAGTATCGGCTTCATCAAAATATAGAGATAAAAAAACCGCGGCGAACCGCGGTTTTATCAGCAAAGGAAGAAATTACTTCTTGGCATCTGCTGCTGGAGCAGCAGCGGGTGCTGCTGGAGCAGCAGCAGGAGCATCTTTCTTCGCCTCTTCCATATGAGCAGCTTCTGCACCATGCTTTTCGCCACCCATATCAACGTTGCCGTCGCCTTTGAGGAGTAAGTAGGCAGTGGCACCAATTAAGACTAGTACCATGATGATGATTGAACGGTTGCTCATTGCTTTTCCTTCGATTTAGTTGAAATTCTGGCAATCTTAACTCGGCCTAATTGCTAGGTAAATCCTGATAAGCCCTAAGCCCTCAAATCCTTTGCTAATCTAGGTGTTAATACTGATTTAGTTCGCAGAGTAAGATGGGCCTAAATAGATGTCAAAAGGATGCAACATGAGTCCAAAACTCCCCATTAATAACTCGCAGACAATTACTGAGTTTTTAAATCTACACAAGACTCAAATATCAGAAGAAGATTCTGAGGATTCTTATAAATTTGCTTTTGGTGACGAGGCTTTTTTGTCTCGCAGGGAAACGATTGGCATTCGTTTTGAATTGGAGCTATTAAAACCCGAGATCCTGCTCAAGGAGCATGGTATTGAACATACGATTACGGTTTTCGGATCAACTCGTTTTATTAGTCATGCAGAAGCATTTGCCCTGAAGGAAAAAGCTAAGACTCCAGCGGAGATAGCTATTGCTAGTAAAGCGCTCTTACATAGCAAGTACTACGAATCAGCCCGAGAGTTCGGGTCATTAGTGGCTCACTATAACGCTACTCAAGAGAGCAACTTTAATAAACTTCATATTTGTACTGGAGGCGGCCCTGGAATTATGGAGGCCGCTAATCGAGGTGCATTTGAGGCGGGTGATAAAACCATCGGTTTTAATATCAGCCTACCTAGAGAGCAGCACCCGAATCCTTATGTTAGCCCTGGCTTAAGTTTTCGCTTTCATTACTTCGCGTTGCGCAAGATGCACTTTATGTTACGTGCTAGAGCGATCGTTGCCTTTCCTGGCGGGTTTGGCTCCTGTGACGAGTTATTTGAGGTGTTGACACTGATCCAGACTAAAAAAGTCGTCCCCATTCCCGTTATTCTGGTGGGTAAAGAATATTGGAATGAAATGATTAACTTTGATCACATGGTGAAGTTTGGCGTGATTAATGAGGAGGATATGCAAACTATCCACTTCTCTGAAAGCGCCCAGGAGGCTTGGCAGGTGATTCGGGATTGGTATCAATTGGGTTAACAAGCGCTCGCCTGTAAAATCCCCTTATGAATCCTTCGCAAACTAGCATCGCCACATCTCTAGATCTTCCAGGCTATCTCTTGGGCGGCGCCATGCTCTTGTTGATCATGGTTTTTCATGGGGTAGCGTTACTGCAGATTGCCAAGCGCTATGAAGTGAAAACTTTTCTGTATTTGGCTGAGAAAAAATACTCTGCTGTAGCTCTCTGTTTTTACGTGAGCGTCTTCTGCTTATTCTTAACACATATCGCTGAAATATTAATTTGGGGTATAGCTTTGTACGCATTCAGGTTACTACCCGCTCTGGGGCAAAGTATTTTATTTAGCGGTAGCACCTATACGGCAATGGGATTTATGGAGGACATTCTTCCCGATGGCTGGAAGATGCTGGCAGTGATCATCGCTTTTTCTGGAATGTTTTCCTTCGCATGGACTGCATCAGTCATGATCTCCATGACCAAGAACTTTCGCCAGGCCTATACCAAGCTCCATATGAGAAAACTTAACATCTCATCTGACATCATTGATCGTTTTGAGTAATCGATGAGTAAAACTTGGGATGCCATCATTATCGGTGGCGGGGCAGCTGGTTTATTTTGCGCAGGAGTTGCTGGCCAGTTAGGTAAAAAAGTACTTGTGCTGGATCATGCTGAGGTATTGGGCGAGAAGATTCGTATTAGCGGCGGTGGCCGTTGCAACTTCACCAATCTCCATAGCAGCCCAGCTAACTTCTTATCTCTCAATCAGCATTTTGTAAAAAGTGCACTCGCTAGATACCCCTCAACAGAATTTATCAAACTGGTGACATCCCATGGTATTCGTTACCATGAAAAACATCAGGGCCAATTCTTTTGCGATGATTCTGCCAAACAAATCATTGAGCTATTGTTTGCAGAGTGCGCCAAAGGAAATGTGACCATACGTCATCCAGTCTCCGTGCAATCAATTGAGCAAGAGGATGATCGATGGCTCATCCAAACGAATGCTGGCACCGAAAAAACCAAGTCACTAGTCATGGCAACAGGTGGTTTACCAGTGCCCGCCATTGGAGCTACTGCTTATTCCTTGGATGTTGCAAAGCAGTTTGGATTAAATGTGGTTGATCCTAGGCCTGCTTTAGTACCACTCTCATTTACTGCAGATAACTTCGGTGATCTCAGTGAGTTGGCCGGTCTAGCTGTACCAGTCAGAATTGCCTCCGGTTCAAAGGGCCATCGTTATGGCGCCTGTAGATTCAATGAGGATTTGCTGCTAACTCACAAAGGCTTATCAGGTCCTGCGGTTCTTCAAGCAAGCAGTTATTGGGAAGAGGGCGAACCTATTCACATCGATTGGCTTGGCGCAATTGAGCGTCCTGGAGGATTTAATTGTGATGAACTCTTTAACAATAAAGAGAATCGCTTAAAGCTTACTGAAACGATTTTGGCTTCTGTTCTTCCTCAGCGCTTAGCTAAAGCATTTGCAGAGCAGCGCAATCTAATGGGTCGCAAATGGGCCGAAGTCTCTAAAAAAGACCGTCAAGCTCTTAAGGAGCTGCTAACGAACTGGTCTGTAAAGCCAGCAGGTACCTTAGGTTGGAAAAAAGCTGAGGTGATGTTGGGTGGCGTAGATACCAAAGAGCTCGATGGACAAACAATGATGTCGCGTAAATATCCGGGGCTATTCTTCATTGGTGAGTGCGTGGACGTCACTGGCCATTTGGGTGGACATAATTTCCAGTGGGCATGGGCCAGCGGCTACGCTTGTGCGCAATCCCTATAAATTTCTCATCACACCAGGGCTTACTTCAGTTTCTTCTTTTCACGCGAGCGGATATTTAAAAGCTCAACCGATAAAGAAAATGCCATAGCAACGTAGACATAGCCTTTAGGAATATGAACGCCCATTCCTTCTGCGATCAGTACTACGCCTACAACTGTTAGAAACGATAAGGCCAATACTTTGATAGAGGGATGGCGCTGAACAAAATCCCCAATAGGCTTGGCGGCAATGAGCATGATGAGGACTGAAGCAAGGACTGCTGCGATCATCACGCTAATTTGATCCACCATACCCACTGCCGTAATGACGCTATCCAGAGAAAAAATAATATCTAGTAAGCCAATCTGTAGCACAGAGCCAATAAATAAAGAGAGCATTGACTTGGCGCGGCCTTTTCCTTGGGGGTCAATTAGTTCATCGCCATGCTCACCAACCTCTACTTCAATATAAATTTCCTTAGAGGCCTTCCAGATTAGGAAGAAGCCACCGAGCAATAAGATTAAATCTCTGCCGCTAATCAGGTGGTCGGAGATACTGAAGAGGGGGGTTGTGAGACCCATTACCCACGATAGACTTAGCAATAAAAGAATGCGGGTGACAAGCGCAAACAAAAGACCGAAGCGGCGAACCTTCTCCCGAATTTCAGAAGGGAGTCTGTTGGCGATAACGCTAATAAAAATGATGTTATCAATGCCGAGAATAATCTCAAGGGCAGAGAGCGTTAGAAAGGCAATCCAAGCATTGGGATCACTCAGGAGCTGCATGGTGCTTTCGATCATTTTTTACTTTATGAGTGGAACTATTAATTAGAGTTTAGCCAATAACGCCAAATCACTATTTCCGCTTAATGACCACATCATTAGTTGGGTTGATTTCTCATCCAATCCGCAGTGTTCAGAAAAGACTCTTCAAGTTGTTTCGCGGCATCACCAGTTATTCCGCACTCTTCCATAGCCTTATACATACAAGCTAGCCATTGATCCCGTTCTTTTAAACCAATCTTGAATGGCAGATGTCGAGCCCTTAGCATGGGGTGACCATATTTGGGTGAGTAGATATCAGGACCGCCCATCCAGCCGGCGAGGAAGAACTTGAGTTTTTCCCTGGAGCCGGAAAGGTCCTGAGGGTGCATGGACCGCAGATCCTCAAAATGGGGTTCTAAGGCCATTAAATCGTAAAAACGATCTACTAATTCATCAACCTTGTCGATCCCGCCGATGGCGTCGTAAATGGATTGTCTTTCAGTCATACCCTTATTTTAGTGCCTGAATTTGGGGGAATTGGCAGTTAATCTATTTCGGTATAGAGTTAACTATCAAAGCCTTATTAACCCTTGTTCATAGGAGCGTAAAAATGGATCCAAAAGATCTTCAAAAGTGGCAACAAGAAAAAGCTAAAGAGCTATTTGATTACTCGCATAAGCTGCTAGATGCTGCCAAACAGTTGGGTGAGCATCATATTGCTGAAATGGAGTGGGGCATGAAAAATGCCCTCGATAGCGCCAAGTCTGCTGCTAAGAATGATTTTGCTAAATTAAAAGACTTGCAAGAAGAGGCAACAAAAGAGGCTGCTAAGCGCGCTGCAGTCTATCAAAAGAAGGTGAAGTCAGTCCTGAAAGATATTGGCGAAAGCGCTGCCGATGAAACTGAAAAGCATTTGGAAAAGGTTCGCAGTTCTTTAGTGGGCTGGCTGGAAGATGCTGAAAATAAATTGCCAAGTCATGCAGATAAGCTCTCTAAGGTTGTAAACGAAATGTCTTCAACAGGACAGAAGATGTTTAAAGAGGGGCGTCGTATTGTTAACCAGGTGGCCGAGACTGCGGAAAAGAATATTGACGACTTAGTTAAGAAGTCCGGTGGTAAGAAGAAGTCTGATTAGTATCGATTTCTAGTATCCCAAAACAGAAAGCCGCCTCAGATCTGGGGCGGTTTTTTATTTCCAGCCTTGTAACCATAGCTCACTATTGGTGAGATCACGCCATGCAATTTGCGTAGTTTGCTTCGAGTAGACCGCCTCAATTTCGACGAACTCAATTTTCTCGTTTGGTGGTTCTGGCAGGATTACTTTGCTCACCAAGAAATGCTTTTGTTTAGCAATCGGTTGAACTGCGGTCCATTTGGTGAGGAGTAATTTCTTAGGGCTGAGTCGATTCATCGATAGTAAATTCTGATTCTATTTATAAGGCAGTGCATTGATACTCTTGACCGTTGGTCAGGAGCAGTCCTGAGGAGCTTGTAAATACGGTCTTTGATTGATCGGTTTGGCCTGAGCATTTCTCATCAAAGTAGCTTTGGGTGCCCAAACTGCCGCAATAATCTAGCTGCGCACCCTTAAATTCCATTTGAGCCTTTCGAAGCACCATGGGAATTTTGGATTCAGAAGGGGAGTTACAGCTCCAAGTGGTATACGTCTCTCGTCCACAGGCACTAAGCCCAATAAGGATCGCAAAGCAGATTGCTAGGCGGATTGGAGGCAGGGTCTTCAAGGGATTCATTGCTAGAGGATAGCGATATTTCCAATATTTCGCCTAAGAACTGGGTTTGGTATTAATATTTACGGCAGATTGTTTAATAAACAACGTATTAGTATTAATAAAAACATTAAAAACAAAATATTGAAGGAGACGCTGTGGATACAAATCGGAGAGATGCGCTTAAATTGGTTGCAACCACTGCTATGAGCGGCGTGTTTATTTCTAATGCCATTGCTGCAACTGATGGTCAGCCGCCGATTGTGGTTGAGCCATTGACCGGTAAAGCTGGCCTTAGAATTGCCAACTATTTGCCAAAAATGGGTGCCACCTCAAGATTGGGATTGGTTACTAATGACGGTATGGTGGTTGATATTCCTGCGGAAGCGGCTCGTCAAAAAGTGCAGCTTTCATTTGATCCTACTTCAATGATTTCATTGGCCGGTTCTGGTAACAAAGGTTTGCTGGAATTGGCAACCTTGTTTAAGGGCCGTGGAAGTAATTTAGCGAATGTGAATACTGTGATTTTGCTATCACCTATTCCTAAGCCACAAAGCAATATTTATTGCGTGGGCTGGAATTACCTAGACCATTTTGAAGAGGGTCTCAAGCATCGTGCTGATACTGCTGTAAAAGAGTATCCAAAGGTTCCTGTGCTTTTTACTAAAGGCACGCAAACCATGAATGGCCCGTTCGACAACATTCCTTATGATGCTGGCATTTCCACCATGATTGACTGGGAGGCTGAGTTAGCAGTGGTGATTGGTAAAAAGGGTAAGAATATTTCTGAAGAGAATGCAATGGACTATGTCTTTGGCTATTCTGCCTATAACGACACTACGGCGCGTGATATTCAGCAAAAACGTCAGTCCGGTCAATGGTTTAAAGGCAAGAGCTTAGATGGTCACGGTCCGATGGGTCCCTGGGTTGTTACTGCAGGTGGCGTCAATTTAGATGACGCGCGCATTATTTGCCGTGTGAATGGCGTAGAAAAGCAAAACGCTAGTTACAAGCAAATGTATTTCAAGATCCCAGCAATTATTGCCGAGCTATCGCGTGGCTTAACATTACTGCCGGGCGACATTATTGCAACCGGCACTCCTTCTGGGGTTGGCGCAGGTAGAACTCCTCAGGAGTTTATGAAGCCAGGTGATGTTATGGAAACAAACATCACTGGCATCGGCATTATCCGTAACAAGATTGTTTAACCGATCAACTCGTTAAGCTTTTAGAACAACAGCAAGGACCTAGAGCACCCAGAAGTGATGGGTTCCGTCCTTGCCTAGTTGTTCCACTAAACCAAACTCCCAATCAAGATATGCCTGCATCGCTGCAGGATCTACGCTCGTGCCTTCATAGGGGCGCTTATAGCGATCCAGAGGAGGCGAGGCTAAATGACTCGGGCCTTTCTCCAGCTCAAACCCTGCTTTTACCCAGGCAGCATTGCCGCCCTCCAAAACGAGGACCTCGGCTTTAGTCAAAGCTTGCACTTCCTGAGCAGCAAAGAGGCTTAATTCAGGTGGTGTGCTGGTAATGACATAGCGATCTACCTGGGGAATTTTTTTCATTGCTTCTGCTAGTTGGGATCGAAGGGCATACCAACTTCCAGGGATGTGTCCTTTAACGTAGTTAGCATGGGTGCTGAAATCAATGGCAATCGTATTGCTATCACTCTTAAGCCAGTTGGAAACGGTCGCGGCATCTACGCTTTCAATTGTTGGAAGAGCGGGTAGGGGTGCCTTCCATATACCTTTTTCTGTGAGATCGGAGGTAATTACTCCATCAAGAACATAAATATCCCAAGCCATTTGGGCCAACCAAGATGCTGGCATATTGGCGCGTACTCCACCGCCACTGGGGTCTGCCAACACTACACGTGCACCACGAACCGGAGCAACCATCTCCGTTTCTTGTACAAGCTGTCCACCTGGTACCGATCTAAAGCCGGGAAGATGACCTGCTTCATATTCTTCCGGAGTGCGCGTATCAAAGAAATAAGTTGTTCGATCAGATTGCGCTTTCCATGTCTGTACATCGCCCAGGCTAGCGCGCTTAACCCCTGCACGATCAGCAACGCTGCGAGCGCGAATTGCCGCCTCGTTTCTTGTATCGTCACTCACTTCCTGAAACTTTCTGCTTTGCCCTTTATCCAATTCTTGACCAGCAAGCGTCCAGCCAATCGTGCCATTACGTAGTGCATTGACTTCATTTGGAATGCCAGCATTAATTAGTGACTGCGTGCCAATAATGCTACGAGTTCTGCCAGCGCAGTTCACAATCACTTTTGTCTTTGGGTTAGGCGCTAATTCTGGGAGACGCAAAACTAGCTCTGCGCCCGGAACACTAATACCGGTTGGAATACTCATGGTGTTGTATTCATCAAAGCGGCGCACATCAACAACAACGACATCTTCTTTGTTATCGATTAATTGCTTTACTTCTTGCGCTGATAAAGAGGGGGTATGGGCTTTGGATTCTACAAACTCACCAAATGATTTGCTGGGAACGTTTACATCTTTGAATACTTCACCGCCAGCTACTTTCCAACCTTGAACACCTCCCTCAAAAACTGATACATCGGTGTACCCAAGATTGATTAAACGTTGCGCAGCTAATTGAGCAAAACCTTCACCATCATCAAGAGTGACGATGGGTACGTTTTTCTTTGGTAGCTTTGCGTAAGCATCAATCTCTACTCTGGAAAGGGGGAGGTTTGCGGCAAAGAGGGGATGCTCTTGCGCATGAGGATCCTCCTCGCGCACATCTAAAAATGCAATTTCTTCTTTATTAAGAAGTTTATTGCGAACGAATGAATGATTTTTGGTTTGCATGGTCATACTGTCTCTCGGATCTTTTATGGAGTCATTATCTTTTAATCTGACCCTGCATTGAATTATTGGAGGCCAGAAGGTCTTTCCTAAAGACTGTCCGTGGAGAGCCGTAGACCAGTTAAAAGAAAGGCCAAGCGCTCATTTTGGGGTGAGCGGAGAACCCAATAAGGCGGCAAATAGGCAATAAAGGCGATTTTCCGGGGATTTTTTATCCTTTTTGGGCAATTTTGGTTCATTAAGGCTATTTTGAATTAACCCGCAAATATAAGAGTTATCCCTGATTTGGGGGGCGATTTTCTATGGTTTTTATGGGGATATACTGACTTCGCTGTCAGTATAAATATTCATTTGTTAATAGGAGACGAGATGTCACAACACGATACATTGTTGGCTGCTTTTGAAGCTTACAAAGCTGAAAACGAAAAATTTATTGAAAAAGGTATTAAGGCATCTGCTGCTCGCGCACGTAAGGCCTTGCAAGAAATCGCCGGTGCCTGCAAAGAGCGCCGCAAAGAAATCACTGCTGCTAAAGAGGCGATGGAAGCTAAGAAGTAATTCTCACTCCAGACTGATTGATAAGCCTAGCTTTTACGAGCTAGGCTTTTTTATTGGTGACTTGCACTTTCAGTGCTGTGCTTAGATAGCAATGCTAAACAAAGTGAGTTTCATTGCCTGGCTGCGGATGTGCACTAGCGTTTGGTATTCAGGGCTATTGGCCCAGGCATGAGCATCCTGTATTTCAGTAAACTCAAGCTCTACGAAAGTGCTAAAGGGTGCGATCCCCAGTTCATTCCAAAAGAGCTCTGCAACGGAACCCCGATTTTTGATGGAGCCTTTATA
Organism: Polynucleobacter sp. JS-JIR-II-b4; assembly: GCF_018687815.1. NCBI lineage: Bacteria > Pseudomonadati > Pseudomonadota > Betaproteobacteria > Burkholderiales > Burkholderiaceae > Polynucleobacter > Polynucleobacter sp. JS-JIR-II-b4. The sequence goes on from NZ_CP061306.1 coordinate 662,563, forward strand.
GAGCTCAACCGTTTGCCCAACTTGAGAGCGGTATTGTTCAAAAGCGCTTTGATCTATTAGCTCCATCAGCCCAATGACTTTCACCATCATGACTCCTTATATAAATTACCTTATGCTAAGAGAGTATATCCACGCTATAGTTAGACCATGAATACAGAGCAATTTCAACTGTTGCTTGAGAAGGAAGGATTTCCTGAGCCGGTAGAGGTTCAGCAAGTTCCTAATGGTCAACTTGGTCAGCATGAGCATCCATTTGAAGTGAAGGCTTTAGTAGTTGAGGGCAGTATCGATATCGTCTTACATGGGGAAAGCAGAACCTATAACACTGGCGATGTATTTGAACTGGGTTATAAAGAAGTGCATTCCGAGTCCTATGGGTCTGAAGGCGTCAAATATCTCGCCTCTAGAAAACAATAAACAATATTCAGAAATTTGGAGTGATATGAAAATCGGATTTATTGGGCTTGGCAACATGGGATTACCAATGGCCCTGAACTTATTAAAAGCAGGGCATCAAGTTACAGGCTTCGATTTGGTAAAAAGCCAGATTGATGCCTTTGCAGCTGCAGGAGGTAGCGTTGCAGCAAATGCAAACGACACCGCAAAAGATGTCGATGTTTTGATCAGCATGCTGCCAGCCTCTCGTCATGTGGAGGGCTTGTATCTTGGCGATGCCGGTTTGTTGGCAAGCGCGAACCATAAAACATTGCTTATTGATTGCTCAACGATTTCACCAAAGGTAGCGCAAGCCGTTGCTGCTGCCGCCAAAGCAAAAGGGTTTGCCATGATTGATGCGCCAGTCTCGGGTGGGACTGCAGGTGCGCAAGCGGGCACTTTAACGTTTATGGTCGGTGGCGAAACAAGTGCTGTTGAGTGCGCACGTCCTTTATTGGAGACGATGGGTAAGAATATCTTTCACGCTGGGGGCAATGGAGCGGGGCAGACGGTTAAAGTCTGCAACAACATGCTCCTAGGTATTCAGATGCTGGGGACGAGTGAGGCGTTGCGATTAGGTATCGCTAATGGCCTAGACCCTAAAGTTTTGTCTGACATTATGTCTAAGAGTTCGGGTCGCAACTGGGCTTTGGAGTTATATAACCCTTGTCCAGGCGTCATGGAAAACGTCCCTTCTTCAAAAGGTTATGCTGGTGGTTTTGGTATTGATCTCATGCTCAAAGACATGGGGCTGGCAGTTGAGAATGCGGAAGACCTCGATGCTAGTGTTCCTCTTGGGAAATTAGCGCAACAGCTTTACGAGAGTCATAGCAAAGCAGGTAATGGCCAACTGGATTTCTCAAGCGTCTTTAATTTAAAAAAATAAATTACTAAGCTTCCTAAGAAATAACCAGCGGCTTTCCTTGGCGCTTGCTCATTTGGCCAATGACGCGGGCACCTAGGAAATGATGTTGATTAAATATATCCAACACTTCTTTAACGCTCTCAGGACTGCAGGATACTAATAGGCCACCACTGGTTTGTGGGTCGGTCAATAAAGCGCGTTGAGCTGGTGTGAAGTCTGCGGGAGTCCCAACTTCATCGCCATAGCTAAGCCAGTTACGATCTGATGCGCCGGTAATAACGCCCTCATCAGCCAGCGTTTGTACATTAGATAGCAGGGGCACTTGGCTCCAATCAATATGCGCTGTGCAGTTGGAGGCTCGTGAGAGTTCTAAAGTATGGCCAGCCAATCCAAAGCCAGTCACATCTGTTAATGCATGTACGCCAGCTAGTTTGGCTAAATCAGGGCCGGCAGAATTCAGCTTAGTGGTATTGGAGATCATCTCTCGATAGCCATCTGGCCCCAAAAGATCTTTTTTCAGGGCGGCAGATAAAACACCAACACCTAATGGTTTTCCGAGAATCAATACATCTCCCGGTTTGGCGCTAGCATTACTCTTCACACGCTTAGGATCCACAATACCAATGGCTACCAGCCCATAAATAGGCTCTACAGAATCAATCGTATGACCACCAGCAATGGGAATACCAGCGCTACGACAAGCTTCGGCGCCACCCTCTAGAATCCGCGCAATAGTTTTATTGGATAAGATTTTAATCGGCATGCCGACTAAGGCAAGTGCGAATAGGGGCGTGCCACCCATCGCATAGATATCGCTAATGGCATTCGTGGCAGCAATTTTTCCGAAATCAAATGGATCATCCACAATCGGCATGAAAAAATCCGTTGTGGCTACGATTGCTTGAGATTCATTGATTTGATAAACGGCTGCATCATCAGAGGTTTCAATGCCAATGAGCAACTCTTTTGGAAATGGCAGCTGAGGTACGTTCTGAAGGATTTCAGAAAGAACACCGGGGGCAATTTTGCAGCCGCAGCCTCCTCCGTGAGAGAGGGAGGTAAGGCGTGGTTCGGTAGGGGAATTTGCTGTGTTCACGGTATTCATATAGCGAGAGTATCAGATGCAGAACGGAGTTTGTTTATTGGCGTAGCAGGGATTCTATTTTCCCCTTGACCTCGTTGCTATCAACGTTCTCGATAGCACCAATCCAAACCCCTTCAATCTTGCCGCTTTTACTAACAAGAAAGGTGGTGGGTAATCCACGGGCTTTCCAGGACTTATAGGCGGTGCTATTGCGATCAAACAAGATTTCTAGACTGTTTTCAGGAAAGCCATTGCCTTTTAAAAACTGCATGACACGCGGTTTCATTTCAGCAAGATTCACTGCTAAAACGACGAGGCCTTTTGAGCTGTAGTTTTCCTGTAACTGGGCAAGCTCTTCAAATTCTTCGCGGCAAGGTTCACACCAACTGGCCCAAAAGTTCACCACAACAACCTTACCCTTGAGGCTGGATAGATCTACTGATTTACCAGATAGATTATTAAGCTGTAGAGATGGAGCTATTGATGGGAGCCCAAGCTGAGCTGGCATACGCCACTCTGCTCTAGCTGAAAGGCTAAATAAGGTCAGAAAAGAAAAAACCAGCACAAGAGAAAATTCTCGGGCTGGCTTATGCATAAATAACTTCATCCAATTTCTTAATGAAACGTTAACCAATACGTCTGCTAGTAATTTTGTACTTGAAGTTATCCGGATCAAGAGAGTCAAACCGGCCTTCGTTATTTTCGGCTTGTGGGTACATTAAGAATGGAATGTCACCTTTACTGCCGAGCTTGGAGCCTGGCAATGCGATGTCATGGTCATAGTTATAGGCCATCCAGTTCATTTCCCAATTACCAAAGAGGTAATCACGAATGGCGATCACTTTTGGATCAGTCACAGCTAGACCACCAGTTTCTTCAAGGATTACTTTACGAACGTCTGCTGGATCAACGGGTACCCAGCCATAACCTGATGCATAAAACTCAGCACGGCAATGTTGCGCTTTAGTAATATCGCCTGACTTACCTAAGCTCTTATAGCCGCGCGCAGAATCGGCAATACGAATGCCGTAGACGTCACGCGCTGGTAAGCCGGCTGAACGCGCTAGCGCTACAAAAACGGCGTTGATATCAGCGCACTTGCCACCAAGGTTATTGGTTTCGAGCATGAGCTTGACATCACCTTGACCGCAACCACGTGTTTTTGGGTCACGATGGGTGTTATCTACCACCCAGTTGTAGATTGCTTTGGCTTTATCAATATCAGTAGCATTAGTTGGGAGTTTGGCAAGGGCTTCTTGCGCTTTCGCTTTCACAATGCCATCGGTGGGAAGGTATTTGGTAGGGCGGGACCAAAAGTGTTGATCTTCTTTGGAGAGTTTCAATGCTGGATTTGGTGTTGAGAGCTCTAGGTTGCGATTGCGGGTGCTTACCAAGATAGAAACTTTAACGCTATGAGTGGTTGCTGCAGCATCCCATTTTGTCCAAACCATGCGCGCTTGCTTATCTGGGGTCTCATACATTTGGGTTGTTGCTTTAGGATCGCTTGCTTCTGAGCGGATAGCGATGGTACGGAAATAATCTGCATCCAAAACGAGAGGCAATGGAACCCAACTCTGTGCGATGCCCTTAGGAGACTCTAAATTCACCTCAGTCACGATCTCGTATGTAGTCCACTCGAGTGAAGATTGAGCAAATACAGAAGCAATTGGGTTGAGCGTTGGCAATGCTAATGCGCCAACAATGGTTTTGATGGCTGAGCGGCGTGACGTAGTCATATTGGGTTGCTTAAGTGGTAATAACATAAAGAATAGATATTTTAACGAACGAATTAGCGATTAAAGCTTCTCTTGGGTGGGCTGCTGCGCTTGGCAGGGGTCCCAGCCGTCCCAGCAGGTCTTGGCTTGCGAGATTGCTGGTGTTGCTGACTGCGTAACTGAATCGGTTGCGCCACGGCATTTGGATCTGGTTCAAAACCGGCAATCACTTCTTGCGGCAACTTTTGCTTAATGAGTTTTTCAATATCTCTGAGCATTTGATGTTCATCAACGCACACCAAAGAAACTGCTACGCCATTTGAGCCTGCGCGACCAGTACGTCCAATGCGATGGACATAATCTTCAGAAACGTTTGGAAGGTCATAGTTCACTACGTGAGGGAGTTGGTCAATATCAATACCGCGTGCAGCAATATCGGTGGCAACCAATGCGGTTAACTTACCTGCCTTGAAATCAGCCAATGCTTTAGTGCGAGCAGATTGGCTTTTATTGCCATGAATGGCCATGCTGGTGATGCTATCCTTTTCCAGCTGAGTAACTAACTTATTCGCGCCATGCTTGGTACGTGTAAAAACCAGCACCTGCTTCCAGTCGTTAGTCTTAATGAGATGGGCTAGCAGAGGATGCTTCTTATTTCTATCTACTGGATGTATCAACTGGGCAATTGCTTCATTGGCGCTATTGCTACGGGCTACCTCAATCAACTCAGGCGAATTGAGCAAGCCGTCTGCCAATTGTTTAATTTCGGTAGAGAAGGTTGCTGAGAACAAAAGATTCTGACGCTTCTTAGGTAAGGCGGCCAAGATCTTTTTAATGTCTCGTAAGAAGCCCATATCGAGCATGCGATCAGCTTCATCTAAAACCAAAATCTCAATGTCGTTTAGCGATACGCAATTTTGTGACATGAGGTCAAGCAGTCGACCTGGCGTAGCTACCAATATATCGAGACCGCCAGCAATGGCTTTGATTTGGGGATTAGCGCCAACTCCGCCAAAAATCACAGTAGATTTCAGGCCAGTATATTTTCCATAAGTCACAACGGACTCTTGGACTTGAGCGGCTAACTCACGAGTAGGAGTCAAGATCAAAACTCGTAATAATCTTTTGCCACTAGATTTAGGGGTACTGCTTAAACGTTGCAGAATTGGAAGCGTGAAGCCAGCCGTTTTTCCTGTGCCGGTTTGTGCGGCAGCTAAAAGATCGCCACCTTTTAGGACGGCAGGAATCGATTTTGCTTGAATTGGGGTAGGGCTGGTGTAGCCTTCTTCAGCAATAGCGCGAAGAATGGGTTCTGATAAACCAAGATCTGTAAATAACATAGGGGCCAATAAAGTATTGACCCGTATTCAATTAAACGACTATCCCGGCCAATGGGGTGAGCTGCCACGCTAGAGCGTTTGCAGTAAGAGCCTTTATTTTAAGTCATCAACCCCAAAAGTCAGGTAATTAGAGAATTACGCCGGATTCCAGAGGTTGGGCACGACAGTATTGGCATAACCGGATACAAATGACTTTTCTGCACCAGTTGCAGGATCAAATACCGAGCGATGAATGCGGCCGATATTGCCACCATACACGTGAATGCTGATCGAAGTTTTATCACTCAAGCTGTTCTCGACTACATGAATGTCATGCGTATCGGGTGATACGGTATCAACGTGCCCAGGCAGGCTGACACATGCATGGCCTGCCTTGAAACTGGAATCTGCTTGGCGATAGTAGGGGGTGCCCGTTTCTTCACCACGTAATTGACCAATCATTCCCCAAACGGTGTGATTGTGTAGTGGTGTTTTTTGCCCTGGCCCCCACACGAAACTCACTACAGAGAATCGATCTAATGGGTCTGCATAGAGAAGATATTGCTGGTAGTACTGCGGGTGCGGTTTAGTGAACTCTTCTGGCAGCCAATCATCTGCTGCAATCAGTTTCTCTAGTATTTTCTTGCCTTTACTAAAGACGATCTCTTCACTTGGCTTTTGTTCAAGCAGCAAGCTAAGCTCTTTCACGAAGGTCAGTAATTTACTGTCAGACATTTTTTGCTCCATTACATACATTACTCGTCTTGGAATACACAATCAGGCCATGCCTTAGGCTTAAGTGTGTTCGTATCAACACAAACGATATGTAGCACGGCGCTTGCAATCACTTGGAATTCTTCGCTATCAGGGAGCTTTCTTTGCGCAGTCTGTTTAACACTCACCTGAGTGCGTCCACGATGTTCAATTACTTGATCTATGTAAAGCAAGTCATCTAGACGCCCTGGTTTATAGAAGTTCATTGTGAGTTCGCGCAACGGCATCACCATATTAAATTCATTCTCGAGTTTGGTAGGGCTTAAGCCTTTTTGGGCAAGCCATTCTGCGCGACTACGTTCAAAAATCTCGAGATAACGTCCGTGATAGACAAAACCCGCTGCATCTGTATCGGAGTAACAGACTCGATGGGTATAAGTAAATACAGCAGGGTTTGGGTTGTGGGTAGTTGTCATCGATTGGTAAGCTAGTTTGGCAATATAAGAATCATATTACGGTGGGGCATACCTACCTCATCATATATGGGGCCTTCAGGTTTAAAGCCTAGCTTTTCATAGAAGGGGATGGCAACCACTTGGGAGTGCAACACAATCGATTTTGCCCCTTGGGTTTTGGCCAGGACCACCAATTTCTCTAGAATTTGCAGTCCTATGCCCTGATTTCTGAATGGGGCCAAGATGGCCATGCGTCCAATTTGATATAGCCCGCCGCCCAGATCTACCAGTCTTCCAGTGCCAATACAACGTGCCTCTAGATAGGTTAGGGCATGTGCTGCAGAGGGGTCAAATTCGTCTAATTCAAGCTCTGCTGGAACCTTTTGCTCCCGTATGAATACCTCCTGGCGCACCAAAAAGGCGTCTACCTCAGCTTCTTTCCAGGGTTTTATCAATATTTCCAAGATTCCCAATACCTCCAAGTGCTAATTCCCATCCAATTTACCAAATAAAGGTGAGTATGAGCACGGTTCGAAGCCGTACAAAAGTGCCCCATTCCATGGTTACAATGAATCGTGGCTCTGTATTGGGCCCATCCGTAACCTTTTACTCAACTAGGAGTTATCTTGAAGAAATCTTTATTAGCTGGTTTGTTTGCTGCAGTAGGCGTTACCTTTGCAAGCTCTGTTTTTGCTCAGCTCCCTGCAAAGATGTTGCCTTTAGCCGCTGACGTTGTTGTTTTGAGCGCAACCGTTGATTCAGTAGATGCAAAGAAGCGTATCGTTGTATTGAAAGATGCTAATGGTAATTTGGCGCAGATGAACGTTGCTAAATCTATTAATGATTTGGATAAGGTTAAAAAGGGCGACGTGTTCTTGGTTGAGCATGCACAGGCAGTTGCTGTTGGCTTAACTGCTGTTGGTAAAGATCAAAAACCAGGTGTTTCAGGCGTACGCTCTGTAGTGATCGCTGGCAAAGGCGCTGCTAAGCCATTTGAAGAGACAACAGAAACTGTTTATGCAACTGTAAAGATTTCAACCATTGATCAAAAGACACGTATCGTGACTTTCACATTGCCAAGCGGCGAGAAGCAAAAAGTTAAAGTAGATCCGGCTGTTCTTGGTCTTGAGAAGTTCAAAGCTGGTGATGACGTGATGGTTGAGTTTGTTGACGACACAGCAATTGGCTTTGTAACACCTAAGAAGTAAGTATGAAATAAGCAGTAAATAACTAGGCTTTACGCTAGTTGTAAAAAAGCCCGCAGATGCGGGCTTTTTGCTTAATGGGGCTAGATTATTTTTTAGCGTTCGGAAAGAATAGTTGCTCGCCATCAATCCTGTAGCTAGCAATGACGTCCTGCCCATTCTTGGAGATGAGCCAATCAATAAATTCTTGACCCTGCACCTTTTTCACATGAGGGAACTTGGCTGGATTAACCAACATCACACCATATTGGTTAAATAGCTTTGGGTCGCCTTGCACAAGGATCACAAGATCGCCACGATTCTTAAAGCTGAGCCAGGTGCCGCGGTCAGCCAATATATAGCCATTCATAGCAGAGGCGGTATTGAGGGCAGGGCCCATACCTGAGCCTGTTTCTTTGTACCAAGACTGACTTGAAGAAGGTGTGATGCCCGCACCTTTCCAGTAGCGAAGCTCTGCAGCATGTGTGCCACTTTTATCTGCGCGTGATACAAAAGGAGCTTGTGCAGTAGCAATTTTTTGGAGTGCAACTTGAATATCTTTGCCACCACTGATTTTTGCGGGATCTGATTTAGGTCCGATGAGAATGAAGTCGTTGTACATCACTTCGTAACGCTTAGTAGAAAAGCCTTCTTCAACAAACTTCTCTTCAGCTGGCTTGTCATGAACAAAAACAACATCTGCATCACCACGGCGGCCAATATCTAATGCCTGCCCAGTTCCAACGGCTACAACCTTAACCTCAATACCAGTCTTTATTTTAAAGATGGGGAGCATGTAATTGAACAGGCCAGATTGCTCAGTAGAGGTAGTGGAGGAGACCACAATGCTTTTTTCTTGGGCGCAAACCTGGGTGGCGAATATGGAGAGGGCTATTGAAATAGCGGGGAGAAGTCTGCGAATCATTTTATTCATGGTCAAGCTCAAAGGGGTTGATTAAAGTCGTATGATCGCATACATTAATACTTATTGAATATGCAAAAGATTACATATGCAAATTGAAGTGCGACCAACCCTCATCGTTAAAACCAGGGCTGATGGAAAAAGCTCCATTGACCTGATATGGCTATCTCAGTTGTTAAAAGATATTGGTCGGGGCAGCTCCTTGGTGGTTGCCAGCAAAAAATCAGGCACCTCATATAGGGGTGCCTGGGGCAAGCTGAATCAAGCCGAAGAAACTTTGGGTATGCCACTGATTGTTAGGACCAAGGGACATGGATCAATATTGACTAAGTTTGGTGAATTTTTGATTCAGTTTATTGAGGATATGCAAGCAGGATATTTAAAGCATGATGCTCAATACCATGACATGTTGCTGAAAGAAATTAAGAAAATACAAAAGTCAGAAAGTCTTCGCTGGAAATTCTTCTCCAGTAGTGATTCAGTGATTCAAAAAGCAGTTAGTGAAGTAAGCGGGATAGACCTAAAAATTGCTGGCTCAGGAGAATCTTTAGAGAGGCTGCTGAATAATGAAGCACACATTGCTGGATATCATGTCTCAGATCAGAAGAGTTCCAAAGCAATTTATCAGCGCTTATCAAAAAATGACATTGAGATCTATCCTGTGATGAAGCGAACTCAGGGATTGATTGTGAAGAAGGGAAATCCTCTGCATATTCGATCTATAGAAGATTTGGTTGGCAAAAAAATACGTTTTATTAATCGCCAGATTGGTTCTGGTACCAGACTCCTATTAGATACCCTGCTCATGGAGGAGGGTATTGACCCCACTCAGATTAATGGATACCTGGCTGAAGAATTTACTCACTCTGCTGTCGCCAATGCCATTTTGGCTGGGAAGGCAGATGTAGGTTTGGGGGTAAAGAATATCGCCCTAGAAAATGGCCTGGGTTTTGTGCCACTCAAGGATGAAATTTTCTTTATCGCTATGAATAAAGAGATGGCGGCGCAATCAGAATCCTCCAGGTTAATCCGGAAAATACGAAGCACTTCTGGAGAGACCCCGGGATACAAGGCGGTAAGTTTAAATAGACAAATTCAGGATTGGCTATAGCCTTCTTTTTAAACCATCAAGCAAGTGCGAATCCACTAGAATGGATTTCATGAGCACCATGCGCCTACTGGCTTTAGTTTCAGCATTCTTATTTTCCATTGGCACTGCCTTTGCGCAGACATCCACTATTGCCGTGGCTGCCAATATGAAAGATGCTTTCAACGAGATTGCGATTGTTTTTAAGGCTGGTGGTAAACCAGAGATAAGAGTGGTCTATGGTTCATCGGGCAACTTCGCCACACAAATCATGAATGGGGCACCATTTAATTTATTTATTGCCGCTGATGAGCAATTTCCGCTTGAGCTTTTTAGAAGCGGCAGAACAATAGATGAGGGGGCAATTTATGCTATTGGTAAGTTGGCCGTCATCACTAAGAACTCTTCCGGGATTTTCTTGCTTGATGGCAAAGCAAATATAGCTAAGGCTATTATTAAGGCGAATAAGATAGCTATCGCAAAGCCTGAGCTTGCGCCCTATGGTAGGGCGGCAGTCCAGTATTTAAAGGCAGAGGGGCTTTGGGATCTCGCTAAAGATAAGCTTGTTTATGCCGACAATATTGGGGGTGCTACAACTTATGTAATGAGCGGCGCAGCGGATATTGGTTTTACTGCACTTTCTCTGGCGAAGTCGCCTGAGGTGACAAAGCAAACGAGCTTCTTATTGGTTGATACAAAACTATATGAACCCATTAAACAGCGCATGGTGTTAATCAA